>CAYVGI010000024.1:13199-46204 GCA_964451095.1 uncultured Anaerolineaceae bacterium
GACATGCCATCGTCGGGTGTCAGCATCATGCTGGCAAAGCCCTTGATGGGTGTGAGGGGGGTACGCAGTTCGTGTGTTGCCCGGCGTATGAATTCGTTCTTCAAGTTGTCCACCTCTACGTCGCGGGTCACATCACGGAACACCGAAACAGCGCCGAGATACTGCGGACCCGTGTGCACTGGCGCGATGTTCACGCTCACCACGCGGTCGCCGACGTTAAGGCGGTTTGCCAGGAACGGATTTGTCACACTCACGCCGCCGCTCTGCGTGCGTTCCAGGATGGGTTGTGCCCATGTCGCCACAGACTCGCCATAGGCGTCAATCAGTTCATCCAGTGTACGCTGCATGACCTCATCCCGCGCTAGCCCCAGCATTTCCTCTGCGGCGCTGTTAAAGCGGCTAATGCGTCCCTGGTCGTCTGTGAGCATCACACCATCGGCGATACCTTCCAGGATAGCGTTGCTCTTCTCTGCCTCTTCCTGCTCGGTGCGCAGCAGCGTCCCCAGGCGCTCTGCCTGGTCACGGATGAGCTGGTACAGGTCTGCATTGTTGATGGCAGATGCAACCTGATTTGCCGCCGCAGTGACGAGGTTGAGCAGTGGGGCAGGGAAGGCGGCAACCTCACGGTTGAGCAGGACAAGCGCCCCCTGTACGTCCTCGTTTGTCTCCAGCAGCACAGCGATAGCGCTGCGCCACTGTTCTGCGCCCATCACGTCACGATCCCAGAAGTCCTCCTGATGGAGGTCGTCTACGAGCAGTTCGTGTTCGTCGTCCTCATCGTGGATGAGACGGTAGGCAAGTGCCTCTGCCGGGTGGGTTTGTCGGTCTTCATCGGGGGCAATAGACGGACGACTGAGTGATGCCCGGTTGTAGAGCTTGTCCGTCATCGGGTCGATGAGCATGATAACGCCATCGTTCGCCTTGATTGCGCTGGCGATCATTTGTAACGCACGGCTGAGCACACGATCCATGTCCAGTGTGAGCGCCAGTTCGGCAGTGATTTGATAGAGCATGTCCAGGCGGTCGCGCTCTTCTTGTAGTTCCTGCGTACGGTCTTGAACGAGTTCGTTCATGTCGTTGGCGAAGTTCTGGATGCGCTCGAATAGGCGGGCGTTTTGCAGCATCGCACCTAACTGTGACCCCACCGTCGTGAGGATGCGCTGGTCGTTTAGCCCAAATGCACGCGTGCGCTCACGGTCACTAACGGCGAGCACGCCCAGCACCTCATCGCCGGAAACCAGCGGCACACCAAGGTAGCTGTTCACGTCGCCTTCACCGTTGGTTAGCCCCAAGCTGTTGCGCAGTTCCTCTGCGCTGAAGTAGTTGTTGTCCAGGTTCAGCGGTCGCTTGTTGCGAATAACGAACGAGACCTCATCACTGTTGAGCTTACGTGGCGGTATGTTGATCTGTGCCCTATCGCGGATTGCCAGCGGGAACGAGATCATTTGCGTGTCGTTATCGTACAGTGCCACATACATCTCGGAGGCACCCGTCACTGCTGGAACTTGCTCACGCACGATCTTGAGCATCTGGTCAACGTTGATGGTCGAGGAAATCGCCTGGCTGAGGTCATTGATGATGAATAGCTCATCAATTTGTGCCGCCGTCTCAGTCGAGAGGCGGGCGTTGTCAATGGCGATTGCCACCTGAGAGCCGAGCGCACGCGCAAGGCGGCGTTCCTGCTCGCTGATGCGGCGGTTCGGGTCGGTAAGCTCCACCTGAATTAGCCCGATGGACTGCTCGCGCATGACCAGCGGCACGAGCATACGTGCTTGGTCGTTCTGTTCACGCAGTTCTTCGATTTCGCGGGCGTCGGCGCGTGGGTCGTCTACGTGGATGACAATTACCTCGCGGGTGCGCAGTGCCTGTGCCTTTGCCGGATATTCGGACACGTTGAGCAGTGTGCCAACCGGGCTGACGCGATCTTGGTTGCCGTCACGGTTCACATCAATCTGAACTTGCAGTGTGTCTTCCAGGTCGTCCAGGATCATGATGGCGCAGTCGTCCACGTCCAGCGTGTTCAGCATGAGTTCGACAACCGTGGCGAACACCTTCTGCAAGTCCATGGTCATTGACGTGGACTGTGCTGCTTCTAGCAGGGTTTCTAGCTCGCGCGTGCGGGTGGTAATTTCCTCTAGCTGGTTAGCGTTCTGGATGGCAATTGCCGTTTGGTTGGCGATGATTAAACCGATTTCGAGTGCTTCTGCGCCGAGGGTCAGTGTTTTTGTGCGTGTTTCAAACTCAAAGGCACCGATCATGCGCCCGGTTGCCATCATAGGCAGCAGCAAGTAGTCGCGCAGTCCCCGCACTTCAATTTCCTCGCGCACATCATCGTCCAGCGTCTCCGGCATGTTGGCGATGTCGTGGCTGTACACGAGTGGCTGCCGTCGATCCAGGATGTAGCGATAAACTGACCGTTTACGGATGCGGAACTGTTGGGTGGGCGTTATCTCACCGCGTGGGTAGTCCACGATCACGCGACCGACTTCCGCGTTGCGGTCGAACACGATAGCGCGTGCTTGCTCGGAGTTCAGGGCATTGGCGATTTCCGTCAGGGCGATTTCAAAGATGTTTTCGCTATCCATGGATTGTACCAGGGCAAGCGATACACGGTTGAGCACGCTGAGACGCTCTGTGCGGGCGCGGGTCTCTGTAAACAGTTCCGCGTTGGTGATAGCAACCGCAACCTGATTGGCGAACGTGATAGCCGCCTGCTCCGCCTGTGATGTGTAGAAGCCGGCATCCTCCTTGGTGACGACGACCATACCAATGACGTAACCCTGGTGGATGAGCGGTGCCCCCAGCCAACTGTGGGAACCTGCGTCCCCTGGCAGGCTGTAGGCATACGTCTCCAGGTAGTGGGGCAGGTGGTCAATCGTCATCGTGTGACTGGTTTCAATGATGTGCTGAATGCGGGTCACATCGGCGACACGCGCCCGGATCGGTGGGTTCATTTCGATGTTCAAACCGCGTATGCCCACCAGTTGCATGGTTTCGGGGTCAATGCGCCGCCAGATAGACATCGTATCGTAGTCCACAATCTCCTGCATTGCGTCCAGCGCCAGCTCAATAACTTGTTCGCGCTGGAGCGTACTGGTAATCATGCCGGAGGTGCGGGTGAGCGCGGCAAGCTGCGCGGCACGCGCTTCCAGGTCAGCTTCCAGGGACGCACGCTCGGTCACGTCTTCGATGAGCAGTACCGCTCCGTTGATGACCTCACGCGAGACGAGCGGATACATGAAGAAGTTACGGACGATGGTGTTGTTGTCCTGTTGGGTGCGATGATTGATCACCCGGAACGGTTCGCCCGTTTCCAACACCGTGCGGAGTGGCTCTGCCAGCACGTCAGCAAGCTCAGGTCCGTAGTCGAATATATCCCGGCGGACGCCCATCTCGTCGATGTTCCATCCATATTCGTCTTGCAGGAAGCGGTTGGATGAGATAACACGCCCGGAGCGATCCATCACGACGATACCCTGTTGGATGGACTCTACGACGGACTCGTTGAACACCTGCAAGTTTACTGCCTGGTTGAACAAGCGGGCATTCTGGATCGCTACGGCAGTGAGGCTTGCGATACGGGAGAGGGTTGTGCGCAACGTTTCCAGGTGGAGGTTGTTCTCTTTGTGGCTGCCCAGGTGCAACGCTCCCATGGTCTGCCCACCGGCGTTAAGGGGCAGGAGGACCGACACGCGCTCACCGTTGCCGTGGAGTTCGGTCAGGTCTTTGTAGGCGGCGATGTCGTTCTGGCGGGTGTAGACGTAGTCCGCCCCGCTGTTGATAGTGCGGGCGAGCGCGGTGTAGTCCAGGTTGCTCTTGCGCTCCTTCGCCATACGAAGCGCGTGTTCTGGGGTCACTTCGATTTGGTACAGGATGTAACCCTGTTCGGCGTCGTCCTGGAGGGCAACCGTCATGTGCTGGAAGGGCGCAAGGCGCAGCATGTTGTGCGCGACAGATTCCACAATGTCATTGATGTTGAGGGTACTGGCAACGTCCTCCAGCATCTCGTTGAGCATAGCTTCCTGCTCTGCGTTGCGCACACTTTCCAGGTAGAGTCGGTTGTTTTCAATGGTTGCCGCCGCTTGATGCGCGAAAATTTCCAGCACCTCCGCCCGACTTTGGGTGGGGCGGCGGTTGTCCTGCGGGCGATCCACGCTCATGATGCCGAGCAGTTCTCCGCCAGCACCTGTGATGGGCACAAGCAGCATGTCGCCATCGCGCCAAGCGTTGGGTCCCTCCGCATGGATGGTGCGGTTGCCTGTGTAGGCGGCGCTCAGCGCATCTAGCCCAGCAATCTCCCATTCCAGGATCGTTTCCAGTGGAAAGAAGTAGGACTCGCTGATGCGGAGATCGTCTTGCAGCAGGTCTCCCAGCATGTTCGCGGGCAGCACATCTGCCTTGCTGCGCTCGAATATCTCGACGGGCAACCCCGCCTGTGTCTTGCGCTTGAGCAAGCCGTCTGCCGGGTCGATCATGGTGATGACAACAACATCGAAGCCCACGCTTTGCACGATGCTGTAGGCAATCGCCTCGAGCATCACATCGGGGTCAACGTCTGTTTGCAGCATCTGCCCCAGTTCGAAGATCTGGTTGAGTTGGTCTACACGCTGGATCAGGATGCGATTGCGCGTGAATTGCTCCTGCTGGCGCACGGCGTTGCCAAACCCCAACGATGCCTTCAATGCAACGGTCTTGAGGAATGCCGCTGCTCGCTCGTCGAAGTACGCCTCGCGTGTGTCGTGCAGGTGGATGATACCCACGGGAATGGATGCGTAGGTAAACGCGATGGCGATGGCAGAACGCGCGTTTGACGGTTGGGGGTGCAAGTCTGTGGCGGCGTAGTTGTTCACCACGTAGGCAGTGTTGGGGGTTGCGAGTGCCGCCCGTTCGTTTTCTGCCAGCCCGTCGAACAGGTCTTCTTCGCCTATGCGCATGGCAACACGGGCGACTTTGACCTCCTGATCCCAGTTGCTTACATCGCGCGTCATGATGACGGTGCTGCCATCGGCATCGGTTGCGGCGGCGACTTCCCGCCGAACGCTATCCAGTACGGCGTTGACCTCAAGTGTTTCGTTCAGCGTTTTGCTGATGTTGGAGATGGCTTCCAACTCTCGCACACGGTGCTCCAGGTTGACCTCTGCCGCTTCGAAGAGCCGCACACGGTCAATCGTCGCGCCTAGCTGAGTTGCCACGCTTGTGAGCAGTTCAACGTCTGTTTCATCGTAAGGGTTGTGACGGTTGGCAATGCCTAGCTCACCCAGGCTGCGGTCACCGATGAGCAGCGGAACAACCAACATGCGCTCAATGCCGAGTAGCTGCGCGATCTGCTGATAGGCAACTGCCTCTTGGGTTGCGGCGGGGTCGTTGGCAATGAGGGGTTGCTGGGTTAGCGTGACTAACGACATCGTTGTCGCGTCGGATGGGTCATAACGTAAGGCAACATCAAGTTCCGCGCCGAATACCGCCCGCGGATGGGTTATCACTGTGCCTGTTTCGGGGTTGTGTACACTGAGGAAAGCAAGCTGGCTTTCCAGCAGGCGGGCGACCTCTGAGAGGACGGGTGCCAGCGTCTCATCCATAGACACGAGATTGCCCGCACGCTCTGCGATGAGGCGCAGGCGGTCTGCTTCCTCTGCGCGGCGCTGTACTTCGCGCACTAGCCGGGCGTTCTGGATGATTGCTGCTGCCTGCGTTGCAAAGATCATTAGCAGGCGGGCGTCGTTGTCGTTGAAGTCCTCACCGGAGTGCTTATTGGAAACCTGCACCGCGCCGATTTTGCGCCCGCCAACCGTTAGCGAGGCGATGAGGGTTTTTTCCACACCGACGCGCTCCGCCATTTCTGCCAGCCCAGCGGAGTAAACGAGTGTATCCGCCATGGCACGGTTGCTATACCAGAAGTCTTGTTCTTCCCATATTTCACCAATGACCTCATTGGCGGAGAGATCAATCTCGTAGCCGTCGATAAGATCAATGCTCACCCCATAGAAGGGCGGTTGGGCAACCAAAGCGTTGCGCTCTTCGTCGTACAGCAGCACGCCGCACATCTGGATGTTCATTAGCCCGGCAATACGCACGTTGATGTCCGAATAGACAAAAACTTCGTTCTCGTTGCTCAGCGCACCAATGGCGTGGGTGATCTCTTGCAGCCCCACAAGCTCAGTGTCCTGTCGTTGCTCCCGCTGGAACAAGCGCACATTTTCGACGACGATTGCCGCCTGTGCGACGAGAATTTTTAGATTTTGCATATCTGGGGTGGTGAACCCGCTGAGAGCGGTTTTGTTGGCGACCATCACCATGCCGATGCGCTGGCGACCGATGCGCATGACCACCAGTGCGATGTTACGCAAACCCGCCGCCACGACGATTGGCGCGATGCCCATCGCCTCTACCATGTCGTTGTCGTAGGGGTCGTTGGAAACCCAAGCGGTCTGACGTGTCCAGATACCATGGGCGGGGGCGCTTTCCTTAACCGGAATAGCAAGCGCCCGTACCAATCCGTCTGGCAAACCAAAGAAGGGCGTCTGCCCGACGGCAAGCTCCCGCTGCGGGTCGTACAGCAAAATGCCGCACACTTCTGCTTCGATGAGTTGGGCGATGCGCTCGTTAAGCGTCATGAAGACGGAGGCGACATCGCTCTCCATGGCGTCTGTTTGTGCCACGCGCTGCAAGCTGGCGATGTCGTCAATGCGCTGGATTTGCGCGGAGTACAGTTCCGCGTTGTAGATTGCCGTGGCAGTGGGTTTGACCAGGGTTTGTAGCAGCGCGAGGTGGGACTGCTTGAAGTGCCCTGGTGTTCCGTGCACCAGTTCCAACGTGCCGATGAAGCGTTCGCCCAGCATCAGCGGGACGGCGACAAAGCTGCGGTACTGGTTGTTCATCAGCTTGGGTTTGACGGCATCTGGGGCGGTTACGTCTGGCACGAGCAGCGGCTCTTTGTAGCGGGCAACCCACCCGCTAATGCCCTCTCCCACGCCATATGCGCCGCCCGCATTTGCCAGCGCCAGCACATAAGCAGAGTCCCCGACCCAACCGCGCTGGTGCAGCATCCCGTCTCGCTCGTCGAACAGGCAGATTTCCCCGGCATCTATGGGGACGTATTTGCCAATGATCGTCAGGATTGCTTGGAGCACCTGCTCCACGCTCAGGCTCGCGTTCACCGTTTCGCCAATTTCCGCAATAATCTGCATGGATGCAGACACGTCTAGCTGCCCCGCACCGTTGGTGTGCCCGTTGCCGTTGCCGCCGTTAAGCTCCCTGAGTGTGACAACCGTGCGGATTTCATTCTCCGCAGGAACTTGCATGGCGGTGCCCTCTACCCAGCGGTCACCAAGCTGGAAGGTCGCGTGGGAGGCACCCGCAAACAAAGAGCGAAAGCTGTCTGTAGGGTTGGCGTTGCGGGCGACGTGTTCCAGTGAGGGGGTGCCCGTGCGCAAGCCAAGCCACTGCTTCGCCTGCGAGTTCACGTAAACCAGTTGTCCATATTCCCTGGCAACGAGCACAGCTTCACTTGATGGGGCAGCGTCACCTTGCGTGATGGTCTGCCGTTGTTCGAGCGTTTTCTCTACGTGGAGCGGTTTGCTCATGGTGCGGCGCATACGCACCCACACCCCAATCCCGACAAGGATGAAAAGTCCAGTTAGCGTTAAGATGATAGCAAGAGTGAGCATCGTTTTTTAACCAAAACCAAACAGACGTTCGACCAATGATGTAAAAAAATACGGCAGTCTAAGCCGCCGTGTGGTGGGTTCGTCAACAAGGGGCACTACCAGGACGACAACAGCTTAGAGCCGGCGTCGGCACTGCTCAGTCCACCGCGACGATCTTCCGCTGCAAGCTCGGTGATCTCTCGAATATCGGAGAACTGATGTGTTTTGGTAGAAACTGCCCCAACGGATAGGGTCATAAGCGGTGTTTGGCGTTCGCCACCGTCGGCTGTTGGCGCAAGGATGTACTCGCGCTCACGGTCAATGAATGAGTAATGCTGCTTTACCTCTTCGTCGAAGCGCTCTATGAGGCGCTTCTTCAGCTTGGTGTGGTTGTCTGCATGGGTGATGACGACAAAGTTATCTCGCCCAGGGTGCCCCACGTAGTCGTTGGGGGTGCCCACTTCGTCAATCACCTCGCCAATAAGCAGCGCCATAAAGCGGATCACTTCGTCCCCAGCAACAAAGCCATACACCTCGGTAAAGGCATCGAAGGTGTTAATCTTGATGTCCATGTATGCCCAGTCCTGTGGCTCGTGCATCAGGCTGCGCAGGTGCTCCTCAATGAGCCGCCCGGTGGGCAGGTTGGAGCGTGGATCAATTTGATTCTGACGGTCTGCCGCAGCAATGGCATTTTGTACGCGCAGCTTTAGCTCTTCAATGTCAAACGGCTTGGTGATGTAGTCGTCTGCCCCAAGTTCCAGCCCTGCGATGCGGTCGCTGCGCTCATCTTTTTGCGTCAAAAAAATAATGGGAATGTGGCTGGTACGGGTTGTGGTGCGCAGCTCGCGGCAAACGTCATAGCCGTTCATATCTGGCAGCATAATGTCCAGCACAATTAACTTGGGGAGCTGCTTGCGCGTGGCTGCGAGCGCTTCTGCACCGCGTGGTGCGACCTGCACCTCATACCCCTGCCCGTTAAAATAGATGCGCAGCATGTTGGAGATGTCGAAGTCGTCTTCTACGACAAGAATGCGTCCCTTGCTCACAAGGTGGCTCCTTCAATGTAACTTACGTGCGAGGTCGCCCTGGCGATCAGCAATCGCTTGTGGACTGCGATGCAGGCAATAACTGTACTTCACTTATCTTTATTATGATACTCGTTCAGGGGCGTAAAAGCTACTAATGGCTAAGACCCCGTTGAAATTTTCCAACGGAAATCACACAAATTGCCTGTGGGTGTACCTAGCTGGTGACGGGCGACCATGTTTTTCGCGTGATTGCAGCGCGTTCCCGCACTGCTGCGATGGTCTCGTCGCTCACTGCTTTTTCGAAGCTGCGAAAGCCCGCCAGCCTAAAACCATGTTTGGCGGCGATGTGTGCGATTGCCCGTGCGCGTGCCAGGGGAATGTCTTTGCCAATGGTATAGTCCTCGTAACGCCCCTCCATGGTTAGCGCCATCGTCTCCGCCATACACGCATAGGACATCTTCGCTGGGAAGCCGAAATCGAAGTTGAACTCCACCGGACCGGGCACCTCCACCATGCCGCCCTCAATGACAAGTACGTCGTCGCGCTGCTCGAACACCCGCCGTGAAACATCGCGTGGGCGGGCGACATCGCAGACTACAGCACCGGGTTTAAGGTGGTTCGGTTCGATGACAGCGTGCACGGCGTTCGTTACCGTGAGGATAAGGTCTGCATCGTAGATGGTGTTGACATCGGTGCTGGCGGTGATGTGTGCCTGGTTGCCCTGGCACTGCTCCCGGACGCGCTCGACCATTTCCTGCCGCCGCCCTACCAGGCGTAGGTGGGCGCAATCTTCCGCAATGAGGCGGGCGCATGTTTTCCCGATCGCACCTGTTGCGCCGACGACGGCAACTGTAGACGCTTGCATATTGATGTCCATTCGGCGTGCCGCCTCGCGCACACCCTCCACCGCCATGACGACGGTGTAGCTGTCCCCGGTCGTCACCGGGATGTCCAGGCGTTCTGCAACGGTTTTCCCGGCATCTCCTACAACGGCGGCGTAGGCACCCAGCCCAAGTATCTTTGCGCCCAGCCGCTCTGCCATGTGCCCACAGGCGACAAGCTTGTCGTACACCTCGTTCACCGGGAGCGACATCATCGTCGGTGGGGTGTAGGGCGCAGCGATGAACCATCCGCGTATTTCGTTGCCCGTTTCTACAGACCGCGCTCCGGTTACCTCCGAGATGTACACAGGTGGGAAAAAGCGTGAGAAGAAGTTGATCTGTGGCTCTGTGAGCATGTGCCCCAGCAGCGGGTATTTGCGCTGAACGTCGCGCTTGATATCTATCGGATGAAAGATAAATGCAAATGTGTCTTCCACTGCCGCTGTGTTGTGAGCGTCGTAGGGAGTGGTCATGTGTTCTCCGGTAATTCTCACCATTCGTCCCAGGTTTCCAGTAGCTCGTCCTGGCTCATCTCGCCGGGGCGTGGGTAAAGTCGGCGGTGTGCCTCCACGCCCCCTTTAACGTAATGGTGATCGCTTTCCTCGAACGTGACACTGCGGCTGACCACACGCCGCTGCGGAGACGCGAACATCACCACGTCAGATTCGATCATACGCCCTGGGAAGACGATTAGCCCCGACCCCAGACGGCAGTTGTGCCCCACCGCGCCGCCCAGCACCGTTTGTCCCGTGTTTTCAATTTCCAGGCTGGCGTTTGCCGCACCGATTGGACGCGGCACCGTGCGCAGTGCCCGCCCGTGGCTGTCACGGTTTACTTTGCCGATGAGGTTGAAGTCTGTAAAGGTGTTGCTGGCACCGATGAAGCTGTTGCGCCCGATTACACACATCTGTAGGCAGGTGTTTTGCGCCACGATGGTGTTTTCCATCAGGGATGTCATAAACAGGGACGAGCGGAATGGCAAAAAGCAGCCATCTGCCACTACGCTGAGCGACAACACAGAACCCGTGTCTATGGTGACATTGTCGCCAATGGTGCAGTTGTCGATAATCACGCCCGGACCGATGCTGCAATTGTCGCCAATTGTTGCCGGACCGGTGATAGTCGCTGTGGGATGGATGGTGGTGCCGCGCCCCACTTGCACCACATCGGACGTGTTCAGGATTTGCTTTTGTTCCAATATGGCACGCCACAGCAGCTTGAGCGAGTACAGGTTATGGGTAGCAATGTAATCGTCCAGGCGGCTGGCGCGAGCGAACACACCGAAGATAATGCTGGCGACGTAGACATGAAACCACGTTTCTATAAAAAGCACGGATCGTGCGGGCAGCAGGTGCACCAGGTCGCCGGGTTCCGTCGCCATAAAGTCCGGCACGGTGTAAAAGCCCTTGCGCTTGTAGTTGCTGGGAATGACGATGGTGGTAATGTCTGGCGTGAAGCCGCGCGGTAGGTACCACAAGTCCAGCAGGTAGATGGGCTTTTCGTCGGCGGTGTAACTCTCTTCCAGGTTGTGCGCCAGCCGGTAGGAGTACGTTTTATAGCACTCGTCATCGCGGGGTACAGCGGCACGGCAGGCACGCCCACCTAGCTTTTCCGCTTCGGTTACAAAATAGTCCAGGAATTCTTCGTCGAACCACAGGCTATCGCGGTAAGCGATTGCTGGCTCCTGGATCATGAACACCTGCATCCGATCAGTGAGCGGTTTTGCTAGCTCCAGCCGATACCCCTTGCGGTTGAAGTAGTCCGTCATCAGGTTCTCGTGGTAGATGCGCAGCGGGCGCGTGCCAATAGTGAGCTGGTTGGCAGGTTCATTAAACGGAGGAACGGGTGCTGTGTCCTCCAGGATGAAGCGCTTCATTTTGGTTGTTGGCATAGGGCAAGGCTCCCTGCCTGCGGCTAGCCGTGGTTAAGGAAATTGATCACCGAGCTGTGAAAACGGTCTGGCTGGTCGAGCATGATGAAGTGCCCGGCGTTTTCGTACCAGTCGATGTGCGCCTGCGGAACGTGTTCCACCAGGACTTTGGACTGCTGGGGGTGTACGATAATGTCTTTTTTACCATACATTCCCATCACAGGCATCTTTAGGCTGCGAATGTCTTCTCGTAGGTCGGTCTCTCGCAATGTGCCGATGCTCTGGAAGAAGGAATTCACCGTTACCTTGGATATGTCGTCGGAAACCATCTGGGATATGGTCTGCCCATCGTTCGCCATAAAGTAAGAGTAGCCGCGCACGAACAGGCGCACCAAGTTCGGGAACGTCCACACCAGGTTGGCAAACTGTTGATTGCCAGATGCCTTCAGGATAACGTTCAGCGATGTGCCCTGGATGGGAGAACCAATGACGATTACCTTGACGATGCGCTCCGGGTAGCTGACGGCGGAGCTTAGTGAGACGGTACCGCCCATTGAGTGACCGATCAGCGGTGCTTTTACGATACCCAGCCGATCCATAAATTGGTTGACGAGCAGCACAAAGTTCTCGACTGAGAAGTCTTCGTTGCGGTCAGTAGACTCGCCGAAGCCGAAGAAATCTAGCGCGTAGGTACGGAACTCGTTACCGAGGATCTCAATCGACTGGCGCCACAACATCCAAGACCCCAACCACCCATGTAGCAGTAGAACAGGTCGCCCACGACCGTAGGATTCATAGTGGACGATGCCCTGTTCTGTTACAAGTGTTGCCAAGACAAGCAAACCTTTACTGTGGGTGGGGATGGAGCACAAGTTGAGCGTGCACGAGATGGATTCCTGCTGGCAAATGCCAGCGAAAGCGGGTTGCTACCCTTCCATCTCTTCGAGAATCGAGTACAGCAGTTCCAGCAGAACTGCCTTCACGCTCTCTTTGTCTTTCGCCACGCACGGCAGCAGCTTCACGTCTTCCTCAATGCGCAGCGCGATGCGCAGGTCTTCCGGGTCCCACGCGTCGGGATGGTCTTGCTTGTTTGCCGCTACCACGTAGGGGGTGGGTGCATAGGCACGGAAGGTTTCCAGAATGCTTTTTGCTTCGCGGAACGTTTCCGGCTTGGCGCTATCTACCATCACCACAAAGCCCAACATACCCTCTGCGAGAATCTCCCACATGAAGTCGAAGCGGCGCTGCCCCGGCGTACCAAACAGGTACAACACAAGATCATCGTCCACCGTAATACGACCGAAGTCCATCGCAACGGTTGTTTGCTCTTTTACGCGAGACTCCGCCGTGTCTTCGGAGATGCCTTTTTCGGTAGAAACAACTTCAATCTCGCTGATGGAGCGGATGAACTCCGTCTTACCAGAACTGAAGGGTCCGGTGATTACCATTTTAACCGTTTGCATTCGTGCACCTGCTCTTCCAGTTTATGTTGCAAAGATGACAGTTAAAGTGATTTGATCTTGTCGATGAGCTTGTTCACAACCCCCTCGGAGACCTGCGACTTTTGGCGGGATGGGCGGCGCGGCTTGGCACGCCCGCCTGCTGCTGCCCCAGCGCCGTCAACAGGTTTCACGATTTGAACCAACCCTGCCATCATCAAGCCATAGACGACCCGGCGAATTTCCATGTCGGACATGTTGTTCGCCTTGGCAATTTGCTTGATGCTGTTCTTCGGGTTCACGAAGGACACAACGCGCCATTCCTCCACGCTGAGGTGGATACCCTTGAACTTCTCTTTCGGGTTTTCCGGGAATTTGAGCGACACGTTGAGGTCGGGGATTTCGTCGAGCAGCTTTTTGCCCTGCTGGATGCGACGCGATGCCTCGATGATGACATTTTCCAGGTCAATCGGCACAAGGATGCGCTCGTTACTGGGCATTACCCCGTCATCGAACCGGAACGGACCGTCTTCCCACGAAAGCATGTTGTACACGACATCCAGCGTGTGGTGCTGGATGCTGGCGACAATATCATTTTGAGTTACGTAGTTGGCGTTAATCAGCAGCAGCGCAAGCGCCTTGTCGTTGCTGTTCTTCGCCCGTTCCCGGATGATCTTCGCCTGTGAGTCGGTTAGCTTGCCCGCCTTGTTGAGCACCGTAATCAGGTCAGCGTCTTGCCCACCCATGGATGCGTAAATCAACTTACCGGAGTTGAAGGCGATCTTGCAGCGCTCTGCCCCAGCTTTTTGCTTGGGGTTCTTCATCGCATCTAGCTCTTCCGTCAAGATGCCCTCATAGACGGTAAGCATCCCCGTCTTGCCTGCAAGGTTAATGAGGTTAAGAACCTGTGTTGCACTGATGTCTCTTAGGTTTGCCTGAAGTGGCATCTAGGCACTCCACTCGTCCAGAGCTACAAATTGATTGCAGCTTACGTTACTGAATAGGTACAGATGATTATAGCCCCCAGCTATAGGCAAGTCAACTAAGCTGGACGCGGCATCAAGCGGTACTGCTACTAAAGATAAAATAAATTTTGGCTGAAGGCAAATCGTTTTTCTCATTTACCCGTGTGAATTCTGTTCACCAACCATGACCTTGCCTATAATGTTACATCAAGTTGACTGTAACGGAGCAAGCTGTGCAGATGCGTGTGCTCTTTAGTGTTGTTGCGAGCATTGTGGTGATGGCATGTACGATAGCCTCACCAGCAGGCGTTACCGAAGCGGAACCCGACCTGCAACTGACGACAACTCCCGGGGCGATTGTGATCCCCGTACAACCCGATGACGCTACCCAAACCGATGTGGCGACTGTGCCACCCACCGAAACCGCCGAAGCGGAAGAAGAAGTCGTTGACGTACCAACGGCGACGGCGGCGGCAACAGAAATCGCCGGGCAGGTTTACCCGCCGGATATGAACCCGCTCACTGGGCAAATCGTGGAAGACATTAGCGTATTGCAGCGCCGCCCGATTGTCGCCAAGATTTCCAACGCGCCGCCCCTGGTGCGCCCACAGGCAGGCGTGGGGCAGGCAGATTTGGTCTTTGAGCACTACGCGGAAGGCGGACTAACGCGCTTCTCCGCCGTGTACTATGGCACCTCGCCCGCACGGGTTGGGTCTGTGCGCAGCGCCCGCCTTATTGATTACGAACTCTCCGCCATGTACCGGGCAATCCTGGCGTTTTCTGGTGGCAGCACTGGCGTAGAGGAGCGCATCTACGGTACGGAAGCGATGGACATTGTGGACGCACGCTTGGCGCAGGGTAAACCGATTTTGCCGCCGTCAGACTTTGCAGAGCGGGCGTACAAAGGCGTGCTGTATGGTGCACCGTACTACTTCCGGGATGAGACGATCCCCGTGCCCCACAACTTGTTTGTGAATCCGCAGGCGATCTGGCAGCTTGCCAGCACGGATGGCATCAACGAGCGCCAGGATTTGCAGGGCATGACGTTCTCTGCGGACGTGCCCGCTAATGAAAACGGCACAGCAAATGCACTTGATGTGCGCTACCGGGCAACCCGTGTGCAGTGGACATATGATGCAGAACAGGGCGTTTATATGCGTATGAGTGATGGGCTTCCCCACTTTGATGCAACGACCAACCAGCAGGTCTCTGCGCAGAATGTGGTTGTGGTTTATGCCAATCACTATTTTACTGATATTGTGGAAAGCGAGTGGCAGGGCAGCCGCAGCTACAGCATCGAAATTGAGGTTTGGTTCGAGGGTGAGGCGCTGCTGCTGCGGGATGGACGCTACTATGAGGCACGCTGGCACCGCCCAACACGCGAGTCGCTGATCTACCTGGAGACAAAAGATGGCGAGCCGCTCGCCTTTAAACCCGGGCAGACGTGGTTCCAGCTTGTGCGCCTACCAGAGCAAATGGAAGCGGAGTCCGAGTGGGTTCGTGTAGAGTAGATTTAGCATCAATTTTGGGTTAACATGATGGCACGAGAGGTCACGCAGGGGCAAAGGTAAAAGGTTGTAATGTCGCTTCACGAAATCCAACAAGGCATCGCAGCGATACGGGCGGGCGACCTGCCGATCGGCGATCAACTGTTGCGCCAGGGGCTAAACGACCCCACCCTACCCCCAGATGTGCGGGCTGTCGCCCTGATGTGGCTAGCAGAGACCAGCCCAGATGTGAACTTTCGCATTCAGTGCTACCAGATGGCGCTCCAGCACGACCCGCACAATAGCGACATTCAGGGGCGGTTGGGGGCGTTGATTGCATCGCAAACACCCCCCATCACGCCGCCGCCACCGCCGCCAAACCCCAACTACACGCAGTCTAGGCAGCAGGTGGCGACACCCATGCCGCCGGCCTTACCGGGACGGCAGTGGAAGCCCCCAAACACACAGGATTCTCAGCGGATACGTGCAAACGGTGCCCCGCCTATGCTGGAGTTTGGCGTGCGTGGCGGACCGAATGGCATTGGGTCTGGGTTTTTGGTGGTGCGCGATGGTCTGGTTGCTACCGCACGGTTTGTCGTGGGCAGCGCCACCGAAGTGACGCTCATCACACGGAGCGGCGAGCCGTTTATGGCGCAGGTGGTGCGCTCCTACCCCGGGTATGACTTGGCGTTCATCGGCACAGATATTGAAGTGTCTGTCCTCCGAGATACAACGCCGTCCGGTTCTGTGCCGCCGGGTATGCCGCTGATTGCCGATGATTACACAGAGCACGAAGCGCATGGCGAGCGCCGTAATGCCCCAATGCCTTTACCTGCCGGATGGTTCCCAACAACGTTCCCCAAAACGCTGCCACCGAGCTTCACCGGGGCACCGCTCATTGATGGGCGCGGGGATGTGGTGGGGATGCTCACCCGGAACGCAGAGCGCGAAACCGGGCTGCTGTATGGGTTACACATCTCAAAAATTCGCCAGTTGTTCGAGCGGTACTACGAAGAGCGCCTTGCCGACCCAAACCGTTTGTACTGCGGGACATGTGGCAACTTGAGCAAGGCAGGCGCAGAGGGGCTGTATTACTGCGAGACCTGCGGTGCGATTTTCCCCTTTGCTGTGCATAGACAGCGCACGCCCCACCCCAGGGCACACCTGTACTACAGCGTTCCCGCAGAAGAAAACCCGTCAGACAACCCCAACAGGCGCGGCAAGGAGTAAGCTCATGTTTTTTGGTGGCAGGAACCAACCTCGTCAGCAGGGCAGCACACAGCCCACTATCGAGCAACATGCCCAAACTATTGATGGCATTCTCACACAAATTGGGCTGAACCCCGCTGATGTGCGGATGAACACGGATGAGGGCTACGGCTGGAGCTTCCGGCGTGGCTCTGCTGTGATTGAAGTGTACCTTTCCGAGCATGATGGACGCGGCTTTTTGCAGGTGCTGTCGCCGATTTTGCACATCCCCAATGCGAACTTGCTGCCCCTGTACCGTCGCCTGCTGGAACTCAACTTGCAGCTTACAAGTGCCGCGCTGGGCGTTTACAACGATGTGGTGTATGTGTTCTACGAGCGCCCATTAGCGGGGTTGGACGCGAGCGAGGCAAACGAGATTATCTCTACCGTTGCTGCTTACGCCGATGACCTGGACAATCAACTGTTTGACGAGTTTGGTGGCAGGCTATACATGCAAGTCTAGACGATTCAGCACAATTCAAGCGATGTTAAGGGGGAAGACGATGACAAAGCGACCGAGTCGCCGGGACTTCATCCGTGTGCTGGGCACGGGGGCGGTCACGCTACCGTTTGCGCTGGCGCTAGCGCAACCCAGGCAATCAGATGATGACAGCCCATACCAGGTGATGGTGCCCCCGTTTATGACCTCGCTCATCTCCGATGAGGCGCTTGCCTACCTCAACGCGATCATCCCGGTGTTATTTGACACCTACAAAGACCTGCTGCCTGCCCTGGATGCCCCCCCACCCTATGTGATGCTAAACACGATGAACGAGACGTTGGTTAATCATGGTGGTGTGTACATCGCCCAGGAACTTCTGGGCGGCGAGGCGCTCACGCTTATAGATGCACAGTATCTGCTGGCGACCACGCGCTTTGGCAGCGTCGCCACGCCCCACCGTGGCAAAGATGTGGCAATGTACGGCAAGGTCGTCTACCTCAAGCAGCACCCGCAAACGGGCTACTACACGCCAGAGCACCTGCTGCTGGAAGAGATGTTGCACGTCCAACAAGACGTTACGGTGATGCGCGGCATCATCCAACGTGAGGAACTTGACCCTGTGGGGTGCCTGCACGCGCAGCTCAAGGGGATTTCCGAGCTGGGTGCTCACTATTACATTGAGGCGCTCGCTGGCGAGGCGGACTACGTGTTTGTGCTGGATGATGGGACCCATTGCACAGATGCTGCTGACGCGGTGCAGCAGCTTACATCACGCCTTGGCACCGATAGGGATACGCTGCTGCGGGCACTGCTGTACGACGTTAATGCGTACACCGAACTTGATCAGGTTGCGCAGGAACAAGACAGCAAACACATCTGGCAGATGATCACAACATGGCGACACGCCCGTGACGCGGAAGGCAATGCAACTGCCATTGCCCCCGCGTTCCAGCCGTTTTAGCTGTCCTTCGTGTCTTCCTGATTCAGGTCGTCTAGCTGCTTGGTGATGCTTGCCCACGGGTCATCGTCGTCTGCTTTCTCAGCGGTGCCGCCGACCTGTCCAATCTCGAATTCCTCGGTCATGGGGATTTGCGGTTTGAGGGCGGTTTGTAGGTTCGGGTCGCTAGCGTCAGGGTCTGTCTGTTCGGTCGCCCCGCCGACCTGCCCGATCTCAAATTCCTCAGTCATGGGGACTTGGGGTTTGAGGGCGGTTTGCAGGTTCGGGTCGCTGGAAGTGTCCGCTGGTTGCGCGGCAGCGCCGACCTGCCCCAGTTCAAATTCTTCGGTCATGGGGACTTGGTGCCTGAGCGCAGTTTGCATGTCCGGGTTGGTCATCTCGGGTTGTGCGACATCTGCCTGAGATGCGCCCTGTGCGCTCACCTGCCCAACCTTGAATCTTTCGGTCACGGGTGCGTCATCGTGTGCCGACGTGCGCTGCGTGTCGGTGGTTGCTACTGCGCCGGGCATTTCTGCCATCATCGCCTCACGGTCGATGGGTGCTGTCATGGGTCCGTCTGCACGCTTCTTCACGGTGGAGTCTGTGGTGCCCGGTCTTAGTGCGTTAAACAGGTCTCTTACGTCGACAAGCAGTGCGGGGAAGTGAAACCCGATTGCAAACAAGATCACCAGGGGTAGCAGTATCGTCCAAATCTGCTGCGGTTCGTTGTAGACGAGCACCCAAGCGTCTGTGGCGTAGGCTTGTGGGATGTTAAATCTGGGTGCCTCATTAGCAACGAACACCTGATAGTAATTGGTTGCGCCGATGTACAGCGGTATAAACATCGCAACCCCGGTGATGAGTGTTGCCAGCCAGCCCCGTATTTTGACGAGAGCGGACAATACCAAACCAAACGTCGTGCCAAGCCCGGTGAGGATAAGGAAACTCTGGGGTATTGTGTCGCCCCGGTTCAGGTACCAGCTACCGTAGGAAAGCCACAGTGTTTGCCCCAGGAAAAATGCTGCCGTGACGCTCCAGATGGCGCGTGCCCACAGGGGCCAAAAGCCGCGCAAGCGCTGTGGCAGCGTTAGCACCATGATGGCGATGATCCCTGCCAAAAAGCCAATGTATGACCCCATTGCGTACATGTTCAACAAGCGTACCGCATCGAAGAAGGATTGCGGAAAGGGCCATGCACGGAAAATACTCTGCCCCGTCCCAATGGCGGCACCAAACATGGCGAACAAAAACGCCCATACAATCAGCATCGGGTTTTCCGTCAGTCGGCGCCATGTGTTCAGCAACCACGCCAGCACACGCGGCGCAAACTCAATGTTTTGGGGGAGCGTGGGCACCTCGTCTAGCACATACGCAAGTGCCTTCAAAACCCCTCTGCGCCCGCGCTTGCGCTCGTCTGCGATGTGCCGAGCCGCACGGGCGGAACGCATTCTGCCGACGGTACGCGCTGCCATTTCGCGCACGGTCTCTGTTCGCCCGCCGATAGCCATATCTGCCACCAGCGTGTCGATTTCCTGGGAATAGGTGACATTGCGCCACGGTGCACCGGAGGGGGTGAGTTGCGTTATTGGCGGGGAGGTGTCCAGCATTTTGTTACGATGGTCAGTCCTCACATCACCATTGGCACGCCCGTCCAGCGGGTGTGCACGGGCGGAAAGTACCCCCAGCGCCGCCAGCATTGCCTGTTCGTCGTTTTCAATGGAGAGCGCTTGCGCCACCTGCCGGGGTATTTGCGGTGGGTCGCTGTCGGGCAGGGTCTCCAGCCGCTGGAACGCCCGTATACGTGCTTGCGGGGTTTCGCTGCGCATAGCGTGCAGGCAAACCCACCGTCGCCCGCTGTCGTCCACTGCGTTCCACCAGTGGTCTGTGTGATAGTCGTACTCAATCGCGCCGCGCAGCAGCATCTGCGCACCGGGTTGATCGTAGGTTAGCCCGTGTTTCTCCGCAGTGATGTAAAAGTCGCTCATCACGATAAAGTGCGTCACACTCAGCAAAAACCGCCCGGAGCCGTTCGCCCATGCCTGGCGTGCCCGCCCGTAGATGTCTTTTGCCTCTTGCAGGTTCGCTTCGCGTGGGTTCAACAGGGTGACCATGTCTACAAACGCCGACGAACCCGAACGTTGTTCTGTGCCCGGCACATTGCCCACTGGCATCATGACAGCGGTGCCCAGCACGCGCTCCACCTCAGCCATCAGTGCGGTTACGTTGTCAAAGCGCTCGTTGGGGTCTACTTCGGTGCCGCGCCGGAGTAGGTCGGTCAGTTCGGTGGGTAAGTCCGGGTTGAGGTCGGCAAGATGGGGCAGGTTTTCGCCAAACTGCAGCTGCTTGAGTGCTAGCGGCGTCATCGCCTCGAATGGCAAGCGCCCAGTGAGCATGTGAAACATGACGAGGCTGAAGCTGTATACATCGGCGCGGTGGTCTAGCTCCTCGGATGTAATCTGCTCCGGTGCCATGTACAACAGCGTGCCGGAGCCAGGGTTATGGGCGCGTCCTTCAGGTCCTAGCACTGCCGCCAAGCCGAAGTCCGCCAGGTAGGGCGCACCTTTGCTGTCCAGCAGAATGTTGGGCGGCTTCAAGTCCAGGTGCACAATATTTTCTGTGTGAGCATGGTTCAGCGCGTCAGCGATTGCCCGCCCCACCGTAACGGCATCGGTATAGGTGAGGGCACCCTCCGCCAGCACATCTTCCAGCGAGCCACCCGTAACAAAGCGCATGGCGATGTACAGTCGCCCTTCGTACTCGCCAAAACCGTAAATCGGCAGGATGTGTGGGTGCTCAAGGTTGGCAATGGTTTTCGCTTCCCGCTCGAACAGCGCAACCGGGCTGGCGTCGGAGTTAAGATTGCGGGCGATGGTTTTGATAGCGACCAAACGCCCCAGCGTTTCATCCCTGGCAGACCATACATCTGCCATGCCGCCCCGCCCGATGTGTTCAATAATCTTGTAATTGTCTATTTGTACGCCAACATCCATGGCACGCTGCTCGCTTCGGTTCCGTATAAGGTGTAATGCCCATTATAAGGGAAGCTACCCGCTCCCATTGATAGATTGCATAAACAAAGCGCAAACGTCCGGCAGGGCATCACACGCGAGCGAGATAGTACCCCGCTACAAAACGGTAGAATTCTAACGTGTTGCGCGGGCGGGCACGGTTGCTTTCCAGGCGGCGCCCAAGCCCGGTATCTTCCAGGGCGCGGATATCACCCTCTGTTGCCAGCAGCGGAACAAGGTCAGCAACGCGCTGGAGGTCACGGGCGAAGTCGTTCGCAATAGTACGCTGTTGTTCAAGCGGGAGTTCTTGCCACATGTTTTCTAGTTCATCGTGAATTGCACTTGCCACGAACTCCGCTTCCTCCAGGCTGAGCATTGCGTTTAGCAGGTAACAAACCGTGGCAACCTCTTGGATGAGCGTGGTGGCGCTGCGATTTGGCAGCGGGTGGGGGTGTTCCTGTGCTTGTAAGCGCGTGGAGAATCGTTTGCCCTGCGACAGAAAGCCGCCAAACACACGCAGCACCTCGATAGCGCTTTGCGGGTTCGCCTCTGCCTGCAACAGTTCTTCAATGCGGCGGTCGGTTTGCGCGTTACGCACGCGCTTGTGTCGCTCGCCTAGCTCATACACCGTGCGCCCTACCGTGAGCATGTCGCCTGCGATGCTCTCTTTTTCCTCAGAGTTTAACCCGCCCGGCATACTGTCCAATTCGTTGTGAATGCCGCCTCTGGTGGGTGTGTTGCGGCTGCTGTACGCCTCTGCTGTGTCTTCTAGGAACTGGGCGGTGGTACGCAGCGCCTGCGCGTACATCTCAACGTCTTGGTCACCCATGACCACCTTAAGGGCATAGGTTGCTTCCAGGTGGTCTTTGACATCGGGTTCGACAGTACCCAGCAGCAGGTCAATCGCTTGGCGTGCGGTGCTAGGCGTGAGGTGGCGCACATAGCGTTGCAGCATGTCGATGCGCTCCGCCTTTAGGCGGGGGTGGCTGCCCATGTTGCGGTACATCTGCCCGACTGCTTTCGCGGTGCGTTCCCCATACCGTGCAGAGACCTCTGCAAACATACGTGCACAGCGCAGTGCCCCGTCCACATCCCGGCGGCGCAAGTGGTACAGCATCAGGCTGCGGATTGCTTCCACGGGCAGCACGTTGATCACACCCGTTTCGTGCTCCATTGCGTCCAGCAGGTCGCCAGCGACGGCGTCGGTTGCCTCGGTGGGCTTCTTGCGAGATTCCAGCACGCCCACGAACGCCATCACCATGGGCAGGGAGCGTATGCCCTCGTTGACAATGGTTTCCAGCGCTATGGGCACTTGCGCGTCGCTGAGTGGTGTTTCTGCAAAGAGGCGGCGCACCATGTTGACGTACCCGGTTTGGTCATCCACGGAGTACAACAACCGAGACTGGCGCTTCATCTGGTTGGCGAGTTCTTTGTAGTAGCCAATGGAGAGGAAAATGCTCAGCAGCAACCGCTGCCCGGTGTGGCTCATCTCCTTCAGAACAGGCTCGTCCGAGAGCTTGCGGGCAGCTTGGGCAAGGACGCCGTAGTAGGTGTTTCCCCAGTCTTCTTGCGTCACGTTGATGAGCTGTTTAAGTACATTTTCGTCTATTACGTCTTCGGCGTGTTGGTGGAACAGCGCCAATTCCACCAAGCGTACCAGGATTAGCCGCCGCGAGCCCTTAAACGCCATGACAGCGTTGGCAATCAGGTTAGGGTGGGCGTTGGGCATCTGGTTTTGCACCGCCCGCACATATTGACGCACCGCCTCTGGCAGTTGGGTCAATACACCTTCATCTCGCAGCAGGGCGGCGAGCTGCTCAATGGTCATGTGCCTGCAACCATACACAAACATGCGCATGGCAAGCCCGCTGTCTTTGGGAGCGAGCGGTTGGGCGGTTTCGATGAGGCGGGGCATTAGGTAGTCTGCGCCAACGGCAATGCCTGCCTTGTCCACATCTTGCAGGAACAGTTGTATCTCACGGGTGTCGCCCGTCTCTACCATGTCCTTGAAGTAGGTGGTGGCAGCCTCTTGGGCTAAGTCAATCCAGCGCTGCCCTTGCGGACCGAGTGGGTTCAGTAGCCATTTTTCGAGTAGGTCGTAGGCGTCGCCAGCGGCACCCCTGTAGACGGCATCGCGCAGTTGGGTGTGTGTGGCGTCTGCAAGGTCGCTGT
Source organism: uncultured Anaerolineaceae bacterium (assembly GCA_964451095.1). Classification (GTDB taxonomy): domain Bacteria; phylum Chloroflexota; class Anaerolineae; order Aggregatilineales; family Phototrophicaceae; genus DAOTTY01. Next base: position 36,323 of record CAYVGI010000024.1, read on the forward strand.
TTGTCCTCAGCATAATGCCGAGTGGTTCAGCGTGTTCCAGTTCCCCCAACGCGGTTGAAAAAGACATTAGGTGCTGGGCATAGGCGATGCGTAGTTCGTCAGTCAGCGTGGGGTCTTCTGAGAGCATCTTCGATACATCACTGACCTCAACAGGCTGTCCATTCATGACGGCATCGTCCATGCTCATGCGCTGCGAGGCGTAGGCAAGCGCATTTGCAAGCCGGTCGCCCTGCTTCACGCGCCAACTGGCGATTGTCGTCAGGCGGCGGGTTTGCATGATGACAAGTTCAGCGTCTAGGCGTAGCTGGCTGACGATAAAGCGGCTGTAGTTTTCTTGCACGGGGACGCCGTAGAACGCGCCTTCACTCCAGTCGTAGATGACGGCGTTTTCTGGTGGGGTGCTGCCCGCTGCGAGGAATTTAATTTGTGCGTCGATTTTCGTTTTGGGCAGCGTGTGGGTCGCAAATGTTACCGCAAAGCGCACTGACGGCGGTAGCAGTGCAAGCAGCCCTGCAATGAATGTAAAACGCTGGCTGGGGTCTTCTGGCGCGTTGACGACAGCGATGGGCACCCCCTTAACGACCGCGCCCAACAGCGTTTCTAGCACATTCATGCGATTGCGGGTGTACATCATCAAGTCTAGGATGTCGTCAATCTCTTGAGACTCACTTGGCGGGCGCACATCCTCAATGGCGAGCGGTTCCAGGGCGATGCCAACTCGGTCATAGTCTGGCATAGGGGTGTTGACAATGGGGTTGAACAGGCGCAGGTTGCCACCCATCGCCCGCAGCAGTTCCGATGGCAGCAGGGCGAAGTGCAGTACCCTTTGCCCCGCCTTGCCCACGCCGGAAATGGCAAGGATAAACGGCGTCTCGCTTTTGCCGCGTATAATCCCCCAGGAGGCACCTGCTGCGCCCTTGCGTGGTGGGATGAGCGCTAGTTGCAGGACTTCGGCAACTGCTTCGTTGGAAACACCGTTGGTCTTCGCTAGTAGGCGCATGTCTCCCACAGGTTTGCCATCTTTAGTGAACTGCCCGTAGAAAAGATGCTTTAGCACGTACCGTTCCACTTTTGTCGTATCCTTCTTTGTCTAGCCGCAATAAGTCTCAAGTAGCCTAACGGACGGGCACCCAAATAACCCACAACGAAGTAATTATACAAATTTTACCCAAACTTAGCACTAATGCCGCTGCTGTGAACCTTAATGGGCGAAGTTGTTCCTTCACGGTGTTCAGGTTTTCATCTAGTCTTCTGGGCGGTCTGGGATGCTTGCGTGGAAAGGGCAGCAATAAGGGCATGTTAGCGGGTAGTCGATTAATCACGCTCATTGGAAAAGAAACCTGTGCCATCTGCCAGGGGTATTTCGTCCCGCATGGACGTCGCTAACCGATGAGCACCGCCCGTGCCACCGCCCAGGACACCCGCCGCGCTGCTCGTAATGCGGGGGCGCTCGCCGCCGCAAGCCTGTTCAGCAAGGGGATGTTGTTCGTGTGGCAGTTTGCGCTTGCCCGCTGGATTGGTGATGCAGGCTACGGTGTGTATGGCACTGTAGGCGCACTGGCGACGATTGCGACGGTGATTGGCAGCTTTGGCATGGGGCTGATCGTGGTAAGGGATGTGTCTCGTGCGCCAGAAAAGGCGGGTGCTTACCTCACCGCGACCCTGTACATGCAAACAGTGTTGGTAGCGGTCGCCTTCGTCATCATGAACATTGCTGCATGGGTGCTGAACTACGACGCGCCCATACGTGTGTTCACGGCGCTGGCGGGGCTTGGTCTAATTTTAGATGTGTTTGGCAACATGTGCTCCGACCAATTGCTGGCACAGGAGCGTATGGTCACAACGTCTGTTGTGGAGGCGATTCACATTGCTTTGCGCATTGGGCTGGTGGCGCTTGCGCTGTCGGGCGGCTTTGATCTGCTTGGGCTGTACCTGGCAGGGCTGGTTGCCAGTGGGGTGCGCTCGGTTGTGTTCTGGTGGGCACTGCGCCGGACGGGGGTAACGCCACGCTTTCCCCTGGACTGGGCGATTGCAGCGCCATTGTTCGCAAACAGTGTGCCGCTGGCGGTGGGGGCGGTGCTCACGCTGGCGTATCAACAGGCGGATAAGCTGATGTCTACGACGTTTTTAGATACCAGCAGCACAGGCTACCTGACGGCGGCATTTGTCGTCATCGTCGGCGTGATCGAACTGTTGAACAGCACGGTGCTCATTGCGACCTATCCAATTATGTCCCGCTACTACGAGGACAACCGCGAGCTATTTGGCTTTATTGTGGAAAAGCTGGTATTTTTTACGGTGCTGGTGACGTTGCCCATCTGCCTTACGCTGAGTGTGTTTGCCCCGTCGATCACCACGCCGCTATTCGGGCGAGATTTCCTGCCGACTGCGGGCGTGCTGCGGGTGCTCATCTGGTATGCGATGGTGACGATGGCGGTCAATGTGTTTGCACAGGGCATGATGGTACAAAACCGCCAGCGGTGGCTGCTGCTAATTCGCCTGTGGGGGCTTGCGTTGAACTTGACGCTCAACCTGGTGTTTTTGGCGCTGCTCGACCTGGGTTTGATGGGGTTGGTGTACGCCTCTGTGCTGGCGGAAGCTGCGGTGTTGGCGGCCATGTTGCTCACATTCCGCGATGCTGGGATTAGCACGCTGCGGCTAACCTGGCGTTTGCTGCGTCCGCTGGCGGCAGGCACGGTTGCACTAGGCGTAATGCTTGTCGGTGGCACTGGTCATGTGGTGGTGGGGATGGTTGCGGGTGTGGCTGCCTACGCCCTGTTGGTGATGTTTGGGCGCGTGCTTGCCGCTGATGAGTGGGATTTGCTATATCGGTTGGTTGCCGCAATGCCCGGCGGTGGACTGGTGCGGCGCTACTGGCAGCGTGATGTCACGCTCAACTGGTAGGTTTGCCGCCCTGCTGGAACAGTTCCAGCCACTCCTCAACTTCTTTGGGCGAAACATACACGTTCGGGTTTTCCTCTTTTGGGATAACGGGTGCTGGTTTGATTAGATTCGCGAACTCTGCCGAGCGCAATCCACGCATCCCGCGTCGGCGGGCGGCGTCCAGCACGCGGTGATCTGACGAGACGACAATCCAGCCCTTGGTATCCGTCACTTTGCGAATGCGCGATAGCATCACGTCGTCTGCCTCGCCGGGGCGGGCAGCAAAGACAACCTTCACCGCACCATTGGACAGCTTGGACTTGCCGCCGGGCAGACCGTGATCGAACACAACATGGCACTTTTTACCAGTGCGGGCGCAGTATGCCCGCAGTTTGGTAATTAGTTTCGCCTCGTCGTGCGGGTCTTTGAGGGAAATATCGGGTAGGTGCCCAATGAGGTTGTGTCCGTCTATCAGGTATGGCATCGCTAGTACCACTTACCACGCTATCACCAGAAGGACTACAACTATAGCACAGGGTATTTTGGATTACTGAAAGATTTTATGAGAATCTGTGCGGGTGGTATGATTGGCATTACGGACAGTGGATAAGTGTTTGGGAGGCTTTTCCGTGCATAGGCTGCAAAATGAACATTGGCAGACCGGGATCGTGCCCGAGTTCGGCGGGGGCATTGTGTTTGGTCGGGTACGCTACAGCGGGCTGTGGGTGGATATTATCCGCCCCACGCCAGCAGATCAGTACGCGAAGCCCAGCAGCTTTTTGATGCTGCCGTGGGCGAACCGAATCCGTGGTGGGGTGCTACGCTACAACAATCAGCAGTGGCAGCTCAAAACCACATCGGATGATGGCACTGCCCGCCACGGTGACGTGCGCAAGCGCCCGTGGCAGGTCATGGAAAGCAGCGAAACGCACATCAAACTACACTTCGCATCTGAGCGGTTTGAGGACTTCAATTTCCCGTTTGTGCTGACCGCAGATTTGACGTACCAACTCGACGGTGCCGATTTTGTGTGGCAGGTCACGCTCACCAACGCGGATGCGCAGGCATTCCCGGCGGGGTTCGGCTTTCATCCGTATTTCCAGCACAGAGCAGCGAACATGCCGCTGCTACAAGCTCCATGTGCAAAGCACTTTCCCCTGACGGATAATTTCGCAACAGGTGCGCCAGTTCCGGTGCCGCCAGAATTGGACTTCCGCAGTTTGCGCCGTGTTGAAAAAGACATGGTGCTGGACGACCTGCTAACCGAACGTAATGCGGACGAACCCATTCGGTTGGTGTACGCCGACTGGGGATTAGAGATACAGATGACCGCCACACCCGTTTTTCAGCATGTGATTTTGTTCACCGCGCCGGACGGCACGCTGGCGGTGGAGCCGCAATCAAATGCAAACGATGGCTTTAATTTGCTGGCGGACGGCGTTGAGGGGAGCGGTGTGTTTGTGCTGCAACCCGGCGAGACCATCAGCGGCGAGGTGCGCTTGCGGGTCACGCCCCAGCAAGATTAGTTAGGTTGTTCGCTGAGCGTGGGCGCACACACGTTGCCCACGCTCATTTCGTTTCGTTACACGTTGAAGCGGAACAGAATCACGTCGCCGTCTTCGACGATGTAGTCGCGCCCTTCTAGCTGCATCTTGCCCGCGTCCTTGAGTGCGCTCCAATTGCCGTACTCTACGAATGCGTCATAAGCCGCAACCTCTGCGCGGATGAAACCTTTCTCGAAGTCTGTGTGGATCACACCTGCTGCTTCTGGTGCCGTCCAGCCCTTGTGGATCGTCCACGCGCGGGATTCCTTCTCACCCGTAGTGAAGTAGCTGGTTAGCCCGAGGATTTGGTAGCTGTTGCGGATGATCTGTTGTAGACCGTCGGTTTCGATGCCAGCAAGCTCCAGGAATTCCTCACGTTCCTCGTTGGTTAGCCCTGCCATTTCCTCTTCCAGCTTGGCACACAGCTTGACGACCTCGCTGTTTTGCTCGGCGGCGATGGTGCGGGTCTCTTTGACGTACGCGTTATCTTCTTCCAGGTCTTCTTCGCTGACGTTTGCGGCGAAGATAACAGGTTTTGCCGTCAGGAAGCGCATTTCCTGATTTAGCGATATGAAATCTTCTGTATCGCGCTGGGGGTAGGCGGTGAGCATTTTGCCCTCGCCCAAGTAATCCAGGATTTCCCGCGCCAGTTCCAGCACGGCGCGGGCGTCTTTCTCTGCCTTTGCCTGCCGTTCCAGCCGCTCAATCTTGCGCTCTAGCTGTTGAATGTCCGCCAGGATGAGTTCGGTGTTGATGATCTCAATATCGCTGCGTGGATTGGGCTTGCCACCGACGTGCACCACATTCTCGTCGTCGAAGCAGCGCACAACGTGCAAAATCGCGTCTACGTCGCGGATGTTACCCAGGAATTTGTTGCCAAGCCCTTCGCCTTGGCTGGCGCCCTTCACTAGCCCGGCAACGTCTACAAACTCAATTGTGGCGTAAATCGTCTGCGCGGACTTGGATAACTCGGAAAGTTTCTCCAGGCGTTTATCTGGCACTGCCACGATTGCCTTGTTGGGTTCGATAGTGCAGAACGGGTAGTTTGCCGCCTGTGCATTTTGCTCTTTTGTGAGTGCGTTAAAGGTTGTGCTTTTGCCGACGTTCGGCAAGCCCACAAGTCCGATGCTTAGGCTCATGATGTGTAATGTGCTCCTGTAGGGTTAGCGCCGCCGGCACGCCCTTTGTTGGTCTGTTTTGGTAGCTGTTCGTAGCTGTTCAATGTACGCAGTACGCATGATAGAGAAGTGTGATCGGAAACTCAATCACGAAACCGTCCGCAAGACCCTATGCGGCTGGGGTGTCCAGCGGCACAACCAGTTCGGCAGTGTCTCGGATTTCGTCACGCAAGCGCAGCACATCTAGTGGGGTCGCTGACCCGATACGCTTGTCCCAGTTGGCGGGTATGACCCAGCGCGGTCTCATGGCACGCACTGCCTGTGCTGCCTGGTCGATGTTCAGCGTGCCGCGCCCATCAATGGGCAGGATGGCAATGTCTGGGCGCAGGTGCTTCATCTCTGGGATGAGTTGTGTGTCCCCCGCGTAGTAGATGTCGTAGCGGTTGATGGAGATAATGAACCCCAAGCCCCCATCCTCGACGGGATGTTCCAGGCTGTCCGGTGAGTACGCGGGTACTGCTTTGATGCTGGCACGGTCTATAGTTACACTCTGCCAGGGGCGCAGCACCGTGCTGCCGGGTATTTCCCTGGCAACTTGCTCGCTCGTGATGATTTTCGTCCTTGCGCCGCGTAGTTTGTCAATATCCGCTGGGGAGCAGTGCTCGTAGTGGCTGTGGCTGATGAGAATGACATCTGCATGGAAAACGTGACGAGAAACACGCCATGGGTCTATGTAGATGAATGGCGGTCCCTGGATGAAGAAACTGCCATGACCAAGCCATTGGATTCGATCAATCATTGGAACCCCCTTCCCTGCAATGTGTATAAAACGTTACGAGGTTGCTGTATAAATTGCGTAAATGTGAGAAACGAAACATGCGAATAATAGAATGCGTGTTAGAATGTGTAAATGGTGATATGTAACGTAGCAATGCACTCATTGCCTTCTTATTAAAGAATTTTTGCGCTTGCTCAATTGCCAAATCAACGTTTGCTCAAGCATGATACAATGAATATGTTCATGAACCCTGTTTTGCCCAGAAGTTGCCCAACTTTGACATCTGGCAGGGAATGCGCCAGCAGTGGCAAAAAACACGCACAATTTGAGTCTGACCAGAAAGGACGTACAACCTATGGCAAACCAACCCGGCACCTCTAGGTTACGCAAGCTGAGAGAGACAGGCACGCTGAAGCCGATAGCACCGACCCAGGATGCCCCCCCATTAGATATGCCACTGGAAGAGGAACCCCATGAGCTGTGGGCACCTCCATCGCTGGATAGCCTGGAAGATACCGGACTGGACATGTTGCAGATCGCCGACTTGGTGCTCAAGACGTTGTACTTCAACGGTATCATGCTCGGCTCAGAGATCTCCGACGTGGTTCGGTTGCCCTACCAAAATGTGTTGGGCATTGTGATGGAGTACCTCAAGCGCGAGAAGTACATCGAAATCCGGGGTGGTGGTCAGCTTGGCGAGGCATCTTATCGGTTTGTGATCTCGGATAAGGGGTCTGCGAAGGCACGCGAAGCACTGGAGCGCTCACAGTATGTTGGTCCGGCACCTGTGCCCGTGGGACGCTACGTAGACGCGATGCACAAGCAAAACGACCGTGACAAGCAGGTGAACCAACGTTTGCTGCTGCGCGTGATGGAAAACTTGGTTGTTTCCGAGGAGATGTTGAACAAGATCGGTCCGGCGATCAACTCCAAGCGGTCTATTTTCCTCTACGGACCGCCAGGGAATGGTAAAACGACACTCTCGGAGAAGATCGGGCGCTTGGTGCTCGGTGATGACATGTTCATCCCCTACGCGGTGGACGTTGACGGGCAGGTCATCCAGGTGTTTGACTCGATCAACCATGAAATATCGGACAATCAGACGGTGCGCAAGCTGGGCACTGGTTTGGTGAACGACCCGCGTTGGCTGCGTGTAAGGCGCCCCATGATCATGGTAGGTGGTGAGCTGACCATGGCAGGGCTAGACCTCGTCTACGATGAGATCAATAAGTACTACGAGGCACCGTTCCAGATGAAGGCAAACGGTGGCATGTTCCTCATCGACGACTTCGGACGACAGCAGGTTCGCCCGGTAGACTTGCTCAACCGCTGGATTGTGCCGCTGGAAAAGGGTGTAGACTTCTTGACGCTGGCGAACGGTCGCAAGATCGAAATCCCCTTTTATGTGATGATTGTGTTCTCTACGAACCTTGACCCGAAGGACCTGGTGGACGAAGCGTTCCTGCGCCGTATTCGCTACAAGATTGAAGTCGGCAACCCGACCATGCAGCAGTTCCACGAGGTGTTCAAGATTATGTGCCGCATCATGAAGGTGCCATATGATGAGCAAGGCTTCCGCTACCTCATCAACGAATGGTACGTCAAGCGCGACCGTGACCTGCGCTTTGTGCACCCGCGCGATATTCTGTCACAGTTGCTCGATATTTCCGCTTACCGTGAGGAACCGCCGCGCCTTACGCCGGAGTTGATCGACGCTGCCTGCGACTCTTACTTCGTGGAGTTGTAGTCCGCATCTAACCAGAAGTCTTCCGTTTTTGTCCATGTGTTTGTGCTAATCTGTTAAAGAAGCTTGCCGCCTTTAATTCGAGTGCAAGCTTCTGTTGCTAAATGAGATTGTGCTGACACAGCGACTGTGGAGTTACTTGTTTTGGAGCGCGTTCAATTCCCTCGGCACTACATCTTTGTCTTGCAGGACGGTCGCACGGTCGTGCGGCTGAGTGATGGCAAGGCGTTAGACATCAATGCTGGGGTGATGACACCGTACGAGCAGCATGAATACAGCCATGCGATCACCGACGGCGAACTACGGCGACTGATGGCGGCAGACCTTGTTGCCGGTTACGACACGCATCATGTGGTGTTCACGCATCCTGTTCATATGCCGGCGTCCGGCGCAACGGGTGCGTCAAGTCGTGTGCAGGGCTACTATATTGCCACCGGGCTACCCGCCTCGCAGTTCGACAATGTGATGAACTTGCTGCCGCATCTGGCAGTTAGCCACATCATCCGCCCTGTGCTGCGTAACGGGGTAGTAGCGATTGATGATGGTAATGGACACTGCTTCCGCACACTGCACGACGCCGAAGACATCTTGCAGCAGTTGGTGCAGGTCGCGCCAGATTTGTTCACACAGTCTTTTATCTCAATGTTCGAGGTATCGGTAGAGGATAATGCGGATGTCGGTGTTCCTGGCGCTGGGATGACCTACTCAACACCCCACCAGGGGCATTTGTCCGGCGGTAAGGGGCTTACCCGTGACAAGCTGGCGGTGCTCGTTGGCAGGCAGGACGAAGCGTTGTGGGCGCCTGCGTATCAGCTACTAGAGGACATTTTCGAGATGGATCTACGGTTGTGTGAAAGCGCCACAGATGCTCTGCTGACCATCGAAGATACACAGCCCGCACTGGTTTTGCTGGACTTGAACCTGCCCGATATACACGGATGGGCATTTATTAAGAAGCTGCGAGAGATTCCGCATTTGGCAAACCTACCCGTTATCGTTATCTCGGATGATGCAAACGACATGTTGTTGGCGCTAAAAATTGTGAAGGTGAGTGCCTTCTTGCACTATCCGATTGACCTTAACCAGCTCCGAGAGAAGATTTTGGCGACTTTGCGCGATGCCGATAGTGTCCCAAATGGATCATAGTGTGGCGTAATGGAACTTATATTGCTGTTCGTGGTGATTGGCTCTTTGTTGGTCTTTGTCGCCTTTCTGGGGGAGCGGCGGGTGCCGTGGGCGACCAAGCTGCGCCGGGTTCGCCCTGGGGTTGCAGAGCACGCAACCTGGCAAGCACCGCAACATGTACTCACAACGGTGACGGACCACTACCTGGAGGCAGTTCGCTGGCTGCAAGATGTTGGGTTGGCGCCCGGCGCATCGCAAAATGCAAGCCGTTACCTGTGCGGAGAAATGCTTGAGCAGTACAAGCGCTACTCTGCTGGACAAGATCGGCGGTTCGCTGGCATATTGCGGGCGCAGCATGGTGTGAGCGTGCACAGTTTTTCTGAGGATGGGGCGACTTGTTTGCTGCTGGACGCGCTGCGGAACTGCCGCATGGCGACCTACGACACAAGAGATGGACACCGCGTAGCGACGCAGTTGCTGGAGAATGCCACGGTTGTCTATCAAATGCGCTACGATTTGGCAGATGGACGGTGGAAGCTGGAACGATTCGTGCAGGCACTGCCGCCAGTCCCGCAGAACACGACGCCGCGTGTTCACCTGCAAACGCGATTGGGGCGCCCCATCGGGCGCGATAACTAACGCACGCGATGCCCTATCGCGTGATAGAACGTTTGCTATAATCCTCCCTCT
>CAYVGI010000025.1:0-44779 GCA_964451095.1 uncultured Anaerolineaceae bacterium
TGATGTTGAACTATTGGGGCAAGTTGGACAAACAATGATTAACAACATGGTCTACGAAGAAGTGATTGAGGTTGTGCGCAAGCACGGGCTACACAATCTTGACCCCAATGCTTACTACCCAGCCGATAAGTTTATCAATGTCTTTGCAGACCTCATTAACCGCTCCAACAAGCATATGAACCTTGTTGGGCTGGGCATGGCGGTCATCGACAACACACCCCTTGATCCAGAAATCGACAACTGGGAACTGGAAAAGCAGCTTGCCTTGCCTGTATTAGCATACAAGCACAAAATGTACAAAGACAAACTTCCGGGAGACTTCTCACTAGAGTGGATCAGTAACGACCACGTTGCCTACCATGAGGCACTCGTGTGGCCAGATGACTTCATGTACGGCTACATTTATAGCTTTGCAAAGCGCTTTCTTTCAAAGCACAATACTTTCGCAGTCAAATACGACGAAAACATTGACCGACAGGATCACGGTGGCGATGTCACGATCATCCATGTAACCTGGAAACCGCGCTAAAACAGACAACACGGAGAGAAGATGCACATACAACGCTCGGATGCGGTGCCCGCATTTGCCCAACCACACGGCGAGGTGGTGTATGAACTGTTGGGGCACAAGGGCGGCGGCACCACCAGCCACAGCGTGGCACAAATCCTGCTGCCGCCGGGCAAGGCATCCCGCAAGCACTACCACCCCACAGCAGAGGAGAGCTACTACATTCTCGCCGGGCGGGGGCGTGTCGTCATCGGCGAGGAATCTCACCCGGTGCACGCCGGGGATACCATTTACATCCCCGCGACCGCCGTGCACCAGATCTTCAACGATGGACACAGCGGCGAAAACCTGATCTTCTTGGCGGTGTGTTTGCCCGCCTGGACTGCGGATAACAGCGTTTTCCTGGATTAGCCGGTAGACCGATAGCGGCGTGGTCACTATAATCGCGCCGCTATGCGAATTGGAATCGACGCCAGACTCACTTACTACCGCACCGGGGGCATCAGCACAACCATCCGCCGCCTGGTGCGCGAGCTAGAAACGCTCGACCACACGAACGACTACACCATTTTCCACCGCCGCCGCGCACCGGAAACCGTGTCGTCGCGTTTTCGCCGTGTGGATTTACTCACACCCAGCCACCACCGCATCGAGCGTGCCGCGCTCTCAGTAGAGCTGGCACCTCACCGCCTGGATGTGTTCCACAGCACAGACTTTATCCCGCCCCTGCGGGGTGCCCGCCGCCATGTCATCACCGTCTACGACCTCACGTTTTTGCGCTATCCGCAGTTCCTCACCGCAGAAAGCCACCGTTACTACAACGACCAAATCCATGCCGCTGTGCGCCATGCCGATCACATCCTCACCATCAGCCGGGCGTCCTGTGATGACATTGTGAATATGCTGGGTATACCACCGGAGAAAGTGAGTGTGCATCTGCTGGCAGCAGACGAGAGCTTTGCACCACAACCCGCCGATACCGTGGATAAGATGCGCCACCAGCTTGGTCTACCTAACGGCTATATCCTGTTCCTGGGCACCTTCGAGCCGCGCAAAAACATCTTGGGGCTGCTGAGAGCATACAAACTGCTGCTCCGAGAGCTACCAGACGCTCCGCCACTAGTGCTCGCTGGCAACAAAGGCTGGCTGTTCGAGGAGACCATGCGCGAGATTGAAACGTTGAAGCTCGCTGAGCGTGTGCTGCGGCGCGAGAACATCCCGCAAGAAATGCTGCCCGCGCTGTACACGGGCGCGACGGTGCAGGTTATGCCGTCCTTCTACGAAGGGTTCGGCTTGCCCGCGCTAGAGGCGATGGCGTGCGGCACAGTGCCCATTGTGAGCAATGTGTCCTCACTGCCGGAGGTCGTGGGTAAAGTCGGGCTGCAAATTGATCCGCACGAGCCGGAGGCGCTGGCAAATGCCCTTCATCACGCGCTCAGTGACGATGCTTGGCGACACGAACAAGAACGCGCTGCCGTGGAACGCGCCAAACAGTTCAACTGGGCGGAAACCGCTCGTGTCGCACTTGCCGCCTACAACAAAGTGATGGAATAGCCATGCACGTACTCATGGTCACTGCCAGTCCGCCGTACCCGCTGCACCAGGGTGGCGCTATCCGCGCTTACGGGATACTGCACGGGCTGCACACTGCGGGGCACCGCGTCACGCTGCTAACTTTTCTGGACGACAACAGCAGCATGAACTTCGATGAGACGCCGCTCGCATCGCTGTGTGAGCGCATCATCACCGTGCCTACGCCACACCGCAGCACATCGCAGCGATTACGCGACCTGCTGCTGACAACCGACGCAGACATTGCCCGACGGTTGCACAGCGACGAAATGCAGGCAATGCTTACACAACTGGTGCAGTCCGGTGAGTTTGATCTGGTGCAGTTTGAGGGCATTGAAGTAGCAAGCTATCTGTTGGATGCAGTACAAGCTGCGCCGGACGTACCCGCCATCTACGACGCGTTCAACGCGGAGGCAGCGCTCCAGCGGGTGATCGCCGAGGTTGACCGCAGCGACGCGAAACGGCTGCCCAGTGCAATCTATTCGTATTTGCAGGTGGGGCGCATTGGGCAGTTTGAACGGGACGTGTGCACCGCTGCCACAGCAGTAATTGCCGTTTCCGAGGAGGACGGTGCCGTTTTGCGTCGCTACCGCAACGACGACAAGACCTACGTTGTACCCAGCGGCGTTTTCGTGAATGACTACGCGAATTCAGATGAATCTATCGTTCTGAAATCCAATGCACTCGTCTTCACGGGCAAGATGGACTACCGCCCGAACGTTGATGCGATGACGTGGTTCAGCGAGCATGTCTTGCCGCGCATCACGCAGCGCATTGACGCGCACCTGTACATCGTCGGGCAAAAGCCCCACAACCGGCTAGATGCGCTGCGTGACAACCCACACATTACCATCACGGGGTGGGTGCCCGCGATCCAACCGTACCTGCACGCCGCCGATGTGTATGTTGCGCCACTGCGCATGGGCAGCGGCACCCGGCTCAAACTGCTAGAGGCAATGGCGTCCGGTTGTGCAATCGTAGCGACGAGCACTGCCGCCGCCGGGTTGCTGCCTGCGGCATACGAGCACATCGTGCTCCACGATGATGCCACAGAAATGGCACATGCGGTTTACAATTTGCTGCACCAACCGCAAAAGCGCGTTAAGCTAGGGTCAGGTGCGCGCGAATTCATCCACGACACCTACGACTGGGCGGTTTTGATCCCGCGCTTGTTGCACACCTACAGGGAACTGGGCATTGGTTAACATCAACCTCAATGACGCGATCGAAAAACCGCTGGAAGAACTACTCAACGACCGCGAAGCGCTTGCCCTGCGGAACCGCACCCTGGCAGAGGCGTACCACCAGAGACCCTTTCGGCACCAGATGCGCAAGCTGCTGCTGAACTTCCTGTCCACCACGTATATCCCGCCGTCACGCACCGCTGCCCAAACCAACCGTATCCTGCTCATCCGCCCAGACCACCTGGGCGATTTGCTGCTCACCACACCTGCCATCCGCACACTAAGGCAGCACATGCCGAACACAGAAATTCACGCGCTGGTGGGACCATGGTCTGCAGGGGTGCTGGCAAATGTCAGCGAGGTCGATGTGGTGCTGACGGTGCCGTTCCCAGGCTTCACCCGTGGGGATAAGACCAGTTGGTCATCGCCCTACCAGTACGCCATCCAAACGGCTCGCCGCCTACGTCGGATTGGCTATGCGAAGGCAATTGTGTTTCGTCCAGATCACTGGTGGGGTGCCTGGGTCGCCCGCATGACAGGTGCCCCCGTTCGAATTGGCTACGACGATGAGGACACCGCGCTCTTCCTGACCGATGTGGTGAAACACAAACACGAACACGCCGTTCAGCAAGCAATGCACTTGGTAGAGGCACTGCTCAACATCGAAACTGACCCAGACCAAGTCCAACTGCGCTACCCCGTGCTTGATGTAGACGCAGCATACGTGCGTGGCTACCTCAGCGAGTGGGGCATCCAGGACGACACGCCGATTTTCTGCATTCACCCCGGCAGCGGCACAGCGGTTAAACAGTGGGAGCCGGGCAAGTGGGCACAGGTCGCAGATATCCTCTCAGACCAACTTAATGCCCGTGCTGTGTTCACAGGCGGGGACAGCGAACTCGCGGCGATTCAATCTATTACGACGCAAATGGAGGCACCTCCCGTCATCATTGCCGGGGACACCGACGTAGGGCAGCTTGCCGCGCTGTACGCTCGTTGCCGCGTCGTGCTCGGACCGGACAGCGGTCCGCTGCACCTTGCCGTTGCAGTAGGAACCCCCACGGTCACGCTGTACGGTCCCGCAGACCCGGTTGAGTTCGCGCCGTGGGGAGACCCCAAAAAGCACATCTCGCTCACAACGGACATTGCCTGCCGCCCCTGCCGCGTGCTGGACTGGAGCGACGACGACATCCGTTATCACCCGTGCGTGCGCGACATCACCGTTACGCAGGTGCTCAGCGCGGCACGGCTAGCCGCCTCCTACCAGGGTGACAGCGAGAGCTAATCCCCAGCGGCGCGGTGTACCCCTTCAGATTCTTCCGCCTCGACCTGATTCGCCTCCGCTGTGGCGCGATGACGCTCGTTCAAGCGCTGCTGCATTTTTGCCGTGCGCGGGCGCACCTGTACCGGGCTCGCCTTCTCCGGGAAGCGTGGCGTAACCCCACCGTAAAACTCGCGCAGCATTGCCATGTCCGCCTCAATGTCACCGCTCGGCTCAAAAGACTCTGTCAGTCCGATTGTCTTGGTGGAATAGTCCATATAGCCCGGCACAATTGGCAGCCCGGCACCCAGCGCAATGTAGTAGAAGCCACTGCCCCAGTACTCCACACGACGCAGCCGTCCCTCCGGCGCAATCATAAGCACACATTTGTCCACGCGGTTCATGTAATCGACTACCTGCTGCACGGTATTGCTGTTCGGGTGGTTGCGGTCGATCTGAATGCCGTTCGACCACACACTCAGGTAGTTCAGCGGGAAGGGCAGGTCATTTGCGACCAGGTAGCTAATTTTGATGCCCAGCTTCCACGCCATCATCACCATCAAGAACACATCCAAATTCGAGGTGTGTGGCGCACCGATCATAACCATTTTGGCACGGTCTGGCGGGGCACCTTGCAGCTTCCAGCCCATCGCCCAGATGATAAACGATGCAACCCACCGTAAAACCGGGTTTACCGTCGGCAGGTTTTGGTCTGTCTTGTCCATAGATCGTGTATTTCTTTCAGTTCATAGCACAGCACAACATATTACAACACGTAACACACCAAAAAGATGCGCTAGCCCGGGATGACAACATGTTCCAGGTCATCCTCTGGGGGTGGGAACTGCGGGTTCATCTGTCGCAGCTTGTGTACCAACGCCTGCACAAT
The DNA here is from genome assembly GCA_964451095.1 of uncultured Anaerolineaceae bacterium. Taxonomy (GTDB): domain Bacteria; phylum Chloroflexota; class Anaerolineae; order Aggregatilineales; family Phototrophicaceae; genus DAOTTY01. The sequence goes on from CAYVGI010000025.1 coordinate 5,415, forward strand.
CACCAGATTTCGATACCATTTTTTGTTCGCAGGCACGATATACCAGGGCGCACTATCCACATGGCAGCGCTCAAACACAATCTCGAACGCCCGCATATACTCGTTCCACCTTTCGCGCACAGGCAAATCACCCACGGAAAATTTCCACTGCTTATCCGGGTTGTCCAGGCGCTTCTGGAACCGTTCTTTTTGTTCGTCTTTGCTGATGTGCAGGTAGAACTTGAGCACCTGCGTACCACTTTCCACAAGCAGCCGCTCGAAGTTGTTGATGTGAGCGTAGCGCTGTTCAATAACCTCTGGCGGAGCAAGCTGGTTTACCCGCCCAACCAGCACATCTTCATAGTGGCTGCGGTTGAAGATGCCAATATAGCCCATGCGCGGCACCTGCTTGTGCACCCGCCATAGGAAGTCGTGCGCTAACTCCTCTTCTGTTGGGCGCTTAAAGTTCGCCACATGCACCCCCTGCGGGTTTACCCCCTCAAATACCCGCTTGATAGTACCGTCTTTGCCGCCAGCATCCATTGCCTGCAAAACAATAAGCAGCGCCTGTTTGCTCTCCGCGTACAGCCGCTCTTGCAAGTCTTGCATCTCTGCCTGTAGCTTTTCAGTCTCTACTTTTGCCGCATCTCTCGACCAACCATCCGTGAAATCGGCGTCGTAATCCAGCAATTGCACACGCTGCCCATAGGGAGGGATCAACGGTTGTTCAGTCATCGTATAGGTTCCTTACTGTTGCTCACGCGCTTTCAAACGCCTCTTCGCTCTGTGGCACGACCGTGCGTGTTTCCTCGTTGCGGTATGTCACCATGCCCGGGGACGCGCCTTTGATCTTCTTAACGTACTTGCACTGCGTCACATCTACAATCACGCTACCCTCGTTCTTGAGCTTGCTGTAGTACGCGGCAATGGACGCCGCCTGCGTAATTGCGTCTTCCGGGATGGTTCGCCCGTCGTACTTGATGACGACGTGTGCGCCAGGCACGTCGCGGGCGTGCAGCCACAGGTCGTCGCCGCCGCCCTTGCCAAAAGTCGCCTGCTCGTTCTGGCGGGCATTACGTCCTACCCACATCACAAAGCCGTCCTTTGTGACCAGCCGCATCGGTCCGGTTGCGCCGCTGCCACCGATCTTCTGGGGGGGCTTGCCCTGCCAGTAGCCCATGCTCTGCAATATCTGGCGCACCTCATCAATCTCCACCCAGTTTCCAGCGAGGTCGATGTCCGTCTCTAGTTGTTCCAGGTAGTTCAGGCGGTCGCGGGTGGTTTCGACCAATCCGGGCACGTTCTCCAGCGCACTTTTTGCCTTGTCGTACTTCTTGAAGTAACGCTGTGCGTTTTCCAGCGGCGAGAGGTCGGGCTGCAACTTTATCACCAATTCCTCGCCCTCCGGGTCATACTGTGCACGGAGTTCGTCCTGCCCTTCAGTGAATGTGTACTGGTACGCCAGGATGAGTTCACCACTCTGGCGCAGCTTTTCCAGCTCTTCATCATCCTTCAGCGAGCTTTCCATTGAGTGCAGCTTACCGCGCTCCCGCCGCACTGCCTGTCGCACCGCCTCTTTCACGGGCTTCTTGGCGACTTTATAGCCGTCAGGTCCGCTCGGTGCCCCATAGAACAGCGTCGCCGCTTCGCTCACGCTGCCCACCGCACGCCAACCGGGAACATGCGTAATCGGGTACACACTAAACGCCTCCACCTCCGTGCCATCATCACCACGAGCTTCCACCACGCCTGGGTGCCACTCCCGGTTGAGCAGCGGTTGCAGGAATGCGTGCAGCGCGTCGTAGAGCGCATCAACGTCTGTCTCAGCGGCAGTCTGGTTGATGTCTGCGCCGCTGCGGTACACCACTTCCTTGCACATGAGCGGGCTAAAGCCAAGCAAACGCCTGCCAATCAGTTTGATCGTCTTTAACTCCTCGTCCGTGTTCTGGTCGAACAGCCCATAAACGCTCTCCCGCGTCAGCTTCGCCGGGTCTAGCCGACCTGTCAGCGGGGGCGGTGGCTCGTATTCGTGTGCGGGCAGCGTGATGCGGTAACGGTTGTCTTCGGGACCGATGCGTCGTGCCGCGTCCAAAATCATGCCGTCCTGCACCAGAATGACGTTGCTACGGCGCGCCATCGGCTCCACAATCAACGTAGACTCGCCCTCCGGGTGCTCCACATCAATGTGTAAAATACGCTCATAGGGCGGCTGGCTCACGTGCCCGATCTTGCCGCCTTCGACGTACTTGCGCACCAGCAGCGCTAGCTGTGTGGGGCGGGGCATTCCTCGGCGCAGCTTTGTCTCGACGAGGTGCACACGGGGTGCATGTTTGTCCGCGCTCAGGTAGAGGTAATTGCGCTTGCGGTTCGCATAAACTTCCAGCCCAATGCCAGTGCTATCGACAATGACTGAATCTTGTACGCGCCCGCCGACGATGCCGTCCATTAGCTCATCGACCAGCGCCGAGATGGTAAATGCGTCAAAGTACATGGTTGCTATCGCCCTTTGCAAAACCCACAGGAGCGACTGTACCAGTCGCCCCCGTTGGCAGTGTTTTCTGTCTAAAAGTATTAAGAGGATACCAGGGTAGAGAGGGGTGCCAGAGGGTTAAAACGGCAGTACGCTGTCCAGGATCATCGCCATGAACAAGAACGCGAGGTAGGCGGTCGAGTACTTCCACATGCGCCGCTGCACGACCTTATCCGGCGAGCGCCACAGCTTTACCGCAACGCGGATGAGTTCCACGCCCAGCAACAGCGCCAGCACCATATACACCGTGCCCAGCATATCTACTGCGCCCGGCAGCAGCGATACCACCACCAGCAGCACCGAGAACAACACGATCTGCCGATGCGTCGACGACTCTCCGTGCTTGACGGGCATCATGGGCACCCCCACGCGGGCGTAGTCCTTGTTCACAATGAGTGCCAACGCCCAACTGTGCGGCGGCGTCCAGTAGAACACGATGCCGAACAACAGCCACGCCTCGATAGACAGACTGCCTGTTACGGCTGCCCACCCCACCAGCACAGGCATTGCCCCCGCACCGCCCCCAATGACGATGTTCATTGCCGTGTTGCGCTTGAGCATGATCGTGTAGAGGAATACATAGTAGATGGCACCGATGAGTGCGAGCAGCGCCGCGACCCAGTTCACCAGCAGCCCCAGCCACACCGTCGAGAACACAACCATCCCCAGCCCGTAGGTGAGCGCATCGCGTTCTGCCACCCGCCCGGACGGAATCGGTCGGTGTGCTGTCCGTGCCATCCGAGCGTCCATTTCGCGGTCAAGGTACTGGTTCAGTGCGCTTGCCCCAGCAGACGCTGCGACCCCGCCAATGATGGTCGCAACAAGCAAGCCCAGCGGCGGCACGCCTTGCGCCGCAATGAACATCGCCGTGACCGTTGTGAAAATGAGGAGTGCCACAATTCGCGGCTTCGATAGGTCGTAGTAACTTTTTAATACATCACGGAGCTTATGCCGAGACATCGTGCTTGTAGTCATGTGATAGCAGCAATTCATTCATACAGTAACAGGTCGAATTACAACAAAAATGCTGGCGGGGCAACTGCCCCATGCGTGCAATAAAATTTTCAGTTACTCGCTTCCGCGCCAGCAGGCAGTTCACCCGCAGATGAATCCTCTTGTCGGTTGCGCTGTGGCAGCTTGGGCAGGGCATCGGCAAAAGTTTCGTGGTTTGCCGGTTCCGCCGCCTTAGATTCTTCGATGCCACGGTTTAAAAACCAGAAGATGAGCGCCCCCGTGAGCGACGCGCCAACCAGGTTAAACACAATCGCCACGATGAGCAGGAAGAACCACAACCCCTGGTTGCCCCCAAACTGACTCACCGAGCCTTCTGCGCGTGTGGTGGTTTCCAGCAGTCCGGGGATAATCCCACCAGCACCCTGCGCCGCAATGAGCGACGTGAGTCCGCCGCCAACCGCCAGCAAAACCAGTGCTCCTACAAAAATCAACAGCCGCCGGGATGTCGTCATGTACGTCTAGCCTTTTCTAAGAAACGTATGAATTAACCACATTGTACTTATTCTCACAATGTCCCGCAAGGGATTCACGCACAACTACGCAGTTTGGGGTTGTGTTTTAGGGAGCTTGACCGTGAACGTGGTGCCGACATCCACCGTACTTGCTACGGTAATCTCGCCATTGTGCTTGTCCACAATGAGTTTGACGATTGCCAGCCCAAGCCCGCTGCCAGCGATGCGCCGCCCGGTGAGGTTGCGAGCACGGTAGAACGGCTCGAAGATGTGTTCCAGTTCATCTGCGGGGATGCCATAGCCCGTGTCTTGCACTGTGAACTGCACATAATCGTCCACTTCAGTGGCGGTAATGTGTACCTGCCCGTCCTCGCGGTTGTACTTGATCGCATTCCCAATCAGGTTGTTCAGTAGTTGTCGCATCAGGTTTGGGTCTGCTGGCACTTCTGGCAGGTCATCCGGCATTTTCATGGTAATGGCAATGCCCCGCGCCGCACCCTCTAAAAACGAGACTGCCTCACCGATTAACAAGCGCAAATCACATGGCTCCAGGCTAAGGGGAACGTCCCGGCTCAGCCGCCGCATATCAGAAACATCGTTGATGAGGGTTTCCATGCGGGCAAGTGCGTTCAGCCCCTTGCCGATGTATTCGTCTTGCTTGTCCGTGAGCGGTCCGAGTTGGCGGGCAAGTTCGATAAAGTTCTTTGCGGATGAGATGGGTGTGCGCAGGTCGTGCGCCAGTATACTCAGCAGGTCTTCGTCGTAACGGGGTTTACTGTCCGCCATTCAGGTTATCGTCCAAACGCTTTGTCGGGCACATCAATTCGGAAATTTCGTTGAGCGCACGCGCCAACCGCACACTGTGGTACGTCAGCAACGCGCCGTCAATCAAGTATATCTGCCCGGTGTGTGCAGCGGGAATAGGCAGCTTTTCAAACTGGGCGATGTGCGCCTCGGTAAACGCCAGTGGGTACGCTGGCAGCAAGATCACCTCGGGCTGCGCTGCCTCCACCTCTTCCAGCGTGATTTGCGGGTAACGGCTCAGGTCTTGCGCCGGGTCATCAGACGTGGGCGCGGCGCTTTTGCCCGAAAATACGTTGGTTCCCCCCGCCACCGCCAGTAGATCGTGCGCGTAGGTGTCCGCGTTGAATGTGGTGAGTGGCTCCGGCAGCAGCGGTGCGAACACGCGGCACGTAATGCCATTGTTGTCCTTTGCTTCGCTGGCGCTGCCCACCCAGTCAATCGTGCGATTAATCAGGTTCACCCGCTCGTACTGCATTCGGTCATCCACCATGAACGTGTACAGCACATCCCAGATGAGGTTCATCGCGTCCATCACCGTACGCGGGAATGTCCGCCACACCGTTAACCCGGCAGCGTCCAGCGCGGCGATGTCTTCAGGGGTGTTGTCCTCCCGGTTGGTGATGACCAGATCCGGGCGCAGCCCCACCACATCTTCTACGCGCACCGCATCCGCCGTGCCCACCCGGAACTTGCTATCGACCATGCCTTCCGGGAACAGGCAATCATCCGTGATCCCTACCACCTGCTTGCCGAACCCCAGCGTGAACAGGGTTTCCGTCATGCTGGGCACCAGCGACACCACGCGGTTCGGTGCTTCCTTGGTGACAATCTGCGGTTTGTAGCGCTCTAGCGGTTGCTGCTCGTCGTGATCCATGTGTCCGTCCTCTAGAACAGGCTAAGCTGCTGCCCGCCTGCCTCCACCGGGACAATGTTTTCGGGACTGTCGTTTTCGGGGTTGTTCACGCGCTTGCTCACCGGGTAAACATCCATCATGTCTGCGGGGTACGGTTTCATCAGCGCGCGGCGGGTCGCCTCGTCGTCAGCGTGCAGCCATGTGTCGTAATCATCACGCGGCAAAATCACGGGCATCCGGTGGTGAATGTCCTTGATGCGGGTGTTTGCTTCTGTGGTCAGGATGGTACAAGAGCGAATCTCGCTGCCGTCCGGCGCGTGCCACACTTCCCAAAGCCCAGCAAACGCGAACACCGGGTGCTCATCCAGGAAGATGTACATGGGTGTCTTGTGCTTGCTGTTGGGATGGGACTGCCATTCGTAGAAACCATCTACCGGGATGAGGCAGCGGCGGTGCTCAAACGCCGCGCGGAAGGAGGGCTTTTCGTGTGCCGTCTCGGAGCGGGCGTTAATCGTCTTATACCCAACCTTGGGGTCGTTTGCCCAGGGCGGCACCAGCCCCCACGAGAGGTGATCCAGCGTTTTGGGAGACGCATTTGTGACCACCGCCACAGGCTGCGACGGCGCGATGTTGTAGCGCGGCTGCAAGCCCGGCACTGCGTCCAGCCCCAGCGCAAGCTGCACAGTCTGTCCGTCTGCCGTGAGCGTAAATCGTCCGCACATGGTCTAGCGCCTGGGGTTGTCCGGCTTGCCCAGTTCAGCGATCTGCCGAACTGCCGCCAGCGCTGCCAGGATTAAACCCAGCAAATCTGTCGTGCCCACACGCGGCGGGTTGCCGTTGTTACGCTCGGCGTGTTCCTGCGCGGCGCGGGTGTAAAAATAGCCGGAAACTGCGCCGAACGCTGTGCCAACCAGCGTCCAGATGATGTACGAGCGCAGTCGCCAGTTCACTTTAGGAGGAGCCTGTTGTTCCGTCATGTTCCTGTTCCTGTTGTTCTACGTCTGATTGCCGTGGGTTAAACGCACGCTCCATGAACGCCTCTGCGCCTGCAAGCTGCACCCGTGCCTCCAGCGTTCGTTTGTTTACGACTTCAGTCACCTGCACCGTCTTGTCCGTTATCGTCTGCGACAGGCGATTGACGCGCCGTAACTGCCTGGCAGATGCCTTGTGCAGTGCCCCTGTGCCAAACGCTGCGATCATAAACAGCAAGTATACCGGGAGCAAGCACACCGCCATTGGCAGCAGCAGGCACAGCACCACCAATACATCTTTTACAATGCTAAGCTGCCCAAACCGACCCGCCCACACCAGCACACCCACACTCGCTGCCACCGCCGCAGTTAACACGATGAGTCCACTCACAAGCGGCAGCGTGATCCCCCGCGCCGTTTGCCGACGGTGTGCGCGTATGGATGCAAGAGGTGTGTTTTGTGTTGGGGTGTTCTCCGTCATGGGTGACCTGTTCGTTTGCCAGACGCGCCGATTGTACCTTAGTTACGAACGTTTGTGTATAATCGCCGCTATACGAGCGTTAACGTCCCCGGAGACTACAATCATGACCGCACCCATCACCATCAACCCCACTGTGCAGGCAGCACTTGACCAACTGCAACCCGTTGTTGCGCTGGAATCCACGCTCATTACGCACGGGCTGCCCTACCCAGACAATGTACACACTGCGCTGGCGATGGAAGCTGCCGTGCGCGAATCTGGTGCGGTGCCCGCGACAATTGCCGTGCTACACGGGCAGATCACAGTTGGCATCACAGCGGACGACGTAGAGCGGCTGGGCAGCATCACCGATGGCAGCGTGCGCAAGTGCAGCCGCCGTGACCTGCCAATTGCCGTCGGCTTGGGCGAGGACGGAGCAACCACCGTCGCCGGGACTATGGTTGTGGCACACATGGCGGGGGTTCGCGTGTTCGCAACGGGCGGCATCGGTGGTGTGCATCGCGGGCACCCGTTTGACGTTTCCGCTGACCTGATTGAGTTCGGGCGCACCCCGGTGGCGGTGGTATCGTCCGGCGCCAAGTCCATCCTGGATTTGCCGCTGACGCTGGAAACGCTGGAAACGCACGGTGTGCCCGTTATCGGCTACGGTGTCGATAGCCTACCCGCGTTTTACACCCGCGAGAGCGGACTGCCCGTGGATGTGCGCGTGGACACGCCCGCACAGGCAGCGAGCATCATTGCGGCGGCGCTGCGGTTGGGCACCCAAAACGGGCTGCTGTTCGGCGTGCCCGTCCCAGCAGATGACGCACTGCCCAACGACATTGCCGAACGCGCCATCCAGCAGGCAACGCAAGAGGCAGACGCACGGGGCATCAGCGGCAAAGACGTCACGCCCTATGTACTGGGGCGCGTCAAGGCGCTGACCGACGGCGCCTCCATGCGGGCAAACGTCGCACTGCTAGGAAATAATGCGCGTGTCGCCGGGCAGATTGCCGTCGCGCTAGCAGGGATTTTGGTTGGCAGTGTGGATGTGGCAGCGCAATGACGCCTGACGCAGCACATCCAAAACTGGCGAACAACTTTATCTTCTCGCAAACCAGCCTACAGGATTGGCTTACCTGCCAGCGCCGCTTTCGCTACCTGTACCTGGACAAGCTCGCCTACCCCGCGCCAGAAACCGCCGACCAGATTGAGTTTGAGCAGCACATGGCACAGGGAGACGCCTTCCACCGCTGCGTACACCAGCATCAGGTAGGCATTCCGGCACAAGTTATCGCTGCCCGCATTGACGACGAGCAGGTGCGCGAGTGGTGGCGTCACTACCTCGTGCATGGCACTGACGGGCTGCCGCCCAATCGCTACGCCGAGGTCACACTCATGGCACCTCTTGGCGACTATCGCCTGATCGCCAAGTACGACCTTATCGCGCTGCAACCCGGCGAGCGTGCTGTCATTGTAGACTGGAAGACCGGCGCGAACCGCCCCACAGCGGCATCGCTGGCACAGCGGATGCAAACTATTGTGTATCGCTACCTGCTGGTGCAAGGCGGCACGTACTACAACGGCGGCGTGCCCATCCCACCGGGGCAGGTGGAAATGACCTATTGGTTTGCCAGTGCGCCCACCCAACCTATCCGCATTCCCTACGATGAGCAGCAGCACAAACAAGACGCAGACTTGCTGCCCCGGTTGGTCGCGCAAATTGCGGCAGAGCAAGCATTCCCCAAAGTGCAGGAAACCGAAAAAGACCGTGTGTGCCGCTTTTGCAACTTCCGGTCTCTGTGCTGGGATGATGTGAGTGCGGGCGCGTTCGTGGAGATGCTCACACTCGATGAAACGCCAGACGACGCCCCAACCCGCTTTGAGATTGACCTCGACCAGATTGCCGAGATCGAATTCTGACGCGCTATGCGCCTGTGTGTGCTTGTGCGTCCAGCGCGGCCACCAACTCAATCGCAGTGCGGTGGCGGTCTTCTGGGAACTTCGCTAGTGCCTGCACTAATGTATCCACAACATGCTGTGGCAGGTCTGGCACAAACTGGCGCGGGTCTGGAACGGGTTCGTTGAGGTGCTTGTAGATGCTTTGTACCATGGTTTTGCCCTTGTGCGGGATGTGCCCCGTGAGCATCTCGTACAGAATCGTCCCCAGCGCGTAAATGTCTACGCTGCCCGTCACAGTGTTTGACTCCGCGATTTGCTCTGGTGCCATGTAATCGACCGTGCCCACCGCGTTTTCGCCCGTCAGGTGGTTTTCCAGGTCTATCATTTTCGCAATGCCGAAGTCCATCAGCGTCGCTTGGTAAATCGTGTTTGTACCCGTGCGGGGGTTTTCGCGCAGCATCACGTTAGATGGCTTCACATCCCGATGCACCACCTGCTGGCTGTGCGCGTAATCCAGCGCCTCTGCAATGTCTTTACCGATGTCAATCACAATCTGCAAAGGTAACGGTGCCTGCTGTTTAATCAGCGCCTTTAGCGTTTGCCCGTTGATGTATTCCATCACCATATAGTAGTTGTCACCCTCGTTGCCTACCTCAAACACGCGGATAATGTTCGGGTGGCGCAGGCTGCAAACAATATTGCCCTCCAATGCAAAGCGTGCGCGGAGGGTGACATTGCCCGCTATGCTATGGCGCAAGCGCTTAATCGCCACGGGCACCTGTAGGTGCTCATGACGGCATAGGTACACATCACACATACCGCCGCTGTCAATGTGGTCGACAATATTATAGCGCCCGAAGTGGTTCAATTCCCTCGCCGGAATGTGCAGCGGTGTGTCGTCTTTGTCACCAAGTTCATCCTGTGAACTCGCCATGCGTGCCCGCAGGTCAATCTCCATCATGACGGAGACGGCAAGCTCCTGCACCACCTCAATGTCGCTCTGCTTCCAGCGGCGGGGTTCTACGTCCAGCACACACAACGTACCAATACTATACTGGTCTTCCGTTTGCAGTGGGATGCCCACATAACTGCGTAGGTGTGATGTGCCCGTCACAAACAGGTTATCTTCCAGTAGCGCATGTTTCGTAGCATCCTCCACCACAAACGGTTTACCCAGCGTGACAGTGTGCGAACAAAAGGAGACACCCACAGGCACATTTGCATCCTGTGCGGGGATGCCATAAGCACTTTTGCAAAGCTGCTGCGCGTCTGTAATGAGGTTAACCAGTGCGATTGGAGCGTTAAGCAACTTACTAGCAAGCCGCGTGAGTCGATCAAATGCTGCTTCTGCATGGGCATCATTCAAGGAGTATCGCCGAAGCGCCTCTAAGCGACCCGAGTCATGTATAATATCTTGACCGTTCGTAGACTTCGTTGACATAGAGTAAGGCTTACCATTTACTGTTTTACACCTCCACATTATACGTAACGGCAAACAAGCGCAATAGGTAGACTGACCCATCTCATGAGACGCTATAGGTACATCAAACATCCTGAAAGGCTACTAAGTCGATGTTGGGTGAATCCCGGCAAATGCTAATGAAACAATGGACACCTCCCCCAACCTTAGCCGTACCCGCCGCGTTGCAGGACGCAGTCGGCGGGCATCCGCTGGTTGTGCAAGCGCTGTACCAACGCGGCATCACCACCGTGGGTACGGCGCAGGCATTCATGCACTGGCACCACTACACGCCCACGCCCGCCAGCGAACTGCCAGACATAGACATGGCAGCGGCACGGGTGCAGCAGGCGCTAGCAGGCGGGCAGCGCATCTGCGTGTGGGGGGACTTCGACGTGGATGGGCAAACGTCAACTGCCCTGCTGGTGAGTGCGCTGCGTGCGCTAGGCGGTGATGTAATTTCCTACATTCCCAACCGCCTGCGCGAGGGGCACGGCGTGCACATCGCATCGCTCAAGCAACAAATCGACAACGGTGCCGCGCTCATCCTGACGTGCGACACGGGCATTGATGAGCACGACGCGGTGGCGTATGCCAACGCACGCGGCGTGGATGTCATCATTACCGATCATCACAAGCTGCCGGGCACCCTACCCCCCGCCTACGCCGCCGTGAACTCCCGGCGTGTACCGCCAGACCACCCCCTGCGTGACCTACCCGGCGTAGGCGTGGCATATAAGCTGGTTGAGGCACTGGCACCCAACCGTGACTGGACGCACCTACTTGACCTGGTGGCACTGGGCATCGTCGCGGATGTTGCCATGCAGCGCAACGACACCCGCTACCTGCTCCAGCGCGGGCTAGCGAACCTCAGCAGCACGGGGCGGCTGGGGTTACAGGTAATGATGGAACTCGCGGAGATTAACCCGGACGACGTGAACGAAGACGACATTGGTTTTCGGCTGGCACCGCGCCTTAATGCCATCGGTCGCCTGGACGACGCCAACCCGACCACAGAACTGCTCACCACGGATAACCTGGAGCGGGCACGCATCCTTGCCAACCAGTTAGAAGGACTGAATGCAGAGCGTCAACGCCTATCCGATGCGGTGTGGCAGGGCGTCACCGCAGAACTCGACCGCAACCCCCACCTCACGCGCCACGCAGCGCTCGTCGTGGCACACCCACAGTGGCACACAGGCGTAGTCGGCATCGTCGCCAACCGCTGTGTAGAGCAGTTCGGGCGTCCGGCGCTGCTGTTACAAGCGGAGCCGGGCGGAACGGCAAAAGGCTCCGCCCGGTCAATCCCTGGCGTGGACATCACAGACGCGATTGCGGAAAACGCTAGCCTGCTGCGCGGCTATGGCGGACACACCATGGCAGCCGGGCTGGAGATGGACACCGACAACATTGACGAGTTCCGGCGTGCGCTGGGCTACAGTGTGCAGCAGCAGCTCGCCGGGGTAGACCTCACCCCCACGTTGCAAATTGACGCGTACATGTCCCTGGCGGAACTCGATATGACGCTCGTCAAAGATGTGGCGCGGCTGGCACCGTTTGGCGCGGGCAATCCGCCGCTGGTGCTGGCAACCGAGGGGCTGACCATCACCCACAAGCGCCAGCTTGGGCGCGATGCCAAGCACCTGCGCCTAACCGTTGAGGACGATGTGGGCACAGAACGGCAGGTCATCTGGTGGAACGCGGACGAACCCCCTGGCGGGCGCTTTGACCTCGCCTACACCGTGCGAGAAAACACATTCCGTGGCAAGCGCGAAGTCTTGATTGAGTGGCTGGACGATCAGCAGGACAAGCGCGACACGGTAGAGGTACGCACACAGCGCGAGTTCGAGGTGGTTGACTACCGCTACACTGCTGACCCATTCGCCGCCTACCAGCGTGTGCTTGCCCAAGAGGGTGAGGCGCTCCAGGTGTGGGGAGAGGCGGTTACCGCGTCGTTCCTGGATTCCGTCACGCGCTTGCAGCTTGCACCCGCCCCTGCGCTGCTCGTGTGGACGACGCCACCAGATGCACGGGTGTGGGCGCAGGCGCTTAATGCCACGCAACCCGAGCGCGTCTATCTGTTCGGTGCCGACCCGAACCTGGACAAGCCGGAACCGTTCCTGCGGCGCTTGGGCGGGCTGGCGAAGTACACACTCAGCGCAAAGGGCGGCATTGCCCGCTTTGACGCACTCGCCGCCGCGACTGCGCAAACAGAGGCAGCAGTTCGGGCGGGGTTGGTTTGGCTGGGTGTGATGGGGCAAATCCATGTGGAAAGCCAATCCGATGTGGATGTGATGCTCGCGCCCGGCACCCGCAAGCCCCTGCCCGCAGATGAACCACAAGCATCCCAACGGCTACAGCATCTGCTTGACGAGAGCGCTGCCTATCGTGCGTACTGGCGGCGTGCCAGTGCGGGGCTGCTCCAGCGCTAGCGCCGGAAGTAAAACCCGTCTCGCGCCCGCTCAAATAGAATTTCCACCGGGTTATAATCGTCCGTGAGCACGCGCCCACCCTCCGGCACAGTCACCAAATCCAGCGCGGGCAGCGGCGCAAAACTGCCCACAAGGATGATGTTCTGCCGTTCCAGGTTGTTTTCCCGCGTGTGGAACGCCCCCACCTGCGGGAACGCGCTGCTCATGGTGCTGCTCACCGCGCGATATGCCCCGGACTGCCGCCCGGTGGGTGTGCCGACGAAATTGGCAATCATCACCCCGTCTTCCGTTAGCACCCGCGCTGCGTGCGCGTAGAACTCCTGCGTCGTAAGCTGTGGCGGGATGCCCGTGCCGCTGTCGAACGCATCGAACAAGATCAGATCGAATGTGTCATCCGGTGCTGTGTTGATGTACACCCGCGCGTCCGCCGTAATAACCTCGCCGTCGATTTCCCCAAAGTACGCATCGGACATTGCCACCACCACCGGGTCAATTTCGACCTCCGTCACTGTCGCACCTCGGTTTTCCAGCGCGTGCGCCATCGTGTGCCCGGCACCGCCCAGCACCAGCGCCCTGGCACCCGCCATTTCTGGCACGGCGGCATCGGCAAGTTCCATCATCGTGCGGGCGTAGTTGAAGGCAGGTTCCCGCGTCTCGATGTCCATGCGAGACTGAAACGTCGGACCCAGGTGCATCTGCACAAAGCTCTCGTCGTCTGTGTACACCCGCACCGTCTGGTAGTAGCCCTCACGTTGGGCGAGCAACCGCAGGTCTTCGTCATTGCTCCACACCCAGCGCGGCTGCGGGAACAACACGACCACGGTTAGCAGGGCAAACACTGCCACTACCGGGCGCTGCCCGCGCAGGAAATATCCTGCAAACAACACCAACACCCCCGCAAAAATCCGCAGCGACAAGGACAGCCCCACCCACGGAATCCAGAAGAACGCCGCGCTCAGTGCACCCAGTACGCTGCCAATGGTGCCCAGCGCGTATAAATTGCCGACGATGGTTGTGGTTTCGTCGTGTGTGTGCCCCTGCGACGTTAGCGTAATGGCGAGCGGCGTCAGCATCCCGAACAGTACGGACGGCGGAAAGAATGCGATCATCGCCGTGGTGGTAATCAGGGCAAAGTCCACAAAGCGGGACGCCCCTGGCACGCCCCACACCAGCCAGCTTACCGCCAGCAGCCACAGCGCATTTATCACCAGCACCGTTGGCAGCACACGCGGCGCTCGCTCCGCCGGGATGCGCCCGCCCATCGCGTACCCGACGGACAAGCCCACCAGCGTCACGGAGATGATGACCGCCCAAATTGCCGTCGCGTTGCCGAACATGGATGCGAACATGCGCGGACCGATAATCTCGGTTGCGAGGTTGGCAAAGCCGCCGAAAAAGACCAGTGCCAACAGCACAGGCGTGTGTGCATTCGTGTGAGATGCGTCTTGTTGCATGGAAATGGGTTCGCGTTACGGGAATCGCCGCGCATTATAGCGCTTGCCGCATAGGAAACCACACCAGGAACCAACGCCACGCCAGTCAAGCGTCACATCTAACCCTCATCACTTGTTGATTATTTCTAAGACTATTTCGATGATTCTGGAACTAAAGGAATCAGATGATAAACGCAACACGAAAGTAGAAAGCATGAGCGTTGATGTAGCTTGGGCGGACGCAGAACACACAATAGTACGCTATACATTCAAATCTCGATGGACTTGGAAAGACTTTCACATTGCTTTTGAGGAGGCGCTTGCGATGGAGCACTCCGTAACCCATCGCGTAGATGTCATTGTTGACCTGCGCGACGTAAAACGGCTGCCACCCAACGTCATCTCAAAAGTCGTGACAATTGCAAGGCAGCAGCCGGACAACTTGTATCTATCCGTGTTTGTGAGCGAAAGCCGTTTCATCAGGGCACTGATGCGCGTGACCAAAGGACTTTCTGCCCAGGTTCGTCAATCCTACAGGCTCGCCAACAGCATTGAGCAAGCGCTTTTACTCATCCAACAGGAGCGTACCCGCACCCCGCAGTTCCCCATTAAATGACCCGCGCAACAGCGATTATCCCTTACTTGTTCGCCATGGACGCGGAACGGGCACGGTTATTCGTGACCTCTTCCGCTGCGAAGCGCACTTCCGGGTCATTGCTGCTCAGCGCGTCATTCAGGATTTGTTGCGACACCGACTCGCTCTCCTCTGTGCCGCCGCTTTCCAACGTCATCAGGCTGGTTGCCACCTTGATGATGTGCGCCTTTACCTTGGGTTCCATCTCGCTCATGTACGTGCGGCGGATAATGCCCGGTGTACGCTCGTGGCGCATCCACGCCAGGGGCCAGATGACCGCCTCACGTACCTCCGGCATGTCGTCCAGCAGCGCCGTTTCTAGCGCGTCAATCATCAGGTCTGCCGCCTGCGTCTGCGACACATCAATCTTGAGGTAGTTGGTCGCATGGAAGAAGCCGCGCAGCACCTGCCGCAGCGTTTCTCCCTTGGTGCGCCCGATGATGCCGGAAAGTTCGCTCAGCCAGCTTGCGCCGGAAAGCTCTAGCAAGCTCAGCGTAGCGGCGTACTTCACTTCCGGTTCCTGGTCATTCATTGCCTCGCGCACAATCGGCTTCGCTTCGGGCGTGTCGCTCTGCCCCAGCGCTTCCAGTGCCTTTACGCGCACGTCCGGGTCTTGCGCTGTGTGCAAAATCAGTTCCAGCACAGGGATTGCTGCGCTGTCCTGCGTGTCGCGTAGCCCCCATGCCGCCGCCTGCAATACCGCATCTTCCTCGTTCTGCAGCACTTCCAGCATCAGCTTATAGGCGTTTAGTTCGCGCAGGTCGCACAGTGCGTAAATGGCACCCTCACGCACACGGGCGTCCTTATCCTCCAGCGCCTTACGGATGAGCGGCTCTGCGGAGAACCACGAGAAGCCGTACAGGTGGCGGGCAACGCTAGCACGCGATGTGGGCGAACCATCGCCCAGCACCTTTTCCATGGCAACACGGGCGCCACGGTCGCCACGGCGGGCGAGCATCTTGGCGGAGTTAAAGCGCACGAAGAAGTCATCGCTGCGCAGTGCCGCCTCCGCCGCGTCCATCGTAATTGCTTCCGGCGGCAGCATGTTCAGCATATTTGCCACACCACGCAGCGAGAGGCGGCGTTGCCCCTTACCGCTTGTAACCGCGAGGCGGGGTTCACGTCCGGTAATATTGCTCATAGCTCACGCCTCCTTAACGCAGGGATACAAGCGCTACGTCCTTTAGCAGGACGTTGTTGGTCTGGATATCGGTAACGGTGATGCGCAGTTGGCGCTTGTCGTCCACCATGAAAGATGCTTTCAGGCGGTTTTCGCCGGGTTTACCGGGCGGGTCAAGCGCAGCAAGTGATGTGGACACACCTTCTTCGTTCAGCGCGATGATCTGCTCACCGCTTTCGCCTGCCTGTGCCACAAACACCGCCTGCCCGTCTTCGTACTGCACTTCCAGCATGGAGATAGAGTCGGTGTCGATTTCGCCAATCACAAACTCGACTGTTTCCTGGTCGTCGTGTGCTGCGCCCAAAATCACATCAATGGGGGATTCGGTCGGGTAGCGGCTGCCCATCGGGATAATCTCGTCGTAGTCGTGCTTGCCGCTTTCGTCCAGGTAGCGGATGCCGTAGCTGTGGATGAGGTAGTCCTCCAGCCCATACCCGGCAGCAACCTGCAACGCGCCCTCCGCCACAGCGGTAAACGGCTTATCGGAGCGGACGGCCTGTTCCGTGAAGTACTGCTGCAATGTGCGCTGCACCGACGGCATGAGCGATGTGCCGCCCACCATCAGCACATGGTGCACATCCTCTTTAAAGATACCGCGCTGGCGCGATACGTGCATTACCTTGTCAATCACATGCCGCAGCGACGTGAAGAAACCGTTATCATCCAGGATTTGCTCAAGCTGCTCCCGCGTGATAGTAACTTTGAACGGCTTGCCCTCTGCCTCGAAAGCAATTGTTGCTGTTTCATCGGCAGAAAGCGCGATCTTTGCTTGCTCGCACAGCGTGAGCAGCGTGGCATAGTCCTTGCCCAGCGACTTGGGCGTTAGCCCGGTTTCCTTCAGCACCCACGTTAGCAGCCACTGGTCAATGTCGCTGCCGCCAATGATGCGCCCTGCCTTGGCAACCACCTTTGCTGCGTGCTGGTTGACGTTGCCCTTCATCAGGCGGCTGAGGAAGCCACCCGCCTTCTCAGCGCTTTCCGGCAGTTGTACCAGCGATAAGTCCAGCGTGCCGCCGCCAAAGTCAAACACCATGACTGCTGCACCGGGCTTCGTGACGGCGTAACCCAGCGCCGCAGCCGTGGACTCGTCCACAATGCGAATTTTCTCCGCTGGGATGCGCTCAATCACCCTGTTCAGCCAGGAAAGATACCCTTCAAACGAGGCAACCGGCGCGGTAAGCACAAGCTGCTCGACTTCATCCACATTCACCATTTCCAGCAGCTCACCGATCACACGCCGCACGAAGGCGGTGCCGGCGTCCACATCCGCATATTCGATGTCATCAATGATACGCGGGTCTGGCGCGGGCTTTGCGACGATGCCCCGCTTAAAGTTGCGGAACAGGCGATTATCGCGCTGGCGGTCTAGCCCGCTGTTGCGCACCTCCATGCCGATTTGCGTCTCGTTGTTCGGCGCGTTGGTGACGTACACCAGTGAGGGCACCACGGGCGGGTGATCGGGAATGGAATCGTCGGTGAGGACAGGAATGGTGATGATCTCGGTCGCGTCTTTGGCTGTGTCCCAGTAGGCAATGACGCTATTTGTTGTACCGAAGTCTATAGCGAGTTTATAACCCATAATAAAGGCATACCCCAATGGCTAATTTATAACCCATTTTCAACCCAAACCCTATTCTAATGAAGTCCAATTAAAAACGCCAATACTTCACATGATGGGCTTAATGTATCGTTACAGTTCTCGCACAACTATTCGTTTATGAACTTAGCGCTTCTGGGTGGTAATTGGCGAGATTGCTGCCACCCGTGAACTCCCGCAGCAGCGACGTGTTCGGAATGGTCGCCGTTTGCGCGGCGGTGAACGGTTGCACCCACCCCAAGAACGACAGCAGGCGGTTCGCCTCAATGTGCGGTGGCGTGTTTGGCTCCACCTGTAGCAGCAGTGGCTCTGCCAGCGGGCGCAGCGCGGCAAGCTCATACACCAGCGCACTGTTAAACATGGCGTCGGCGTTCTCCTGGAAAGGGAAGATATTACGCTTTTCGCCCCGGCGCACACTCGCCCACCGCTGCAACGTATCGGTGGCGCTGTAGCCACGGGTACGCGCATCGCGCACGATCCGTCGCAGCAGTCGTACATCTGTCGTCGGCACGCGGTTGTGCGCGTCCACATTAAGCTGTGTGAGCGCGGACACGTACACCCTATGGATGGTATTTTGCGGGATTTCCGGCACGAGGTTCGGGTTCAGCCCGTGAATGCCCTCGATGATGATGACTTGGTTTTCCGTGAGCTGGGCATCCATGCCGGGCTTGCTTTCCCCGGTGATGAAGTCAAACTTGGGTAGTTGCACGCGCTGCCCGGCGGTCAGCTTGAGCAAATCCTCATTGAAGCGGGCGATGTTCAACGCCTCAAGCGCCTCAAAATCGTAGTCTCCGTTCTCGTCACGCGGCGTCAGCGGGCGGTCTACAAAATAGTTGTCCAGTTCCAGTGTAAACGGGCGGATGCCGTGCGCCAGCAACTGTACCGCCAGCCGTTTTGCAAACGTCGTCTTGCCAGATGACGACGGACCCGCAATGAGTACAATTCGCACACCTTCCCCATTGACCCGCTCACAGATCTCACCCGCCAGGTAGGCGATGCGTTGTTCGTGCAGCGCTTCGGACACCAAGATCAACTCGGAAATGCGATCGTCGCGGGTGATCTTGTTCAGCCTGCCGATGTCCTCCACACCCATGCGGTGTAACCAGCGATTCGTCTCCCGGAAGACATCTGCCAATTGGGTCGCCGGGCTGACCTCGCGCAGTGTGTGCGGGTGCTCTGCCCGTGGAAAGCGCAGAATAAAGCCCTCATCCGCGTGCATCAGACCGAATTGGTGCAAGTACCCGGTGGACGGCAGCATGTAGCCAAAGTAATAGTCTGTGCGGACGCGCAGCGTGTACACTGTCAAATCATCACGGGTACGCTGTTCCAGCAGGCGCAGCTTGTCATCGGCTGCCCGCGCCTGGAAAATCTTAAGCGCCTCGTTGAGCGGCAGCACCTGCTTGACGATGGGTTCATCCGCCGCGACGATGGCACGCATACGTGCTTCTAGTTGGTCAAGCTCTTCCGGCGTGAACGGGTCTCGGTTGCGCAGCACACAATAATAGCCGCCCTCCGGCATGGAGTACTGCACACCCACTTTCACACCGGGGAACAGTTCATCCACGGATGTAGTCAGTAGTAGTGTGAGCGTGCGCCGATAGATGCGGTTGCCATCGCTTTCGCTAAACAGCAGGGGTGTCAGCATGGCATCGCCCGCCACCGGGTATGCCAGTTCGCGCAGCTTGCCGTTGAGCACGCCACCCATCGGTTCGGCATCGTAGTGTGTGGGGTTCAACTCGCGGTCGCGCAGCAGGAAGGCACGCAGGGGTGTATGTAGCGGTGCCTGCAACACGGTGCCGCTTGCCATTGTGACCCTTACGTCCGTTCTCGGTTCAGCAGCGTGTACATCTGCGATGTCTACGTGGGGAGTGACCATGATGATAACCTGTGCGTTTCAGTCTCGGTTGATATAATGCTCAGACGCCACACGGGACAAAATACTAACACAAAATGCCGAAACCGTACGAGAAATACCTCAAAGAGATTCTGATTGACGAGGCAACCCTGCAAAAGCGCATCGCCCAAATAGGTGCTCAGCTTACCCAGGACTATGCCAAGATGGACGACCTATTGCTGGTGTGCATCCTAAAGGGTGGGGTCATGTTCCTGGCAGACCTCACCCGCTGCATTGATGTACCCCACGAGATCGACTTTTTGGCGGTTTCCAGCTATGGCACCGGGGCACGCTCCTCCACGGGTAAGGTTCGCATTGACATGGACTTAACCGCTGAAGTCACCAACCGTCATGTGCTCATCATAGAGGATATCATCGACAGCGGACACACCCTCAAGTTTGTGATGGACATGCTGCAAGCACGCCACCCAGCAAGCCTGCGCCTGTGCACCCTGCTCGACAAACCACAGCGCCGCGAGATTGACATCCCAGTGGACTACATCGGCTTCAAGATCGAGAACAAGTTTGTGTTCGGCTATGGGCTAGACCTGGACGAGAAGTTCCGCAACCTGCCGTTCATTGGCGTGGTAGACCTGGACGTGCTGGACGCATGACTGACCTCACACCACGCACACCCTATCGTCCGCTCAACTGGGTAGATGCCGTCCTAGACATCCAAGACCTGCTTGCCACAGCAACTGACCCCATTTACATCGTCGGCGGCGCGGTGCGCGATGCCATGCTCAGCCGCCCCATCAAAGACCTAGACCTTGCCACCCCCGGCGATTCCATCGCCATTGCAAAAAAGATAGCAAACGCGTTCCCTGGCGGTGCGCTGTACATCATGGACGAGCAACGCGGCGTTGCCCGTGCCATTGTGGATACCATGTACGGCAAGATGAACGTGGATGTGGCGCAGTTCCGGGGCGAAGATGACGGCATCCTCAGCGACCTGACCGACCGAGACTTCACCATCAACGCCATGATGGTTGAGATGAACGGCGACATGAGCAAGATTATTGACCCGCTGATGGGCGAACGTGATGTAGCAGGCAAGATTATCCGCCGCTGTGCAGAACACGCGGTCGCATCCGACCCGGTGCGGGCGCTGCGGGCACTGCGCCAGAGCATACAACTGGGCTTTCGCATTGAGCCGGAAACCCTGCGCGACATCCGGGCGGCAAAAGACCTGCTCGGCAACGTCTCTGCGGAGCGGGTGCGCGACGAACTGTTCAAAATCCTGCAACTGCGCCGCCCAACCGCCGCCCTGCGCGTAATGCACCGCATCGGTCTGCTGGACGCAATCGTGCCTATTTCCGCAGGCAGCGCCTCACCGGAGCACATTTTTACGTCTATGGACAAGCTGGCAGGGTTGCTAGCGGGCTTCTTCCCCGGAGAGACGGACAACCTCGCATCGGACTTTGGCTTTGGTATGGCGGTCATGCAGCTTAACCGTGTGCGTAAGGAGCTAGAAGATTACCTGGCGCAAACCTGGGCAGACGACCGCCCCCACCGTGCCCTGTTGATGTTTGCCGTGCTATTGCAGAGCCTCCCGGCAGACAGCAGCGGCGTAGGACACTACGTGGATGCCCTACGCCTGAGCAGCGCGGAGAGAAAGCGCCTCCTGGCAGTTATTGGCGCGTGGGAGAACGTCTACAACCTGCCGGACTACACACCGCTCGCGTTGCACCGTTACTGGTACCCGCTGGGCGAAGCAGGTATTGACGTGTGTTTGCTCACCCTATCAGACTTTTTGGCGAGGCAGGGCGTGCATCTCGATCAAAATGCGTGGCTGCTGGTGGTGGAGAAGGTGCAGCACCTTCTAGAGGCATACCACCTTCAATACGAGCGCATTGTGCGCCCCCCCGCGCTGGTGACGGGCGCCGACCTCATAGCCGAACTCGCCCTAAAACCCGGTAAGGTGATTGGTCAACTGCTGGACACCATCCGAGAGGCGCAAGTAAGCGGCGAGATCGAAACGACGGAAGATGCGCTGCGCTACGCCCGTGCCACACTCGGCGACGACGCACGCGGTGCCGGGCATCACAGTTAGTAGTTTGCCAGGTCGTTCAGGCGTTCTTTCACATCATTCTGGGGAACTTCAAAGTGCAGGCGCATCGCTGCAGGGGTACGTGCCCCGCTCCCCAGCGCATCCACCATAGAGCGCGGCATGATGAGCATCCGTGCAAATGCCCGCGTTAGTTCTTCCTGGTCTTGCAATGCACCTAAGCCATGCTTTGCGCCGAACTCGCTGTATGTGATGTGCCGGGCGAGCAAGCGCGCCAGTGACATACGAGGCGAGTACGCATTGTCCATCTTCAAAAAGCTGCCGGAGAGCTGCGTGACGTCCACTTCTTCCCACATATTGTCTCGTGGCTCCTGGAGCATAGTCTCTACTGGGATGGGGGGCGCGTCTATCTCGTATACCCTCAGTATTTCTTCTACCACCTCTTCAAGATCCGCTAGTTTTGGCATCGTCTGGTTTATCCTCTGTGTTGTCGTCGTTGTCATCGTCCTGGGGTGCCTGCGCCGTGAAAAACCACAATAGCGTGTTCCCGTAACGCCGCTCGTCGGTTTCTTCCAGGCATTTCAGCGTGATCGGCTCTTTTTCTTTTGGGTCAATTTGCACAATCACCTCGGTGCCCTCCGGAATCCACGCCGGGTTTGCTTCCAGCGCTTCTAACGTCTGCTTCCACATGCCCGCATACTGCGGCGGTGCCACATAGATGAAGTCGAAGATTTCTTGCGGGGGGCGTGCCAGCATTGCCAGCGCATCTGCCCGCAGCACCCGTGCCCTGTCGCTAAGCTGGGTGGTCTGCAAGTTTTCCTCCACCGTCTTGATAGCGATGCGCTCCATGTCCACAAACAGCGCGAACGCCGCCCCACGGCTAAGCGCCTCTATGCCGACGGCACCCGTGCCCGCGAACAAATCCAGGAAGGCGCAGTCGTAAATATCGCGCCCGATGATGTTAAACAGCGACTCCTTCACCCGATCCATCACCGGGCGGGTGCTGCCTCCGGGAACAAGCTTGAGCCGCCTGCCCTTGGCACTACCTGTAATTACCCTATGGGACATATTATGCCGATCCTTTCACTGTTTCCAACGCTGCCCGCACCGCCCGCAAGTTAGAAAGCGGCGTCGTCACGGGCACCACGCCCTCTGCCGATAAGATCATGCGGCGTTCGTTCACCAGTTGCAGCGCGTCCCTTGCCTCTGTACGCAGTTCCGCCGGGGTATGATGCAGCAGCGAACCCCTGCCGGGCAATCCGCCACACACCGCCCCCAGGATAATGCTCTTGCCCTGCGGCAAATCCGGGTTCCCGGCACGGCTCTGCCAGTTGACTGCCTGCACCGGGTAGTCCTTCACCAGGTTAAACATCGGTGCCGCGCCGCGCAGTTGCAGCACATTGAGCCACCATCCCGATGGCACCTCGGACAGGATTTTGCGGTCGTATGGCAGCCCGAACACGGCATATTCCGCTTCTGCTAGCTCGTCAAAATCTGCATGTTCCACAACGTAGTGCACGCCATCCACCGCTGTGCGCCGCAGTGCCTCCAGGAATCGTAGTGTGTTCTCCGTAATGATGTTCAGCCCGCTGCGCAGTCGGTCTGGGCGGGTACGCATGTGCCGTTTCAGCAGTTCAGTGCCCGCTAGCCGTGCTGCCTGCATCAGTGGGCTGTAGATGGTCATCACGATTGGCACATCCTCGCCCAGCCCCTCCCGCACCAGCCGCAAGCACTCCAGATGTTTGCCGAGCTCACCGCGTCCGGGGTCGAGTGTGCGCAGTTCCGTCCAGGTGAGCGAGCGAGAGATAAAAGGGGTTTCTACGCGGCGGTCACCGTCGGTGCTGCCATCCCACACAGACTGCGCACCATAATCGGCAACGCCATATGTGCTGGCAGGCGTCACGCTTGCAAAATCCCAGTCGTAGCGCCGCTGGAAGTCTACGATGGACTGGGCAAAATCTGCCGTCCGTTGGTCGTCGCCAGGGAAGTGCCGCCACAGCGCCGCCGGTGGGCGGTCGGTTGCATAGCCAGCAATGGTGTTTTCAATGCGTTCACGTCGGTTCATGGGGTTATTGTACCCGCTTGTATGTCATGGGCGAACCGTGATCGTCTGCGGCACCGTGTACTGCTCACCGATCTCCGCCAAATTGCGCTCAAAGAAGGTCGGGCGCTCATCCGCCGCCCGGCACACTTCGTTCACGTCACACACCTCCAAAGAGATTAACACCTGGTAGTTGCCGGGCGGGATGCGCTCCGCAATCTCGATGTAGTGAATATCAGTAACGTATTGGTTTTGTGTCCAGCGAGTAGGCGGTGCACCACCGGGGTAGCGTATCACAGGCTTTGAGAGTTCCAGTTCGGTTTCCGTGTTTTGCAGCGTCACCTGCACCCGGTAATTGTCTGTTAGCTCCCGCAGCGTTGACCAGTACAACGTCAGCAGCAGCCGATCGCCGTGGCGTAACTGGGTGCGGCTGAACTCATAGCCAAGTAAATTGACACCTACTGTGGAACGCAAATCAACCACTGCCGCATCACTCAGTCCACTTCCGGCGGGTACCCGAATTGAATAGGGTGCACCCGGCGCGGCAGCGAACCCGATCACCAACATCGCAAAGATAAACACAGTGCCCACCAGGCGCACCTCTGGCACGGTCAGCAATGGCACTGCATGGAACTGATCGAGCGCGTGACGGTAGCGATAGCGCGTTGTGAAAAACAGCGTGACGAGCGCCAATGCACTCAGCGCCCAACCTGCCAAGCGCGGGCGTGTGCTACCCAGCCACAAGCTCAGAACCGCATTCGGCGCTTCCGTCGTCGGCAGCCGGAGCACCGCCAAGCCGTCTGGATTCTCAGTTATCGGCACAGGTCGCCCAGCAATTGCCGCACGCCAGCCAGGGAAGTACGCCAGCAGTAACTCTACATTGCGTGGGTGCTCTGCCACCATAACCTGAAAGCGCGAGGCGTGCGATGTTTCGTTCAATGGGGAGACCTGCAACGTGCGCGACAACACATCCCCGGACACACGAGCAACACCCACCCCGTCAATGCCTGCCAGCGTGTCCCCGACGACATCAAACGCGGGGGCGAGCGTGGTGGGAAACGCACTGCCATGCGGAACCACCGCCACCCCATAGCCGCTCAACTCATGCTGCCGCTGCGCCTGTACAGACAAATCCGTGATCGTGCTGCGCGGCACAGGTGCCAGCCACGCCGGGTGGGACGCCGCCAAGACGACCAGGAGCGCAATTGCCAGCACCAACCGCTGTCCCCGCTCATCAAATTGATCCCGCAGTGATAGCGCTGCCCCGCTCCCCATGCAAAAGCACAAGGTAATCACACCAAGCAGCCAAAGTTGTGACGGCAACACGAACAATCCCACAACCATCAACACGGTGCCCGCACTCAGGAACAACGCCTCGATGGTGTAACGGCGCTGCACCACAACAACACCCAAAACACTCATGCCCAGCACACCCAGCCGCAACCACCCCAGCGTCAGCGGCACATCGGGCACCAGTGCAGCGGGGTCAAGCTGGCGGGCAGGTTCAAAAAACGCGGACGCGGTCAGGAACAGCGGGCGTGTAGACTGTATATGCGTGTCCCAGCGCACATAATGCCGTTCTGCAAGTGCGGGCAGCCAATAGAAGCTTGCGAGCAGCATGCTCGACGCCAGCGCCAGCACAACGAGCCGCACATAGTGCGGGTTGCCACGCCGCATCGTGCGCCGCCACGCCAACATCGCCAGCGCCAGCGCTGCACCCACGACCGCCACACGCGGCTCCGTCAGGATGAGCGCAGCAGCAGACAGCGTGACAAACGCAAAGTCCTGTGGGTAATTTGCCGAAACGAGCCTGTCTACGCTCCACAAGAACACAGGCAGCATCCCAAGCGCCAGCATCCCAGGTACATCGCCCATCACATGCGGTGCAGTCAGCCCCAGGTACGGGCTGGTAACGTACAGCACAACCGCCAAAATCGCGGCGGGTGCACCCCGGTGCCGCACCACAACACCGTAAGTCCCCACGCCCGCGAGCAAAAACGCAATCACATAAACCACCCGCACCGCTGCAACCGCATCGCCTGTGAACAGCACAGCGATCATGCCACTGAGGTACGGTGCCCCCGGCGGATGATAATGGTAGATCGGTGCGCCATAGCCCCCTAGCGCGTGCGGTGCCCAACGGGGGTAAAGCCGCCCTTCCTGGATCGTGGCGGCATAGTCTGCCGTCATGAAGGCATAGCTCTCCGTTATATTGGCGGCGGGCAGCGGGCTCCCCAGGATGAAGTACCACGCTGCCAGCGCACTAAATCCAAGCGACAGCAGTGCGCCCCAGTCGTTGCCGCGCATGGCACGCCGCATCCAAATGGGCAGGTCTTCTTCTGTGACGGGTAGGTTTTCCAGGGAGGGATGCGTAGTCATAGCGTCATTGTAGCGCAACTGGGTACGTGTTGATAACCACCAGGGGCGGTGCTATGCTGATTGTACAGATTTGCGAACACACCACGCTGAACTCATATTGAAAAACCCATGCCAGACTTAACCGTTCGGATTGCAGACCGGCGCGATGCCCCAAGCTTGCTTGCGGTGTGGAAGACCTACCGTGACCTATTAGTCAACCTAGATCCCCGTTTGGAGGTTAACGCCGACTTCAGAAGTGGCGAATCGCTTCCAACAACCGTCACACTGGACTACGACCCAAAACACTTCCCAAATGGGCATACCATCCGCACGTTCGTCGCAGAGCGTGACGGTAAAGTCGTCGGATTCATGACACTACTGCGCAACCCGCAGCCATCTACCGGGGAGATATGGCACTTTGCGGTAGAGCCACACGATGGGCGCGGCGGCGTGGGCACACTTCTGTTCAATACCGCACGCGAGTGGTTTATACAGCATGACGTTACTGATTTCATCATCGGCGTGTCTCGCAACTATTCGGTGGAGCAGGCGTTTTGGCGATCAAAGAACGTTGCCGTCATCATGGATCAGTTCCATCTGCTCATTGCGGGTGTAAGCTCGGAGTCGCAAGACATCACAACGCGCCTTGCTACAGCGCAGGACAAAGCAACGATTACGGACCTCTGGACACGGCACTACAACCACATGATGACAGCAGACCCGCGTGCAAAACTATTCACGCCCACGCCAGAATACTTCCCCGAAACGGTTTACATCAGCGAAGAACCGTCCAGCTTAATGCCGCAGGCAGTGAACTTAACATTCGTCGCGGAAAGAGACGGCAGCATTGTTGGGGTCATCACCGTTGGAACAGGCAACCCGCTTCGTTCCGCGTATGTGTGGCACCTCGCCGTTGATGTGACCGAAGACCTCGAAACGGTGGGGGGCGTTTTGCTGCGTGACACCTGCCAGTGGCTCCGTGAGCGCGGCACAGAACGCATTATCGTTCAGGTGCCGCACGCACACGCAGGTTATCAGGCATTCTGGCGATCCCGAGGCGCTACAGTGATGCAGGAGACGTTGCATATGGTTCTGAAGGGCGGCACCCCATGACGGTTCGACCTGCCCGCCGCGACGAAGCGGGCGACATTGCCGAACTGTGGGAAGAACTGGTCGAATATCACCACCAGATCGACCCAAACCTGCCCGTCGCCACCTCAGACGGCGTCGAACGCTACGCCTACTTCATCATGGATCGCATCGACCGCACCGACTCCATTGTGGTGGTCGCCATTGACGACCAGGGACGTGTGGTTGGCTATGCGCTGGCGTTTATCATTGAGCTGGTGCCGGAGATGTTTGTGCAGCAGCGGGCAGGCTTCCTGGCGGATGTTTATGTGCAACCGTCGGCGCGGCGGCTGGGGCACGGACGCGCCCTCTATGGTGCCATTGTAGATTGGTGCCAGACGAACGGGCTACAAACGCTAGAATGGGAGGTCGCTGCGGCGAATACAACCGGGCGTGCCTTCTGGCAGGCGATGGGCGGCAGCGAACTAATGATACGGCTGCGAAGAACGCTAGACAATGACCGAGACGACTGAAATCCATAACCTGCCACGTTCATGAACAGGACACCCAAACATGCGCTACCTACATCCCATCGCCGCCCACGAAAAGTTCATTGCCAGCGGCACCTACCACTACACCCATGGCGGTGACGAACCCCGCCTCGTAGAACACTGGACGATACACGAACTGCCGGACGGTGCATGGTTTATGCGCGTGGACAAGGACGGGCGCTTCCACGATAAGCGCAGCGTGCTCATTGAGGCATGGCGCAGCCCGGGCGGCACGCTAGAGCGCTACGACGTGGTTGCCTACGGCGCTCCCGGCGAGCCGATTGGGATCATGCGTGTGACCGTAACCGTGGAGGACGGCGTGCTGTACGTCGGGCGCACGCTGAACAACAGCACCCGTACCAATGACGAAATCCCGCTGCCGGACGCCTATGTCCTGCATCCCGGTGGATTGGTGTTCGTGGGCGCAGCGCTGCCGGGACTGTCCGCGTTCCCGCCTGCCGCGTTGGTTGCACAGGGCGGCTTCGCTGATGAGCCTGACGCGGCATTCCGCGCCGTGCTGACAGACCCCACTGCCTCGTTCGACGGTGAGCAGACCGCCACCGTAGACGGCAAAACCCTTGCCGTCCGCAAATACACGCTCAACAACGCTGCGTACTGGGTAGACGCGCACGACATCCCGCTACGGCAGGAGAGTGGGGCGTGGACGGCGCAGCTCACGCGGTATGCCCACCGCCCCTGATTCAATTTCGGTGATTAGATAACAAATTACTAATTTTACAGCATACACCATAGGAAGCTCTGTTAGCTTTAATTATACTTCATGCACACTTAATTGATAAGGAGGGTGCAATGAAAGTAGATAGCCTCAAAATTTCCAAGGTGTTCAGCGGAGGAGGAGAAATCCATTACATCCTTCCGCGCTTTCAACGAGAATACGCTTGGGAAAAATCGAACTGGCAAACTCTGCTCGATGATATACTCAGCATTTATGAAATCTATGATGCCGACCGAGAGCCGGAACATTTTATGGGAGCTCTCGTTGTAATTAGCGATGGCAATCGGAGTGGGACGATCCCTGCATTTAAACTCGTGGATGGACAGCAACGCCTCACCACGATCTCACTCGCATTG
Source organism: uncultured Anaerolineaceae bacterium (assembly GCA_964451095.1). GTDB lineage: Bacteria > Chloroflexota > Anaerolineae > Aggregatilineales > Phototrophicaceae > DAOTTY01. The sequence goes on from CAYVGI010000025.1 coordinate 34,127, forward strand.
TGTGCACTGGCGAATCTAGTGGAGGAAACACACCCCAAGATTCACAAGAAGATATACAAAATGCTGATCAACGAGGGTGAAAGTGACAGCATCCGGTACAAATTGCTTCCAACAGAGAAATACGACGACAGAAAAACCTTTCAAGCGATTCTTGATGGACGAACCGACTTACTGAGTGGAGAAACACGGTCAAGAATATATGATGCATATGCATATCTCGAAAAACAATTATCTAAGTGGCTAGAAGACAATATAGATCCAGAACAGCTTTTCCTAGTTTTTGCGAACAGCTTACAGGTTGTTTTCATTGATCTGGACAAGCGTGAACGTCCCTTTGAAATCTTTGAGAGCCTTAACGCAAAAGGTAAACCACTTACACAGCCGGATTTGGTAAGAAATTACATCGCAATGATGCTTCCAGAGGATCAACAAAATGATGCCTTTAACGGTTGGGTCAATATTGAAAATCAGCTTCGTGAGAATCGAACGGTATCCAGAATCGGTGAGCTAACATCTTTTCTGCGTCATTATCTTGCGTTTCGTTCGGGTAAATTGCCAAACAAGGGGCATGTCTATGCTCGGTTTAGGGACAGAATGCAGAGAGACTTACCTGAAGAGGATGGAAACTTTGTAACAGAAATTAACGCTCTAGAAAGATTTGCGACCTATTATGATCGGTTGTTGAGACCAGAGAACGAGAACGATCCGGAAATCCGAAATAGGTTGGAACGCCTGACAGTTGTGGAATCCGTTACAGCATACCCATTCCTGCTTGGGTTGTTCGAGGACTATTATGGTGAGATTATTGATCGGGAAGATTTGTTGGATGCACTTTCAATTATTGAAAACTATCTCCTTCGACGTTTCCTAGCAAACGAGCCGACAAACTATACCAACAAAATGTTTCCTACTCTCTACAGAGAATTAAACTATAACGATATCGCTGGAAGCCTAAAAACTGCTCTGCTGAGAAGGAACTACCCTGGTGACGCACATATACGTAGAACACTACTTCTGTCGAACATCTACGATACTCGGAAGCGAGATCGGCTCATTTTCGTTCTAACCAATGTTAACCAGCATCTGTCACAAGGTAGTGATGGTTATACTGTACTAGAGGGGACACCCACGATAGAGCATTTGATGCCCCAAACACTAACAAATAATTGGAAGCATGAACTTGGAACCGACTGGGAGGAAACTTACAGGGATTACCTTGACACAATTGGTAATTTAACAATCGTTACGCAAAGTTGGAATTCTGCTCTTTCCAATGGTACTTGGTCAGCAAAACGAGGAAAGTTGTCAAAACATGCCTTGCGCATAAACCAGACATACTTTGGTGATCAAGTGATAAAGTGGGATCGGAATGCTATCGTAAAAAGGGCAGAATGGCTAATACAAGTCATTCTCGAAGTTTGGCCTGCATTTGGAACACCGCCCCTAGTCGTAGCATACAAAGGGCGAACACCGGCAACACTAATAATCTTCGGCGAACAGTATGATGTCGATAGTTGGCGTGGTGTTATGCTTCAAGCACTTGAATACGCAATAATCAACACCAAAAGTGACTTTGATAAGTTTGCAAGTTCTCTGCAAACTACATATCTGTCTCGAGAAGAAAAACCACGGTCTAAGCAACTCTCCAATGGTTGGTACGTGTACCTAAGTGTCTCTTCGGATGCAGTTATGTCGCTCTGCAACCGCATTTTTGAGCAACTTGAAGTCAGTGATGAGGACTGGGAAGTGAAACTACTTGATGACCGTGGCTAATGAGGTTAAAAACCCGATTCCACCGCACGGAGGCGAAACATGGGAAATCCTTTAGCATCTTTCTTCGCCTCCCCCCGCGCCCGTGCCGTGACTGCCCTGCTCATCGTCACGGGTGTGAGCGCCAGTGTTATCGCTGTTGTGGGCAGGGACGCGCAGTGGGTCACCCCTGTGCAAACGCTGCTGCTGCTCGTGTTTGGGGTGGGCACGCTGCTCATCTACACGCCCTCACACGAGTACCCGCGTGCGCTGGCACTTGCCGCCCCTGCCGTCGGCGCTGTCATCCTGGGGCTAACCGTGCTCTCTCAGTATTTTGTGCTCACGCTGGGTGCCGCCGCCGGATGGCTCATCGCTGGGCTGCTGCTGTTCCGCCCGCAAACGCCCCGTGACGTCACACTCGCCATCCGTAAAATGCGCAAAGGCGAGTACAAAGAGGCGGTCGAGCACATAGACGAGATGATTAAGCGCGACAAGGACAACCCGGAACACTACCGCCTCCGTGCCATGATCTTACGCCTGGATGGGCACCTTGGTCGCGCCCGCCGCGACTACGAGGCAATGCTCAAGCTGGCACCGGAGGGTGACGCGGGTGATGCCTTCCGTGCGGAGGCATACGACGGACTGGCAGAGGTGCACGTCCAGGCGGGGCGCTTTGGGGATGCAGACGCGGCGGCACAGCAAGCGCACGCGCTCTACCCGGATAACTGGGTGCCGCTGTACAACCTGGGGCTGATTAACGACCGCCTCAACCGCCCGGACAAGGTACAGGAGCATCTCACCCGCGCCCTGGAACTGCGCATCCCCGATGACCGCCAACGCCTGCTGGCATACCTGTACCTCGCCCGCGCCCACGCCCGCTCCGGCGATCCATCAGGGGCGGCGGCACAGGCAGATAAGATGATGAGCATGTGGAAGGGGCTAGAAGGGCTGCAAAAGCTCGTTGGGGACGAGCAAGGCGCACCCCTGGCGGCGGTCATCGCCGATGATGTGGAAACCGCCCGTGCCCTGATGGTCGAAGACATCACAGCACAGGACCTTGCGTAGTGCGGGGCATCCGCCGCCACCTGCTAGAACAGGTTTCTACGTGGGATGCGCCCACACGCCGGGCACTCGCCATCGCGCTGGTGCTGCTGGCGGTGATGTTTGGCGTGTATGTGTTTGGTGGGGCGGTGCTGCGTGTGCCTGCCATTGTTGGCATTGCCACCCTGTTCAGTGTCGCTCAGTTGATTGTGCTGTGGGGCAACCGCCGCATGGTCACGCCGTTCACGCAGGCGCAGCGCCTGTACCTCAACGGCGACATCGAAAGCGCCCGCGAACTGCTCGCCGCCCGCCGCACCGCCCCCGATGTTGACGTGCAGGAACTCACACTGCTGGGCAATATTGAGCGACAGCTTGGCGACCTGCCTAGCAGCGAGGCGATTTTGTTGGAAGCACTTCACATTTCCCCACAGCACCATTTTCCGTTGTATGGTTTAGGCAGGACGCAGCTTGCACAGGGGCGCTATGCCATTGCCGTGGGCACACTGCAACAGGCGCTGGCAAACGCCGCACCGCCCGTCATCCATGCCGACTTGGCAGAAGCATACTACCGCCAGGGGCAACGGGAAAACGTGCAAGCAGCGCTAAAACAACTAGAATTAGAAGGTGACGCGCCGCTGCAACCCTACCGCCAGTTGATGACGCAGTTCATCCGGCACCAACTGGACGCAGGCGACCTACCCACAGCGGAGGTAATCGCAGCAGGGCTGCCGTACTGGGAGGCGACAGCACAGCGGTTCGCAGGCACGCCCTACGGCGCAGCAGTTGCACAGGATATTCAAACGATTCGGTCTTGGAACCGGGGAGTGTGAAAACACAATGTTCTTGTTGGGCAAAGACGGAAAAATTTCGGTCATTCGCATCGGCACACTTATTGCGGTGGTCGGTGTCGTGTTTTTCATCGGGGCAGGCATCTGGTTCTACTTTGACCAGGCATCACGACGCAGTCCGCTAAACATCACGCCCTACCCGCAGGCAGAGCGCCTGGGTGCCCGCCCCAGTGGTGGCACCGGGCAGCAGGTGTTCTACAGCGTTCCCCTGGAGGGTGCCACGGCAGAAGAAGTTACCGCACAGGTCGCCGCCTACTACGATGACCGCCTCGCAAACTTCCAGCGCGGTATCGCAGAAGACCAGCGCGTAAGCTGTGTGCGCAACCCCGCTGACGGCATCTTCCCCGACTATGTGCCGGGCGAAAACCTGGTGCCCTACGAATACGGGTGCATGTTCGACCGCTCCGGCTTTGGTACCGTACAGTGGACGGAAGTTACCATCCGCCCCGGACTGCCCGAACAAGATCAACAGGACGTCGTGGTAATCACCTATGACCAGCAGTGGACCCGCTAACGAGCACGAGCAAGCGCTAGATAACGCAGCGGCGGCAGATGTCGCCGCACAAGCAAACCCCGATAACGAGCACGATACCGGGTCTGGCGTCCCCTGGTGGATCCTGGCGATTGGACTGGCGGTGTTGGTGGGCGCGGTGTTCATCGGTGTGCGCGTGGGTGGTGTGCTAGTTGGGCTGTTGTTCCCGCCAGAGCCACCCAAACCCGCAAACGTGGAGCAAATCACCTATACCCGCGAGATGCACGGCGTTGACCAGTGGCAGTACCACCGCAACCCCGCTGCCACCTGCGACACCATCACGTTCTACCAGGAGCATGGTACTTGCGAAGTCATGCCCGGCTACTGCACCGGGGAAGCCGACGAAGAAGCGCAGCGTACGAGCGCGCTTGCCGCGACCTGCACGGGTGAAACGGCGTTCTCGAACTTCATAATGGGCTGGGAGGTTGAAATCGAAGACTACGACTTCTACACCCGCCTGTATGTCTCGCGGGACATCCCCTGGACGCGCACCCCACAGGATGCCCCCACAGAGTAGCTATCCCGCACCACATCACTTGACGGTTCGTTTTTGTAGCGCGTTTGTTATACTTCACCGGGCGGCATGTGCCGCCCTTTTGCGTGATTCACGAACACAAATCGACTACCAAAACCAGAGAGGAAGGTGCCCCCGTGGCAGTGAGAAGCAAGAGTGTTCTTCTCGCGTCGCGGCTCATTCCGTGTGTGATGCAGCGCAACCACCGAATACGGTATCATAGCCTGCCGACTTTATAACCAACCCAAGCATCCACACGAGAACAAGCACGGAGCGTATAACCCATGTTTAAACCTGTCGACTCCAAGGTTGACATCCCAAAGCTGGAAAAAGACCAGCTCGACTTCTGGCGCAGCAACCGCATCTTCGAGCGCACTATGGAAGAGCGCAAGGGCGGCACCAGCTACGTTTTCTACGAAGGTCCCCCCACGGCGAACGGTATGCCGGGCAGCCACCACGTCCTTGCCCGCTCATTTAAAGACATGTTCCCGCGCTACAAGACCATGCGCGGCTACTACTGCCTGCGCAAGGGCGGCTGGGACACCCACGGACTACCTGTGGAAATCGCCGTCCAGAAGGAACTCGGCATCGAAGATAAGCGCGGCATCGTTGACTACGGCATCGACAAGTTCAACGCCCGCTGCCGAGAAACCGTTTTCCGCAACATCACCGACTGGGAACGCCTGACCGAACGCATGGCGTACTGGGTGAACCTGGACGAAGCGTACGTCACGTTTACCAACGACTACATCGAGTCCATCTGGTGGATTCTGAAAGAATTCTGGAAGAAGGGGCTTCTGTTCCGGGGGCACAAGGTTGTGCCCTACTCGCCTAGCAGCGGCACACCGCTCAGCAGCCACGAGGTGTCACTCGGCTACAAAGAAGTGACCGACCCCAGCGTCTACGTGCGCTTTCCCATCAAGGGGCAAACGGGTAAGTATCTGCTCGCCTGGACGACCACCCCCTGGACGCTGCCCAGCAACGTGGCACTCGCCGTCGGTCCCGATATTGACTATGTGCAGGTGGAAGGTCCGGTGCCCGGCAGCGAGAACGGAGACAAGGAAACACTCATTCTGGCGGAATCCGTCATGCAGAAGGCGCTCGTTGGCGCTGAGGACTACACCGTCGTCAAGCGTATGAAGGGCGCAGACCTGAAGGGCACAGAGTACAACCCGCTCTACACATTCTTCCCTGTGGAAGAACAAAAATACGCTTATGTAGTTGAGGGCGATTTCGTTAGCACCGCAGACGGCAGCGGCATTGTGCATATGGCACCCGCCTACGGTGAGGACGACATGCGCATGGGCGAGCGCCACAGCCTCCCGGTCATCAAGGCTGTGGAAGAAGACGGGCGTTTTGTCTCCGCCGCGACCCCCTTCCGGGGCAAGTGGTTCGTGGATGCCAACCCGGAGATCGTGCGCGACCTGCGCGACCGGGGGCTGCTCTACCGCCGCTTGGACTACACCCACAACTACCCGCACGACTGGCGCACCGGCGAACCATTGATGTACTTTGCCCGCCCGACGTGGTTTATCCGCGCAACCGAGTACAAGAAGCAAATGGTTGACCTCAACCAGACGGTCAACTGGGTGCCAGAGCACATCAAGGATGGGCGTTTTGGTAACTGGCTAGACGACTTGAAGGACTGGGCACTGGGGCGAGAGCGCTTTTGGGGCACGCCGCTGCCCGTTTGGATTGACGACCAGACTGGCGAAGAACTGTGCATCGGCAGCGTGGCAGAGCTTGAAGAACTCACCGGGCGCGACCTGAGCGAACTCGACCTGCACCGCCCCTACGTAGACGACATCACGTTCCCGAACCCCAACGGGGGCGGCACCATGCGCCGCGTACCCGAGGTGATTGACGTGTGGTTCGATAGTGGTGCCATGCCGTTTGCGCAGTGGGGCTACCCCCAGGCAAACCAGCAGATGTTCGAGCAGCAGTACCCCGCCGACTACATCTGCGAGGCAGTTGACCAAACCCGTGGCTGGTTCTACAGCCTGCACGCCATCAGCGCCATGCTCAACGAGTCTGTCGCCTACAAAAACTGCATCAGCCTGGGGCACATCCTGGACGAAGACGGGCAGAAGATGTCCAAAAGCAAGGGCAACACCGTTGATCCCTGGTCGGTGTTCAACACTTCTGGCGCAGATGCTTTCCGATGGTACTGCTACACTGCCGGACCGCCAGGTGAGCCGCGTCGCTTCTCCGAGCGGTTGGTGACGGAGGTCATCACCAAGTTCTACCTCACGCTGTGGAACACCTACAGCTTCTTCGTCACCTACGCCAACATTGCGGGCTGGAGCCCCACTGACGCGCAAACCCCACCTGCGGAGCGTGATGTGCTCGACCGCTGGCTGCTGGCGTACCTCAACGAACTGACGGACGGCGTCACACAGGCATATGAAGACTACGACGTGACCAACGCCACGCGCCCCATCCAAACATTTGTAGACGAGATGAGCAACTGGTACGTACGCCTCACGCGAGATCGCTTTTGGAACGAAGACCCGGATGCGTTTGCAACGCTGCACGAGGCACTGGTGACCGTTTCCAAGCTGCTCGCCCCGGCAATGCCCTTCCTCAGTGAGGGACTGTACCGCAACCTCGTCACCGAAGTAGACGCCGACGCGCCGGACAGCGTCCACCTTGCGGAGTGGCCCACCGTTGACAAAGCGCTCATCAACGAGCAGCTTGTGAAAGACATGGATGTGGCGCAAAAGCTGGTGAACCTGGGGCGCAGCGCCCGCGAGAGCGTGAGCATTGGTGTGCGCCAGCCGCTGGCGACTGCGCAGTTTGTGGCACCCACCCGCGCCGAAGGCGAAGCGGTGCAGCGTTTGCAGGGCATCATCCTCTCGGAACTCAATGTGAAGGGTGTAGAGACGCTGGACGATGCCGACACGTTCGTGAAGTACAGCCTCAACCCCATCCCGCGCTACCTGGGGCGCAAGTTCGGTCCAGACTTCCCCCGTGTGCAAAAGGCGCTGCGCGAAGGCGACCCCGCTGATGTGCGTGCCTATGCCGAGGCGCTGCTGGCAGGCAAGAACCTCGTCGTAGAGATCGAAGGCGACACGTTTGAGGTCACACCGGAGGAAGTGGAGGTCATCCGCGATGTGAACACAGGCGACCACTACGCCGTTGCCGAGGAAAACGGCTACCTCGCCGCGCTGGACACCGAACTCAACGATGACCTGGTGGCAGAGGGCTTCGCCAACGAGGTCAAGCGGCGCATCCAGGTCATGCGCAAGAATGCTGGCTTTGAAATTGAAGACCGCATTGAGGTTGCCTACCAGGCAAGCGACCGCCTGAGCGCTGCCATCGAGCGCTTCCGTGACGACATCATGGGCGAGGTACTAGCAAAAGAATTACACAACCAATCCCCCGCCGATGGTTACCATGTGGAGACGTTCGAGGCGGCAGAAGACGGCGAAACCACCTCCATCAAAAGTGAAACATTCACACTTGGGGTGCTGCGCATCGCTCAATAGTTGTACACAATTCACAACGACACATGTGGGGCAGATGACAATCTTTGGCACCTGCCCTGTTTTTTTGTACAATGTTGGGATGAATCACTAAAATAACGTCATCATGCTTGGTGAAACCGATCATAGGGCGCAATTATCATGTACTCTAAAATCACTGCCTCAGAGACCATTAAACAGAAGCTAATGACTAGCGACAACACCGCAACTCTCCAGGCGCTCCTTCAGTTCGCGCTACCGCTCGGCAGTGCCCTTGTGGCTGGCTCTCCCGACACAGTCGTGAGCTGGTCTGTTACCGTACGCGCTCATCCACCCGCCTTTCCAGAAATCTACGGTGGGGAGTTGGCGTTTGTGTCGATGCAAGTGCTGCGCAGCTACGACCCCCGCATCACACTGGCAAACGTTATCAGCAAGCTTGCTGGCGTGAAGATCCACGCGGTCGCATCCGAGGAAACATTCATTGACGACGATGTCATCGCCCTGGCAAGCGAAAACCACATCGATATTATTGCCCTCCCACCAGAGTCCAACCTTACCGCGCTAGAACGCGCCGTCAACACCCTTATCGTCAACCAGTCCGCACAACTCACGCAACGTGCCATCGAAATCCAACGCCAACTGACCCGCCACGTTGCAGAAAACCGTGACCTGAACAGCCTGCTGCAAATCATCGCCCGTGCCACTGCCAAGCCTGTGCTCATCCACGACGACGCGGGCGTGCTACTCTCGCAGGTATACCCCAGCATGGCACGCCGCAACAGCAATGGTCGCGCCATGATGAACAACCTTCCCTACAGCGAGTTTCAGTCCTGGCTGGAAGCAGACGCACCCACCGCAGAAGGCGCCATCGTTACCAGCCCGCTGGGGCACACCACCGTACTCAAGGTAGAGAAGCGCATCGCAGGCTACCTGTCCCTGGTCGATAGCTCTCCCGTGCTCAACGACTTTGACCGCCTGGTGCTCACCTATGGCGCGGATGTGTGCGCCATCGAGATGGCGAAAAACCGTGCTATTGCCTCCGCCGTGGAGCAAACCCGTGGCGACTGGGTGCAAATGTGGCTGAGCGGCACGCCCACAGACGACGATCTGATGTCCACCCGTGCGACACAGGCAGGGTTCGACGTGGACTCCGAATATGTGGTGTCCGTCTTCCGGGCGGTGACGGAAAGTGGCACCGCACTGCCGTTAGAATCGCTCATTGCCCTGGTGCGGGACGATATGAGCCGCCGCCAACTGAGCGGGGCAATTGGGCAGTACGTTGACGTAATCGTGGCGCTGTACCCCATCGAGGAAGCAACCCCTATCAGCCGGGTACGCGCGGTCGTCGGTGAGGTGCGCGAACAGCTTGCACTACGCGCACCGGGCGGGCTGGTCAGCGTGGGCATTAGCCGTCCGGCAAAGGGGCTGTCCGATTTGCGTGTTGCCTACCGCGAAGCGAAGGACGCGCTTAGCATTGCTGCCGAGCTTGGTGAGCGCGAGGAAGCAACATTTTATGGCGACCTCAAGCTGTACCAACTGTTGCTTGCCCTGAAGGAGAGCGGGCTGGATTATATGCACAGCTTCTACCACGAAACACTCGGGGCGCTGGTGGAGCATGACGAGCGCAAGCAAAGCGACCTGATTCGCACGCTCAACGGCTTCTTTGAGGCGAACGGCAACCTCGCCAAGGCGGCAAACGACCTGGACGTGCACCGCAACACGCTTGTCTACCGCCTGGAGCGCATCAGCGAGCTAACCGGGCTAGACCTGGATGACGCCGACAATCGGCTCATCCTGCACCTGTCCCTAAAGTTGCAGCGTGTGCTCGCAACCATGCCTGCCCCGCTCAGCGCAGGGGATTAGTCAACGAACAACGGCACCTGTTGAGGCAGGTGCCTTACTCGCTCCCCGTAGCATCGTTGCCAGCGGCACGCTACCGCCCTGCTGGTAAAACGCACGCAATGACGAATCCACTGGCAATTCATCGTCTTCTGCGAGCGTTATCTTGCTCCCTCATCTTGTTGAGACACGAGGTTAGAGTCGGTTGGCTCGTCTGTGTGTATAGACGAGCCACCTGTTTAACGCAGCTAGGCACGCTCGTAATTGCCCAGTTGGTCACTAATCTTGCGCAGTCCCCCACGCAGCATCCCCATCGCCAGTTCGCGTGGCGCAGTGGCGCGTGATGGGTCTACCTGACGATTGAGGGCGTAACCGACCAACTTCTTGTAATGCGGGTCGTTGTACAGCAGGCTAAACGGTGTCTCCCAAACAAAGCGCGGAATCTGAACATTTACCGAGGGGTACATCTGCTGCTGAACACGGAACATTGTCGCTTCGTACATGGGGACTGCCTCTGCCCGCACGGTTTCATCGTACCAGCCCAGCGCTTCGTCCCAGGTCTTTTCGCCCTCACGCCACGCGATCATCGCTTGCGCAAGCGTACGTGATGTGAACACCGCGTCGTAGATGCCCTGCCCGTCGATAGGGTCTTTTTGGTGATAGGCA
>CAYVGI010000026.1:0-43269 GCA_964451095.1 uncultured Anaerolineaceae bacterium
TCAAGGCACGCGCACAGGGACTGCCAGAGGGCGACCTCTCCACGCTAGAAGACTAACCGCCCTACAGACGAACCAATAGCGTTGAGGCTATCGCGGTAACGCGGTAGCCTCTTGTTCTGTAGCATGAGTTTGCATGTTAACTTTTCAGAAGCATTCGGGTAGTGTCATCGTGTTGCCCACACCAAAACCGGAGCAGAATCTATGTGGTTAAGCGATGTAAAGGTCGTCCTGCCAGACCGTGTGCTCGAACATGGCTCGGTTCGGGTTACAGATGGCATGATTGCCGAAGTCATTGAGGGCACTGCCCCCGCCAATGTGCCTAGCCTTGCCGGGCTAACTCTTATCCCTGGGCTGGTCGACCTGCACGGCGACATGCTCGAACGCGATGTACTCCCCCGCCCTAACGCACGCTTCCCCACTGAAGTGGGCTTGCTCGAACTCGACAAGCGTCTGGCAGGAGCAGGCATCACGACCGCCTACGCCGCAATCTCGTTCGCATGGGCACAAGGCGATTTGCGCTCCCAGGAAAGCGCCACCGAGATGATCGAGACGCTGAACCGGATGAACGACAAAACGTTGGTGGACATGTACGTTCATGCCCGCTTTGAGGTAAACAACCCCGACACCGTGCCTGTACTACAAGACCTACTGGAACGCGACCTGATCCAACTGGTGTCGATTATGGATCATACGCCGGGGCAAGGTCAGTTTAAGGATGTTGATCGCTACCTAAATTTTGTGGACGAGTGGTTAGACCCGGACGATGCCGAATTACAGTCGTACAAAACGCGCATTCGCACGTCGTTGAAAGAAAGTATTACTGCCAGTGCTGCTGAGCCACGCGACTGGACGGTTGTGGAGCGCGTGTTAGACATTGCGAAGGCGCATGGCGTTCCCGTCGCGTCCCATGATGATGACACGGCAGAGAAAGTTGTGCGGCAAGCGCAAATGGGCGTTTCAATATGCGAGTTCCCCGTGACGAAAGAGGCAGCAGTAGCAGCACGCGAGTATAACATGCGCGTTGTGATGGGATCCCCCAATGCCTACCGGGGCAAAAGCACGTCAAACAACTTGAGCGCGGTTAATGCTATCAGCGACGGACTGGTGGACATCCTGGCGACAGACTACTACCCTGCTGCCATGTTGCACACCGCATTCAAGCTGGCGACTGAGAACAGCGTCCCACTACACGAAAGCGTCGCTATGGTCAGCACCCACCCCGCTGACGTGATGCGACTCACCGACCGGGGGCGTATCGAAGTTGGCAAGTCCGCCGATTTGGTGCTGGTGCACGCAGCAACCGACTACCCCCGCGTGCATGGCACCATACGGCGCGGCGTGCCCATCTACTGGGATAGCCACCTGGCGACGATAGCCGAACTAACCGAACGCTTCCGTCTGGAAGAAATCGAGACCGAGTGAGGCACAACCCGTTAGCTAGGCGGCAGATGACGCCAAGAACTGCGGACGGCGCATGAACAGTACTGCGAGCATCGTGCCACCTAGCGTGAGTGCCATCACAGCAAAGACAGCGTTGAGACCGACCGTATCCGCCAACCAGCCATAGATTGGGCTAAACAACGCCAACAGCAAGGTGAATGCCAGCGACCCCAGCGAGACCACTGTCGCACGGGCGCTGTCACTCACCTCACGGTGGACGATCGTCATTACGATGGGGCGGATGACTGCCTGCACCAACGCGACCGCCCCAATGACAACTAGCCCAAGCATGTTTACGCCCATCGCTAACGCAACCAGCCCCATCAGCAGCAATGGCGGGACAGCCAACAACACGCTGACCTCGCCGTAACGCTGGCTTAGCCGGGGGGCAATGCCCGCGCCTGCGATGGTTACAAGGTTCATGACCATGACGAGTAACCCCAGCGCCTGCACAGAGAAACCGACCTCAAGTGCATACGGCTGGATGTACACGAACAGGATGATAAACGGTCCCAGCGGCACAATCGCCAGGTAGAACAGTGCCCACCGCATCAGCGGGCGCGTGCGGACGAGCCGTAGGGCATCACGCATGATCGTGTTGTAGCTGGCGCGTGGCATATCAGATGCCGCTTGAGGTTCCTTCAGGGTCAGCAAAACGGCAAATGTTGCGACACCTAGCACTGCGCTCATGGTGAACGGTAGCGCCAGTGCAATGCCCGCGAGCAGCGCCCCCACCACGCTGCCTACTGACCGCGCCGAGGTTTCGATCATCATCACGCGGGCGTTCACACGGGTATAGTCTTTCCCACGCCCCTCCGCCTGCAAAGACTCGTACAAAAGCGCTTCATCCGCACCAGACGTCATGGTGAGGGCAATGCCCCAACCCAGGTACGCCAGCAGCACAAACGGGAACGATTCCGCAACTGCAACCAACCCAATCGATACGGTATAAATTGCTGTACCCAGCAACATAGATGTCTTGCGCCCGTAGCGGTCAGCAATGGCACCCGTGGGCACCTCACCCAGGGCATTGGCGAGCCAGAAAACCGCGTCAATGATGCCGATCTGTGCGAGTGTGAAACCACGCCCCTCTTGGAAGAAGACCACATAAATGGGCAGCCACAACAGCGGGAAACGCAGTGCCTTATACAAATAGAACTTCGGGATGTTGGCAGCGTAGGACAACAGAAACCTCTTGTGGTGATTTGATGGTGCAGGGCAGACAATAGACAGCAACTTATCATTGTTGCATTTTGCTAATCTCACACGCAAGTGGCAGGACCTCCGTGCCGATTAAACCGCAATTAAGGCTGTGTGACGTTACGTGGGATTTTATTTTTCGCCTGTTTGTTGGCATAATCGCAGGCAGATAGATTGTTTTCTTCCACCCAAAAAGGAATAGATTTTTATGTCCATCACTCCCCGTATCAATCGGCTATTCGCCCCGGACGGCAAGTGTTTTGACGTGGCAATTGACCACGGTTTCTTTGGTGAGCGGCGCTTTATCGACGGCATTGAGAACATGCGCAATGCAATTGAAACCGTCGTTGAAGCAGCGCCGGATGCCATTCAACTGACGATTGGGCAGGCACCCACGCTGCAAGGTATGCCCGGCAAAGACAAACCCGCGCTGGTGCTGCGCACGGATGTTGCGAACGTCTACGGCAAAGCACTGCCGCGCACGCTGTACAGCCGTATGATTCAAGACCCACTGGAGCAAGCGATTCGGCTAGACGCCGCGTGTGTGGTGGCAAACCTGCTCATGCTGCCGGAGCAACCCGAATTGTGGGAGCACTGCGTGCAAAATGTGCTGGCGCTCAAGCCACAGTGTGAGCGCTACGGTATGCCGCTGATGGTGGAACCGCTGGTGATGAAGGACAACGCAACGGCGGGGGGCTACATGGTGGACGGCGACATTGACAAGATCCTGCCGCTGGTGCGCCAGGCAGTCGAGATGGGCGCAGATGTCATCAAGGCAGACCCAACCGACGATGTGAGCGAGTACCATCGCGTGGTCGAAATCGCCGGGGACATCCCGATTTTGGTGCGTGGCGGTGGCAAGGTCAGCGATGAGGAAATCCTCAAGCGTACCCACGACCTGATGCAGCAGGGTGCCAAGGGCATCGTCTACGGGCGCAATGTGATTCACCACGACAACCCGGCGGGCATGACCAAGGCGCTCATGGCGATTGTGCATGACGACGCCAGTCCCGAAGACGCCATTAAGCACATCGGGTAGGGAACACCGACATGGCAACCCAAGAAATACGCTTCGGGATCATCGGCTTAGGGCTGATGGGGCGCGAGTTCGGCAGTGCTGCCGCCCGGTGGATGCACCTGCTAGACGTGAACTTCCGACCGGTCATCACGGGCATTTGTGATACCAACGAGGGTCTGTTTGACTGGTACACATCGAATTTCGACAGCATCAAGCTGAAGACAACGAATTATCACGACCTGCTGAACAGTGACGACATCGACGCGATATACTGCGCGGTGCCGCACAACCTCCACCAGCAGTTCTACACAGACATTATCAACAGCGGCAAGGCACTGCTGGGCGAAAAGCCGTTCGGCATGGACAAAGCGCAGAACGACGCCATCATCGCTGCAATCGACGCGAACCCGGATGTTTATGTCGCGTGCTCGTCGGAGTTCCCGTTTTACCCCGGTGCCCGCCGCGTAATTGACGCGATTCACGAGAATGCGTTCGGCAAGATCATTGATGTGGAAGCGGGCTTCTTGCACAGCAGCGACATCAACCCGGACAAGAAGATCAACTGGAAGCGCATGATTGCCATCAACGGTGAGTATGGCTGCATGGGCGACCTGGGCATGCACGTCTTCCACATTCCGCTGCGCTTCGGCTGGATGCCCAAAAATGTGCGATCGCTGCTGACCAACATCATGATGGAGCGCTACAACGCCGATGGTGAAAAAGTGCCCTGCGAGACGTGGGACAATGCCACACTCGCGTGCGAGGTGGAACACCCGAACTACGGTAACTTCCCCATGACGCTGAAGACCTACCGCATTGCGCCCGGAGAGACCAATACGTGGTACATCAAAATCTTGGGCACACGCAAGAGCATCGCATTCAGTACGCGCTATCCAAAGTCCCTTTGCACGATGGACTACGAACCCGGTGGCAAACAGGTGTGGTGCGAGGAAAGCCTGGGCTACGAAACCGCCTATAAGACGATCACAGGGGGCATCTTTGAGTTTGGACTGTCCGATAGCCTGCTGCAAATGTGGGCGGCGTTTTGTGATGAGTACGCTAACGGTCGAGACGGGATGCACCAGCCGCTGTACTGTGCCACACCGCAGGAGGCGGCGCAGCATCACATGGTGCTGACTGCCGCGCTGGAAAGCGAGAAAACCGCCAGCACGGTTACGCTGTGACCTGACAACTGAACACTGCAAACTATTATTGATGGAATAGAATTATGGTAGACATTATCGTAGCCGGGCACATCTGCCTGGATTTGTTGCCCGGCATGGACGATGTGCCGCTGAGTGCCCTGTCTGCAACGGGGATGCTGTTTGAGGTGGACGCGCTCAACGTTTCTACGGGCGGTGCGGTTGCCAACAGTGGTGTATCGCTGCATGTGATGGGCACAAGTGTGGGCATGATGGGCAAAGTGGGCGACGACCTGATCGGGCGGGTGATTATCGCCACGCTGAAAGACCGCGACCCTGAACTGAGCGCCATGGTTAAAGTGCAGCCCGGCAGCGCCAGTTCCTACACGATTGCACTCTCGCCGGAGAACAGTGACCGCATCTTTTTGCACTGCCCCGGCACCAACGACACCTTCGGCATCGAAGACATTGACTTTGCCCAGGTGAAAGACGCAAAAATCTTTCACCTGGGCTACCCGCCGCTACTGCCTCACCTCTACAGCGACGGCGGTGACGAACTCGCAGAGATCATGCGGCGGGTGAAGGACCTCGGCGTCGTCACGTCTATGGACACCGCCCAACCTGCCCCAAACAAGCCTGCGGGTCATGTGTATTGGCGGGCGCTGCTAGAGAAAGTGCTGCCCTATGTGGATGTGTTTGTGCCCAGCGTGGAAGAGATCACGTTTATGCTGCACCGCGACGCATTTGACAGCGTTGATGGTGAGGTGCTGGGGACACTTGACGCCGACAAACTCGCAGAACGGTCTGGCGAACTCATTGATATGGGGGCGGCAATCGTCGGGCTGAAGATGTCAAGTTACGGCATTTACCTGCAAGCAACTGGCGACGGTGAGCGCCTGCAATCGCTGAACCTGCCCGGTTTCTCTGTAGCGGACTGGCAGGGTGCCGCCGCGTATCACCCGGCGTTTGCGGTCGATGTCGTTGGCACGACGGGTGCGGGCGATGCCGCCTACGCTGCCATCCTGACCGGTCTGCTACGCGGGCTGCCCCCGGCACGGGTAGTGCAGCTTGCCAATGCTGCGGGTGCACTTAACGTGCGTGCTGCGGATGCAACGTCGGGGGTGCTGCCGTGGGACGAAATGACTGCGAAAGTTGATGGGGGCTGGGCAACCCTGACACGAGTCGTGCCAGGGTTTTGAGTTGGGAGGTGGCTACTCCGTTGATGCCTGCTGCTCATCCGTTTCGTCGTGTTCTGGCACCTCGATACTTTCGACAAGTTCCAGTGCTGCTTGCTGTACAGGTTCCGGGATGGGTGTGTAGTTGAGGTCTGGCGCGACGCGCTGCCCCTCGGTAAGTGCCCACTCCAGGTATTGCAGCAGCGCCTCTGCTTCCTCGGCGTGCTCAAAGTAGCTCAGGTCTTGGTACACCAACAAGTAAGTAAACCCGGCGATGGGGTATGAGTCCTCGCCTGGCGCGTTCACGATGCTGGGCTTGTTGCGTTCTCCCGGTGCCGCAGGGGTGTTCCGCTCTGCCGCCTGCACACTCTCTACGGAGGGCAGCACTGCTTCGCCCTCTCGATTGATGATGGCGGCGTATTCCAGCCCTGCGTTCTCCGCATAGGTGAATTCCACATAGCCGATGCCGCCGGGTCGCAGCAAAATCTGCTGAGCAACACCGTCGTTACCGTCCCCTGCCCCGTCCGTGATAGGCCAGTTGATGACCTTGCCCTGCCCCACGGTGTCGCGCCACGTCTCGCTAACGGCGCTGAGGTATTCGGTGAAAATTGCTGTTGTACCAGAGCTATCTGAGCGGTGGGTGACGTGAATGGGCATATCCGGCAGGTCAAGTTCTGGGTTTAGCTCGGCAATGCGCTCGTCCGTCCAGCTCTCGATCTCGCCACGGTAGATGTCCACGATCACATCCGCATTGAGCGTGATACGCTCGTCTAGGCGTGGCAGGTTGTACGCCATCACAACAGGACCCATCGCCATAGGGATTTGCAGGATTTCGCCGGGCGCTTGCTCCAGTTCACTTTCGGACATCAGCGCGTCGGAAGCACCAAAGTGAACTTCCTGCTCCGTAATCGCGTCAATGCCCCCGCCAGAACCGATTGACTCATAGGTGATTTCCACCTGTGGGTTACCCCGCTCATACAGCGCAATCCAACGGGTGTACAGCGGTGCCGGGAAGCTCGCCCCCGCGCCGTGTAGTTCTGTGCCGTGATTTAGCTGCGTGAAGATCCCCTGCCCAACGACAAACACAAATGCGACCAGAATCGCCGGACCAAACCATCTTTCTAAGTAGTGCATTGTTTTTCCCTCAAACGGATTGTGGTATTGCTTGTATGGCGAACATGCCTAGCCCTCTGCGGCACGCTCAACGCGGTCGGAAATCATATCAGGCAGCTCACCACCGACGATGAGTTCGCGGATTACATCACGTTCACCGTCGCGGGCGTGTTTGTGCATCTGCCGGACTTGTGCGGTCTGGCAAGCGTCGGTGTAGCGCTCTTCTAGCTCACGCAGGCGCTTGTTCGCCTTCTTGTTGAGTAACTCGTAGTGTGCATAAATTTCATTGACGAGTTCATCGCCAGCGTTGGCAAACTCCTGCACCTCATCCCGCTTATCCAAAACCGCCTTGCTGCCAACCGCCAGTGCAGTCACTTCTTCATACACCTGCGTGATGCCCTGGGTGCCGCGCCGGAAGAAAATGCCGCGCTTGTAACGCAGTTGCAGCATGTCATTTTCCAGGATGGCAGGCGTGTGGATGCGTGGGCGTGTGCCCGCTGCCGTCGAATCCAGGTCGATTTCAACCTGCCGCAAGTCCCATTCCAGTTCGCGCAGCCCATCCAGGCTCAGCAAGTTATCTTCGTAACGCTCCAGGTAAATGCCGTGCATAATGCCGATGGTACGCAACCAGACGAGATCATGCTGGGTTTCTGGGGTGTTGCCAAGCTGCTCGCGCAGTTCGTACAGGCGTGCCTCTGCCTGCGCGAACTCCTGCTGGTACTGCTCACGGATGGGCTTGCTGGCGTCGCCCATTGCCTGGATTTCGTCGCTCTGCAGGCGGTTAAGCGCCTCCCGCTTGGACATCGTTTGCACAAAGCTGCCGACGTACTCTTCCAGCGGAGACGGGCGATCCAGCTTAAGGCGCTGCAAGAGGAAACGCATGGTCGTGCCGTTCACTAGCAGGGTGAATAGAATGACACCGAACGCAATGTCGATGATCTGCCAGCGGAACGGGAAGGTGAGCGGCAGGCTGATCGCAAGTGCGACCGCGACTGCCCCACGCAAACCACCCCACACCATCACGGTTTGGTAACCACGGCTAATGGTACGCTGCCCCGGAATCCTGTTGACGAGTGGAACGATGCTATACACCAGTAAAGTACGCACCAGCAGTACGATCACGATGCTGACTAAGACGGGCACCAGCAATCCCTGGACGTTGCCGTTCACGTTGGTGAGGAAGACTTGTGCGCTGACGCCCAAAATCAGGAAGATGAGGCTGTTTGCCACGAACGCGATACTCTCCCAGAAGACTTCGAGCGATTCTTTCACGCGGTGGCTGTACAACACGGAACCGTAGTACCCGATGACCAGCCCCGTGCCCAGCACCGCCATGATGCCGGAGGTGTGCAGGTAGTGCTCTGCAACGATGAACGATCCGTAGGCAGCAACGAGCGTCAGCGTGAGATGGATGAGCGGTTCGTCGCCGATGAGCCGAATGGCAATCGACACGATGTAGCCAAAGCCTAGCCCCACGATTAGTCCACCAAAGAACACAATGAAGAAGTTCAGCACGCCGCCAAACACTGTTTGTGTGTCCAGGATGCCGGTTGCAACCACCGCCAGGATAATCTGGAAAGTTACAATAGCAGTCGCGTCGTTAAACAGGCTTTCTCCCTCGACCAGGATGGTGAGCCGCTTGGGTGCACCCACATCTTTGAACAGGGCGATCACTGCCACCGGGTCTGTTGCGGAAATCAGACAACCGAGAATCAGGGCGGAGTCCAGCGGGATGGGTGTGAAGGTGGCGACGAGAAAACCAATCAACGCGGTGGATAGCAGCAGTCCCGGTGCCGCCAGGATGAGCGTGGGTACTAAATTTTTTGACAGCAAGCGCACGTCCGTGTTCACAGCGGACTCAAAGATAAGCGCCGGAATAAACACAAACATGATGAGTTCCGGCTCAAGTTCCAGCGCATCCAGCCCCTCCCCCAGCGCTGGGAACCGATCTCCCAGGAATGCAAGCGTCACACCGATAAGCACCAAGCCCACCGTGTATGGGAAGCGAACTTTGCTTAGTAAAAAAGCCGCAATGGCAGCGACAAACAGTAACCCCATCAGTACGGTTACTGTGCTGACGAGCATTTCTGACCCCATTATTTCCCCCTTTGAGTCATTTAATGTTTTGCTTAGATTGTGACCAGGGTGCGTTAAGGAATCTTAAAGAAATGGGCAAGAGGCGTTGAATGCTTGCTCCATGCCGGGGCAGTACGAATGCCGACTGGATTCAGTAAACTTACGCGGCACGCGCGATTTATGCCTGTCATGCTGTACAATGGAAGTAAGGAATGACAGCGCTATCGGGGACAGTGCCGCTATGAAGGCATTTATCATCTACGCACCAGAAGATCGCCGTTTAGCAGTCCGGCTGTGGGATGAGCTGCGCTGGCACGGACTCATGATCGGCATTGACCTACAGGACGCCCCTCCACACCTGGAACGGTCTGCGGTGTTGGAAGACATCATTAGCCAGTGTGAGTTGCTGGTGGTACTGGCAGGACCGCACATCCCGGACGAAATGCGCCGCCTGCACGCGCTTGCCATTGAGCAAGAACTCAATGTGATTGTGCTGGCATTGGCGGGTAACACGCTTCCTGCCGCGCTCAGAGCAAAACAGCGCATTGCATTCGGCGATTATGACAGCGGATTTCAGGAGCTTCTGAAAACCATCCCGGTGCAAATGCTAGAGAAAACGCCCGACGAAGACAAGGTGCTCGCCAATTTGCACCACACAGACGTCGATGTTCGGCGCACTAACTTCTTCCTCGTCGGTAAAGATCGCATCCACGGCGCACTGACCACTGCCATGTCCCGGATGCTGAGTGACCCGGCACCGGATGTGCGTGCCGCCGCAGCTTGGGCGCTCGATCAACTTGGCAACGTTGAGGCGACATCGGCACTGCTCATCGCGCTGACAGACCCCGCCTATGATGTCCGCTCTAATGCGGGCTGGGCGCTGGTCAACATCGGGCGCCGCCGAGACTCCCCCGCCTCCCGTGCTGTGACTCACGAGGTGATTGCTATCCTGCGGGACAGCGACAACACCGATGCCCGCGAAATGGCATACCAGGTGCTGCTGCGATTGGGAGGCAAGGACGCCTTCGACGCGATCAACCGCTACGGGCCCAACACATGATTCGCGTTCCCAACGCACTGGGCGACAAAGGTGAAGACGCGGAGGCATTTTATGCGGCAGCGCTGCGGTCGCGCAGTGGCACGCTAGACCTATCCGACGTGACCTTTATCCGACCTTACGGCATTGTCGCGCTTGTGTGTGCCGCCCGGATGCACACCGCGCAAACGGATGAACCCCTGCGTTTGTGCCACCTGCAATCCCGCGTACACCAATACCTGGAGCGAATCGACCTGTTCCGCGTCGCTGGGGATTATCTACGAGCGGATGCGCCGCTCAGCGAAACGTGGGATCGCAGCCAGCCAAAGCCCAAAATGCTCGAACTCACGCCGATCAGCGGTGAGCAGGATGTATTCCATGTTATCGTGCAGGCAGAACGCATTTTCCGGTATTGGCTGCACAAGCGCAACTTAGGCAACTTGCTCGGGGTGCTTAGCGAGTTGTGTTCCAATGTGTATCAGCACAGCCGCGACCCATACGGCATGGTCATGATCCAAACCCATGAAGCAGTGCAAAAAGAGCAGGTGCGCGTGCGTGTAGCGATCGCGGATATGGGCATTGGCGTGCGCGGCAGCCTGGAAGCACGTTTTGGCATACTTGGCACCGCCCCACTGGATTACCTGCGGGCGGCGATGGGCGGCAAAACCGCTCGCCACACGGGGCGCGGCGGCTTGGGTTTGCGAATCGTGGAGCAAACGGTTGGTGCAGGTGGTGGCTATATGTGGCTGCGGTCGGAGACGGCAGCGCTGTTAACCGACGGCGCGGGCACCGTTCGCACGTGGAAAAACCTCCCGCATGTGCCCGGTACGCAGGTCGCTGTCGATTTCCACGCCCCATTACCCGATTAATCCTGGCAAAATAGCATAACTACCAGCAGGCAACCCACCCAAAATTGGGCGGTGTAAATCTTGAAACCATGATACAGTATTGGGAGAGTGATAACGGACATGGAGAAAAACAACACATGATTTCCATGAATTGTAACAACTGCGGCGCACCGCTTAAGGTAGAAAACCAATTTGTGCGCAGCGTCACCTGCCAGTTTTGCGGCACGGCATATATCGTCAGTGGCAGCGACGGGCTTGACCAAGCTGGCAAAACCGCGAGCCTGGCAGACTACCCCTCCCGTGTGAGCGTAGGCACCCAGGGCGAGATCAAAGGGCGCAGCTTCACCGTGCTGGGGCGTGTGCGCTACACCTACGATGAAGGCTTTTGGGATGAGTGGCAGATCGAATGGCATGATGGTGCTCCCCCGGACTGGCTGGAAGAAGACGAGGGCTACTGGACACTGTACCGTCGTGAGCGTGTGCGCGGCGCAATCCCACCCGCAGATCAAATCCAGGTCGGCAAGACGTACAAAATCAATAACCACGATGTTTTCATCACCGAAAAGCGCACCGGGCAGATGCTCGGCAGCGAAGGACAGTTTTCGTCCGTGCTGCCCCTCGAAGGTAAGTTCGGCTATGCCAGTGGCAGTGCAGGCGGCAAGCTAGTTAGTGTCAACTTCTGGAAGGACGAAATTGAACTGTCTATCGGTGAAGACCTGGAACACCACGACATCAAGATGAATTAATCGACGGAGAGCGTAACAGCATGGCAGTTGCAAACAAACCTGCCCTCAAAGAGCTAACCTGCCCGAACTGCGGTACCGGGCTGTCGCAATATACCTCTGGTGCGCAGACGATTGTCTGCCACAACTGCGGCAGCTACGTTACCATCGGCGTGGGTGACCCGGAAGTCACAGGCAAGTCCCGGCGGCTGCCGCGCCCGGCAAAGCCCGTCCGCATCGGCAAGACGATCACTATCGAAGGCACATCCTACATGGTGTTGGGGCGTGTGCGTTACACCGGCTGGGATGACGAAGACCGCTGGAGTTGGGATGAGTGGATGATCGGCTCCGATGACGGTCGGCTGCTGTGGCTTGCATATGATGAAAAAGGCTTTTCCATCTATACCAAGCAGCGCTTCCGAGAGCAGTTCGACCCGCGCACATCCATGTCCATCAAAATCAAGGACAAGAACTACCCCATCGTGGAGCGGTACCCGGCGCGTATCGTTGGCGCGGAGGGCGAGCTAACCTGGCGGGCAAAGGAAAACGAGCGCCTGTACGTTGCGGAAGGATCACGCGGGGGGCTGCGCTACAGTGTGCAGCAAACCGACGAGGAACTAGAAGTTTACACGGGCAAGGCGGTTTCTGAGCTAGACATTGCCAAGTCGTTCGACGACAAGGCGTGGGTCCGACGGGTGCAGGCACGCATCAACCGGGGCGAGAACATGCGCCTTGCCGCCGGGCTAACGGTCTTGTTTGCGATTGCGGCGTTGTCTCTAGCGATCTTCACCAGTGCATTTGGCGAGCGTGTTGAGCAAACGTCCATGCGTCTAGCGGAGACACAGCAGTCGTTCCCCGTGAACTTTAACCAAGCCGGTAGACCCGCCCTGGTGAACGTGAGCTTGAACGGGGCGCTGCCGGAGAACACATTTGTTGACTTAGATGTGAGCATGGTTGCCCCGGACGGCACAGAGTCGTTCCTGTTCACGAAGTCTTTTTGGCACGAAACCGGGTTTGACGAAGATGGCTTTTGGCGAGAAACAGACTACAACGAAAATGGCATGTTCGTGCCGCTAGACAGCGGCGAACATCGGCTGATGGTGACCGTGCCGGACAATGCCCCAGCAGCGAACCTGACTGCCGACGTGACCATTCGGCGCAATGTGTGGGTTGCGCAGTGGTTTGTTGGCTACGCGGTTGTCATGGGTATTGTTGGTGTGCTGATGTACATGGCAGCGCCGTCAACGAAGTAAGGGAGACAAATTATGGGTAAAATCATCACCGTTATTCTCACGCTTAGCATCCTCGGCTCATTGCTAGCAGGCGCGGGTTATGCGAGTTATCGCGGCTACGGGCTGGTTCCTGCCGCATCAGAGTCTGCACGGGTGGGCAGCACTCGCGGCATTTTCATTATCGGTGGCGGACCGGGCGGCGGCGGTTTTGGCAGTGGGAAGTAACGCCCGTTGACCGAACCGATCAGCTTTCCGTCGCAGTACGTCCGCGACGAACCCACCTCCTCACAGGCAGAGGTCACGTCCAAGGAACGGGGGACCCTGCTCGTATCCGTACTCATTATCTCGGTCTGTGCGTTGACGTATGAACTGCTCATCGCCACGCTTTCCAGCTATCTGCTAGGGGATAGCGTCACGCAGTTTTCATTTACGATTGGGTTCTTTTTGTTTGCGATGGGCATCGGCTCGCTGCTGTCGCGTAGCATCCGTGGCAATGAACTGCGCTACTTCATCATCGTAGAACTGCTCACCGGACTGTTCGGTGGGCTAAGCGCGTTCTTGCTGTATGCGGTGTTCAGCACGGCAGATTACCTCTACTACACAGTGATGATTGCGGTGATTATGGCGGTTGGCATTTGCATCGGGCTAGAAATCCCGCTGCTGACGCGCATTGTCGCGCACCGCGCAGACCTGGGCAAAGCACTGGCAGATATTTTAAGCATTGATTACCTGGGTGCATTGGTCGCGTCGCTTGCGTTCCCGATTGTGCTGCTGCCGCTGCTGGGTGTGACCCAAACCGCCTTCTTGATGGGGCTGTTTAATGTGCTTGCTGCTGGGTTAGTGCTCAACCTGTTCGCCTATCGGCTCTCACGGCGTTGGGTAAAGCGGCTGACAGTCGCAGCAGTGGTCATCGGTGCTGTGATGCTAATCGGTGCTGTGGGCAGCATCCGGCTGGTGAATTTGCTAGAGCAGCGACTGTACAGCGATGCGATTGTGTTCCGAGAGCAGAGCCGCTACCAACGCATCGTACTCACCCGTGGGCGCGGCAACGACGTTCGGTTGTACCTGGAGGGCAACCTGCAATTTAGCAGCCGCGATGAGTACCGCTATCACGAAATGCTGGTGCACCCGCTGATGGGCGCAGCACGCCAGCGAGAGCATGTGTTTGTCTTTGGCGGTGGCGATGGCATCGTCGCACGCGAGTTGCTCAAATACGATGTTGTAGAGCGCATCACCATTGTTGACCTTGACCCAGCAATGACCGAGTTCGCCCGCAGCAACCGCATGATGCTGCAAATCAACGAGGGGGCACTAGATGACCCACGGGTAGAGGTCATCAACCAGGATGCGTACAAATATGTGGAAAGCACCACCGACTTTTACAGCGCGGTCATCATCGACCTGCCCGACCCCAACAACGAAACCCTCTCCAAGCTGTACAGTCGGCAGTTCTATCACCTGCTGCACCAACGCATGTCACCCGATGGGGTGTTTATCACACAGGCGACCTCCCCGTATTTTGTGCGAGAGGCTTACTGGACGATTGTAAACACAATCGAGGCAAGTGGTTTCGAGACGGTGCCACTCAAAACGCATGTGCCCTCGTTTGGTGAGTGGGGCTTCGTGCTTGCTTCCCCTGTGCAAACGCCCCCACTACGCTTACAGGATGACATTCCCACCCAGTGGATTACCCCCGACCTGCTCCAGTCCGCTACATTATTCGACGCGGACACATCCCGCGTGCAAACCGGTGTGAACACGCTGAATAACCCCGTTCTGCATCGTGAGTACGTGGATGGCTGGCGGCAGTGGTAACCGCGCAAAGCGAGCTGTTTGGGGTGGTTATGCCCTAGCCCGTAGCGCCATGATGTTCTTGAATTGTGAAGGTTATACTTTTTATATAGCAATATCGTGTAGAATCGGCACAATACACCCAACGCGAAGTAACGGGGAGATGACCACCATTGATTAAGTACCTGAGTGTGCGTTTTACAGTTGCGCTTATCCTGCTGGATGTCGCAATTGTAGTGGTGGCACTGCTTCTTTCCACAATGCTGAGGTTGAATGTGCCGCTGGGAACCCCCGGTGCACCAGAAGCCTTCTTCATTCCGGTTCCGGTTTACATCTTCGCGGTTATCATCTACCTGCTCACATTTGCCCTCTTCGACGCACGCAGCCCACGCCACATTGTGCAGCCCGTGCGCGAACTACAGGTCATCACGTCTGCCTCCCTCATTGCGTGGCTAACCTTGCTGGGTGCCATCTACCTGAGTTACCGCAACGTCAGCCGTCTGCAAATCATCTATTTCTTCGTGTTGCAGTTGATGCTGGTTATTGGTTCTCGGCTAGCAATCCGTACCTTCTACATTAAACGCAAGCGCTACTACACCGCGACACGCAACGTGCTTATCATCGGCAGCAGTGACGTTGCTCGACGGATGTACCGCATCGTCATGCAGCACATGTGGATGGGGTTGCGCCCGGTTGGGCTGGTTAGCCTGCCCGCAGAACCGCAAACAACCAATGCGCATGTGATTGGTACGATAGATGACATCGAAAGCATCGTGACGGACAACCACGTCTCCGAGGTCGTGTTTGCCATTGAGCGCGATACCCGCCTGGATTTGAAACACTTGATGCTGCGCTTGCAGGCATTGCCCGTAAACATCCGCCTTGTGCCGGAGTACACCGACCTGGCGTTTTTACAGGTCAACGTAGAGAACTTCAGTGGCATTCCCCTGCTGACGCTGAAGGAACCTGTTCTCACGCCCTATCAGCGCTTCCACAAACGCATCTTCGACGTGATCGTCACGCTCATTATCTTGGTGCCCACACTGCCGCTGATGGCAATTATAGCGTTGTGCATCAAGCTGGATAGCCGGGGCCCGGTGTTTTTCCTACAAAAGCGCGTCGGTGAAGGCGGTAAACCATTTACCATGTTCAAGTTCCGCTCTATGGTGCACGGCGTGGCATGGAAGCAAGAAGAAATCGTCGCCTACGACGAAAACGGCAATCCGCTCCACAAACACCCCAACGACCCCCGCGTCACACGGGTTGGGCGCTTTTTGCGACGCACCAGCCTGGACGAACTCCCACAGTTGTTCAACATCCTCATGGGCGATATGAGCCTCGTCGGTCCGCGCCCGGAGATGCCCGAACTGGTTGACCGCTACGAGGAGTGGCAGCGCAAGCGCTTTGAGGTACCGCAGGGGCTTACAGGATGGTGGCAAGTGAATGGGCGCAGCACCAAACCCATGCACCTGAGCACGGAATATGACCTGTTTTACATCCGCAACTACTCCATCTGGCTGGATGTGCAAATCCTCGGTCGCACGGTGTGGACAGTGCTGTCGCGCAAGG
Organism: uncultured Anaerolineaceae bacterium; assembly: GCA_964451095.1. Taxonomy (GTDB): domain Bacteria; phylum Chloroflexota; class Anaerolineae; order Aggregatilineales; family Phototrophicaceae; genus DAOTTY01. The sequence goes on from CAYVGI010000026.1 coordinate 16,363, forward strand.
GCGCGTTCTAAATCAAAAGACGCTGCCTGTGCAGCAGCGCCTTGGATTCGCTGATAACCTATCGTCGAACCGAAGCGTCCCTAGACGTCGTATTTGATGTCCACTAGCTTGCCGGACTGCGCCGATTCGACAATCGCGTCACAGATGACGGCGTTGCGATAGCCGTCAAGGAACGTTGCGCCGTACGGCGCGATGTCTGCGCCGTTTGCGACTGCGTCAAAGAAGTGATGGAACTCGTGTACAAAGCTGTGTTCCCAGCCAATGATGTGCCCCTGGGGCCACCAGTTCTCCCAGTAGGGGTGATGTGGCTCGCTAACAATCACATTGTGGAAGCCCTGGGTTGTGTTCGGCTCTTCCCCATGCCAGAACACCTCCAACTCGTTCATGCGTTCCAGGTTGAATTTAATCGACCCCTTCTCGCCGTTGATCTCCAGCACTTCGTGATTTTTACGCCCTTGCGCAAACCGTGACGCCTCTACCGTGCCGATCGCACCGTTGTCGAACTCCAACAGCGCGGTAAACGCATCGTCCACATCGACTTTTTCCATGCCGCTGCCGCTCTCAGACGGGCGCTCCTCGACAAATGTCTTGGTCATGCCCATGACCTTCGTCGGCTCCCCGACCAGAAAGCGTGCCAGGTCAATGATGTGCGAGCCAAGGTCGCCCAGCGCACCGCTGCCCGCCACATCTTTCGCCAACCGCCAGATGCGCGGGAAGTTCGGGTCAATGATCCATTCCTGCAAATACACTGCACGGTAGTGGAAAATGCGCCCCAGCGCACCGCTTTCGATGAGCTTTTTTGCTTGCACAATCGCGGGCACAAAGCGATAGTTAAACGCGACCATGTGCTTGACGTTCGCTTTCTCGACCGCGTCTAGCATCCCCTTCGCTTCTTCTGCGGTGCGTGCCAGTGGCTTCTCGCAGAAGACATGTTTGCCCGCCTCCGCTGCGACGATGCACGGTTCGGCGTGCAGGTTGTTGGGTCCGCCGTTGTCGAACACCTGCACAGCGTCGTTTTCGAGCATCTTGCGCCAGTCGGTGTAATACCCTTCGTAGCCGTAGCGCTTTGCCGCCTCGCTTACCGCCTCTTCGTTGCGCCCGGCGATTGCTACCAAACGCGGAATCGCTACCGGGGGGTACATCATGTAGGGCAGCTTCTTCATCGCGTTGGAGTGCGCCTTGCCCATGAACGAGTAACCCAGCATCCCCACGCCGATTTCAGGCGCGTCGCCCTCTGCGCGGGCACCCGCCATACTGGTAAATCCGCCACCTTCTGTCATCTTGGTTACTCCCTAGGACTCGTAGGCGGCGTCAAACGCCAGGTCAGATGCCGGGAAGTCGTTCTTCTTCACCCAGGCGCACGCTTCGGTCGCACCGAACTCACGATCCATGCCGCTGTCTTCCCACTCAACCGAAAGCGGACCGTTATAGCCGATGCGGTTGAGGGCGCGAATCATCTGGTCGATGTTCAGGTCGCCATGCCCAGGGGAGACAAAGTCCCAGCCCCGGCGGGAGTCACCGAAGTTCAGGTGAGAGCCGAGGATGCTGCTGCGCCCGTTCAGGCGGACTTTGCTGTCCTTGACGTGGACGTGGTAGATGCGGTCTGCGAACTCTTCGATGACTTCGACCGGGTCTACAAACTGGTGCAGGATGTGGGACGGGTCAAAGTTGAAGCCGAAGCCGGGGCGGTGGTTCATCGCTTCCAGGGTCTTGTGGGAGGTCACAATATCGTAGGCAATCTCCGCCGGGTGGATTTCCAGCGCGTACTTGACGCCAACTTCCTCGAACACATCAATGATCGGGTTCCACAGGTCACCAAATTCTTTGTAGCCTGCGTCAATCATGGAGTCCGGTGCTGGGGGGAACCGATAGATAAGGTGCCACACCGGGCTGCCCGTAAAGCCGTTGACAACTTCTACACCGAATGCTTTGGCGGCACGAGCGGTGTTCTTGACCTCCTCTGCGCAGCGTTGGCGCACGCCGTCTGGGTCGCCATCGCCCCACAGCCGTTCCGGTATGATGCCCTTGTGACGGTCGTCAATGACCCCGTCTGACACGCACTGCCCTACCAGGTGAGTGCTAATGGCAAAGCACTTTAGCCCGTGCTTTTCCAAAATGTCTTTGCGGGACTGAATGTAGCCGTCCTGCTCCAGTGCTTTATCCACCTCAAAGTGATCGCCCCAGCAGGCAAGTTCAAGTCCATCGTAGCCGAAGCTGGCGACTTTTTCTGCGAGGGTTTCCAGGGGCAGGTCTGCCCATTGTCCGGTAAAGAGGGTTACTGGTCTTGGCATGTCAATAATCTCCTAACTTGAAAGAACAAAACAAATCTGTTGCTCTAGCGTACATGGAGGGTATCGTAAAATGATGGCGCGTTCAAATACTGATTACAGCACGCCTTGTGTTTCCAACACGGACTGCATGTATGCTTCTAACTCCGCCGTCGTGCTCATCATCAGCGCACGCATGGCGATGTGTTCCAGGTCAATATCATTAAACTTGCTGAGGATATACTTTGCCTGCGGTACGACCGCAGATACCATGCTCAGCTTGCGCACACCCATGCCCACCAGCACGGGTATCGCCAGCGGATTGCCGGCAAGCTCACCGCACACGCCCACAGAGCGATCCCTCTTTGCCGCACCGTCTAGCGTCTGCTGGATAAGGCGCAGCACACCCGGGCTAAAGTCGTTGAAGTATGCTTTCACACGCTCGTTGTTGCGATCTGCCGCGTAGGTGTACTGAGTGAGGTCATTGGTGCCGATGCTGAAGAAGTCGCTGTCTTCCGCCAGCAAATCCGCGAGCACAGCAGCGGCAGGTGTTTCAATCATCGTGCCAACGGCAACCTGTGCGTGCTCCACCGCGCCCTCAACGAGTTCAGCACGTGCCTCATCGAACAGCGCTCGCGCCGCCCGGAACGTCTCGACGCCGTCCACCATCGGGAACATAACGGACACATCATGCCCGACGGCGGCACGCAGCACCGCCCGCACTTGCGACTTAAACACATCACGTTCATCGAGCGCTACGCGAATGCCACGCCACCCCAAAAACGGATTATCTTCTTTGGGAAAGTCGATGTAGCTCGGTGGCTTGTCTCCACCCACATCCAGTGTGCGCAGCGTGATGGGGCGTTTGTCCATCGCCTCGAAGATGGCACGGTATGTCTCGACCTGCTGCCGTTCGCTGGGGGGCGCTTTCTGGTTAAGATACAGGAATTCTGTACGCAGCAGCCCCACACCCTCTGCACCGTTCTCAACGGCACCGACGACCGAATCCAACTCCCCCGCGTTTGCCAGGATTTCCACACGGGTGCCAAATGCAGTGCGTGCCTGCTGGTGCATCACCTCGCGCATACGCTGCGTGCGTTCAACGTGCCGTTCGTGCCGCGTGTTGTACTCTGCGTGTGTGGTTTCGTCCGGGGCGATGATGACCTCGCCAGAACTGCCGTCTAGCACGACGGACGCAGCGTGCTCGAACTGTTGCATGTTCGCCGTGCCCACCGCTACCACCGCTGGAATGCCCAACGTGCGGGCGAGAATCGCCGCGTGGGCGGTTTTGCCACCCGCAGCCATGACGATACCCTGCACAAGCGCCGGGTTTAGCCCGGCAGTGTCGGAAGGGGTCAGGTCTTGTGCGACGACAATACACGGCTCCGTCAGGTCGGTGAGGGCGCTCTGCCCCACGTCCAGCAAAATCCGTAGCACCCGCCCGCTTACATCCATAACGTCGGTGGCACGCTCCGCAAACAGCGGGTCGCCCGTGTCACGTAGCATCTGTGCGAGTTCTTCTGCGGCAAGCTGCACCGCGGACTCAACAGGTTTGCCGTTTTTGATGTGCTGCTGCACACCCTCGTCCAGCATCGGGTCGTTTAGCAAGGTGACGTGGGCAGCGAAGATCTGTGCTTGCTCCGCGCCGACCTTTTCCTCCATTGCCTGCCGAAGTGCGTTGAGCTGTTGCTCTGCCTCAGATCGTGCGTTGACAAAGCGCTGATGTTCGATCTCTACTGCTTCCGGTGGGCGCTGTGGCAGGTCAAACGCAGGTGGTTCATAGTAAAACACCTGCCCAATCGCGACACCGGGCGACGCGCCAACGCCGTGAATCCGTATTTCCGTCATAGCCTCTTCCAGTGTGCCAATTCGCTGAACTGCGGCAAATGGGTCGGGTGCCCCACGCTGTTATTCCTCTTCAAAGTTGCTCTCAACAAGTGCCTTTAGTCCGTCTAGCGCGTCCGCTGCGTCGTCGCCTTCCGCACGGATGTTGATCATGTCCCCCTGAGAGACCTTGAGCATCATTACGGCGATAGCGCTTTTTGCACTGCGGTAGTCCGTCTCTTTGGTGACGTTGCGCACCATAATCTCTGAACTGTAGGTTGCCGCCTTTTGCACGAACATGGATGCGGGGCGTAGGTGCAGCCCGCTTTGATGGTCAATCGTAAGCTCAATTTCCTGCATGGTGTGCTCCGGTTATGGTTAGGTGGTTATGTTGCAATGTGGAAAGTGCCAGCAGGCTCAAGAGAGCTTGTCCATCTGGCGGGTTGCTTCTGCCGCGAGCTTGACTGTGTCCAGGTTATTGCCGATGGATGCTTCCACAGCGGCGATTACCCCACCCTCAACGATGGGGGCATCACCGATGACCACACGCGGTTGGTCTGCGTCGTCCAACATCTCGATTGCCATTTCGGCGCTCATGACGGCGCTGCCCATGTCCACTAGCAGCAGCACGCCATCCACGTCATCTGCCGCCAGTGCGGCTGCTAGCGCCGTGTGGATGCGCTCTGCATTGGTGCCGATGGTCGTATCATCCACGCCACCCGCCGCAAAGATGTGAACCTTGCCCTGGCTCATCTGGTCGGCAAGCTCTTTGATGCCCTCAGCAACCTTGGGGCTGTGGGATACCAATACCAGTGCGATCATGTGTTGTCCGCCTTCCACGTTTCTTGCGCCGCCTGGAATAACAAATACGTTGACGTAGCGCCGGGGTCTTGGTGACCCACGCTGCGCTCCCCCAGGTAACTGGCACGTCCCTTGCGTGCTTGCATGTCCGTCGTTGCCTTCATGCCCGCTTCTGCTGCCTCTGTCGCCTGCTGGAGCGCATCTGAGAGGTCAACGCCATCTGCCAACGCCTGCTTCAGCGCATTGACTGCCGGGTGCAACGCATCAACCATGGTTTTGTCTTCGAGTTCAGCTTTGCCGCGCTGCACCACACCGCTTAGTGCCTCATCAAACATGGCAACAACCGCCTCTAAATCGACGGTTTCCTTATTTTTGAGCGCCATGCCTGCCTTCATGAACAGGGTGCCGTACAGCGGTCCGCTAGAACCACCCACCGTGCTCACCAACGTCATTCCCACGTCTTTTAGCAGTCCGTCCAGGGGCTTTTCCTGGATGGTTGGCAGCTTTTCTTTTACTTTGCTAAACCCACGCGCCATATTTGCACCATGGTCAGCATCGCCAATCGGCGAATCCAGTTCGGTAAGGTAATCACGGTTTTCTTCATAGACGGTCGCCAAGCGTTCCAGCCATGCAACCACATCTGCCTTGGTGATTTCCGCCATCGCTACATGCCCCAGCGCAGCGCAGCGGTATGGACAGGGGCATCCCACAGTTCTAGCATTTGCTCGTCAGCACGCAGCATGGTAATTGAGGCACCTGCCATCTCCAGCGAGGTAACGTAGTTGCCCACCAGCCTGCGGGCAATCGTGATACCCTTGCTCTCGCAGATTTGCGCCAGCTTCGCATACACAATGTAGAGTTCAATCTGTGGGGTGCCGCCCATGCCGTTGACCATGACAATGGCGGCATCACCGCTGTTAAACGGCAAGTCGCTCATGACGGCGTCCGCCATCATTTCTGTGATCTCGTCGGCGGTCTTCAGTTCCATGCGTTCGCGCCCTGGCTCACCGTGGATGCCGATACCCATTTCCATCTCGTTTTCGCCAAGCTCGAAGGTGGGCTTACCCGCGTGCGGCACCGTGCAGGATGTGAGCGCCATCCCCATGCTGCGCACATTCTCGTTTACCTTGCGGCACAGGTCTGCTACTGCCTTCAGGTCATGCCCTGCTTCTGCCGCCGCGCCGCAAATCTTTTCCGCAAATACCGTGCCGCCTACCCCACGTCGCCCAGCAGTGAACAAGCTGTCTTTCACGGCAACGTCATCGTCGATGACAACTGCCTCAACCTCAATACCTTCGTCTTTGCCGAGGTCTGCCGCCATTTCAAAATTCATCTCATCGCCGGTGTAGTTCTTGACGATGTGCAGCACGCCCTTGCCGCCGTTGACCGCTTTTGTTGCCTCAAGCATTTGGTCTGGGGTCGGGCTGGTGAACACCGGACCGGGGCAAGCAGCATCAAGCATCCCCTTGCCCACAAAACCGCCGTGCAATGGCTCGTGACCGCTGCCCCCCCCGGAGATTACCGCAACCTTATCCTGTACAGGGGCATCCGCACGGGTGATGTATGCGGGTTCGTAATTGACTTTGACTAAATCTGCATGTGCGGCGGCAATACCCCGCAGCGCGTCTTCAACAACATTATTGGCATCGTTGATAAGTTTTTTCACAAAATATCTCCTGGCTAGCGGCATATAATTGACGCCAAAATTACCACAAATACGGTCTGGGTACCAGTTTTTGCGGTTTGCCACGCACCGCAGATCCGCATATAAGATCGCATGACCTTCATGTTGCTTAGTAAAATGATGACCAACCTTATAGGAACAGCTACTTTTTCTCAATTGCCCTCTTATCGCAGTTATTAGCTCTCGAAAATCAGAGTGTTTTGCTAGGCGTCAAATAGCATCGCGTGTGCTTCAGTTCACCAACGTTGTTCGCACGTATAAACCCCGGTTCCTGCCACCGCAGCAGAATTTGGCATTGCGGCACACCAATTGTTATGTTACTTTAACGTTGTGGTATGATGACCATACCAAAAAAATCGCTTTAATACAAAAATAGTCTTGATGCCTCAATCACCTCTATATTCCAAGCGCCTCTACGAGCAGATGGCGCAACATATCAGAGAACAAATCGTCAACGGTGAGCTAGATGCTGGCGACCAACTCCCCAACGAACGCTCCCTTGCAGAACAATTTGGCGTGAGCCGCACCGTAGTGCGAGAGGCGATCAAGTCACTCAAACAAGAGGGGCTGGTCGAGGTTCAAGCCGGACGCGGCACTTTCATCGTTGATGACACGGGTAAAGCACTCAAGCAGTCTTTCGGGCTACTGATGTCTGTTGGCAAGAAAAAGCACCTGCTGGACATCGTTGAGATACGCGAAATCCTGGAGCCTGAGATTGCTGCAATGGCAGCAAGGCACGCCACTCCAGAAGACATCGCCAGCATGGAACAAGCACTCGAGTCGATGGATGCGAACCTGACAAACATCACCGAGTACACCCGAGAAGACCACTCGTTTCACCTTGCACTCGCAGATGCTTCGCAAAACGCCATCATTCCATACCTCATGGCTTCTATTGTTGATCTCTTGCAGGAATTGCGTGAGCGAATTGCGATGGTTGAGGGCGCACGGGAACGTGGGCAGGAGCACCATCGCCGCATTCTCGCCGCAATTAAGCAAAAAGACCCGGTTGCTGCGCGGGATGCCATGCAAGCACACCTTGCACAAGTCCGTCGTGACAGCGGCACCGAAAACGCAACAAAGGACAAGACAGATGACTAGTTCGACACTTGCCCCGATCCCTGGCACAGATGCCGTTGACCGTGAGCAATGGGTGCACATGTATCAACAAATGTCTAAGATACGCGCCTTCGAAGACCAGGCAAACCAACTGTATCTTTCCGCCAAAATGCCGGGACTCACCCACATGTACAGCGGGCAGGAGGCGGTCGCCGTTGGTGTTTGCGAGGCGTTGCGCCGCGACGATTACATCACCAGCACACATCGTGGGCACGGGCACTGCCTGGCAAAAGGTGCCGAATTTGAGCCGATGTTCGCAGAGCTGCTGGGCAAAGCAGCGGGGTATTGCCGTGGTAAGGGCGGCTCCATGCACATCGCAGACCAGGACAGCGGCAACCTCGGCGCGAACGCGATTGTCGGCGGCAGTGCTGGCATCGCAACAGGTGCGGCAATGTCTGCCAAGATGCGCGGCACCGATCAGGTCGCGGTGTGTTTCTTCGGTGAGGGCGCACTGGGGCAAGGGCTGTTTTATGAGGTCATGAACATGGCGCAGCTCTGGAAGCTGCCTGTGATCTACGTGTGCGAGAACAACATGTACAACGAATACACACATTATTCCGAGACGACTGCTGGCGAACTGATGGGTCGTGCCCAGGCATTCGGCATCCAATCGCGGGAAGCGGATGGGCAGGATGTGCGCCAAGTTTACCTGACGGCACTCGACCTGGTTGAGCGTGCCCGCAATGGGGACGGTCCGGCGTTCCTGCTGTGCCACACTTACCGCTTCCACGGGCACCACGTCGGAGACATCAACCGCACCTACTACCGCTCTAAGGAAGAGGAAGCGGAGTGGAAAACGAACCGTGACCCGATCACTAACCTGGGCGCATGGCTCGTGGAGCAGAACATCGCCGACAACGGTTTGTTGGACAGCATCACAGAACAGGTCGAGGAGACGGTGAAATCTGCCGTTCAGTTCGCACTAGACGCGCCTTATCCGCCAGAAGAGGAGGTTGACCTACATGTCTTCGCCAGCTAACACCGCAGCGCGATCCATCACATTCTCCCAGGCAGTGAATGAAGCGCTTGCCGAGGAAATGCGCCGTGATGAACGTGTTTTCATCATCGGTGAGGATGTGGCGGAGGCGGGGACACCGTTCAAGGTGCTTTCGGGTCTGGTCGATGAATTCGGCACCGACCGCGTCGTGGACTCCCCCATCTCGGAGGCGGGCATCACCGGGATGTGTGTGGGTGCCGCAATGACGGGTATGCGCCCGGTCGTGGATATTATGTTTGGGGATTTCATCACCCTGACGATGGATCAGATGGTCAACCAGGCAGCCAAGATCCACTATATGTCCGGTGGCAAGCTTAAGGTGCCCATGGTCATGCGAACAACGCTTGGCGCAACCCGCCGCAGTGCCGCCCAACACAGCCAGAGCTTGCACGCTTGGATGAGCCACATTCCTGGTCTTAAGGTTGTGGTGCCATCAACGCCGTACGACGCCAAGGGGCTGCTCAAGAGTGCGATTCGTGACGAGAACCCGGTTGTGTTCTTCGAAGACAAGCTGAGCTTCCAGCTCAAGGGAGAAGTGCCGGAAGGCGAGTACACCATTCCGCTAGGCGTCGCAGATGTCAAGCGCAGCGGAACCGACATTACGCTCGTGGGCACCAGCAGCATGGTTGATGTAGCGCTCGCCGCTGCCGACAAACTTGCGGACATCGGCATCAGCGCTGAAGTGGTTGACCCGCGCACCACCGTGCCGCTTGACCGCGACACGCTCATTGCATCTGCTAAGAAGACCAGCCGCGCCATTGTGATTGACGAAGGCTACGAACAATATGGCACCACCGCAGAGATCGCCTCGGTGATCGCAGACGGTGCCTTTTATTACCTGGATGCTCCCGTACGGCGTATGGGTGCAATGAATGTACCCATCCCGTTTTCACCAGCGCTGGAAGATTTGACAGTGCCGGATGTGGAGCGCGTTTTTGAAATGGCGAAGGTGCTGTGCAACCGCGCCTAACGTTTAGATTTTGATTTTTTACGTAACAGTTTTAAATAAGACTTTTTAGGAGAACCTGTATTATGTCTATGCCAACACAAACACACGGCGTTATGGGGGTCGATTGGGAGGAGCGCGTTAACTTCGAGCGCCTGCGCACCCAACGCCTGAACCGTATCAAGAACATCCTGGCGCAATCTGAGGCTGGGGCGCTGCTGTGCTTCGACATGACCAATGTCCGCTATATCACAGCAACTCACATCGGCACCTGGGCGATGGATAAGATGTCCCGCTTTACACTGCTGCCCCAAAACGCTGAGCCAATTTTGTGGGACTTCGGTTCTGCGGCGAAGCACCACGATATTTACTGCTCCTGGATGGGTGACGGACGCTCCCGCCCAGACCCGACGCTGCTGCGCGGTGCCATCGCGCCAGAAACCGGGCGTGCCCAGGCAGTCGCGAAGAAGATTTACGACGAACTGGTAGAGCACGGCGTGCAGAACGACCCGGTTGCTATCGACATTGTTGAGCTACCCATTTTGTTTGCGCTGCAAGAGCTAGGCGTGAAGATCATCGACGGGCAGCAGTTAATGCAGAACGCCCGCCTCGTGAAGACCCAGGACGAAATCACGCTGCTGAGCACCGCCGCAGCGATGGTTGATGCCGTTTATGACGAACTGTATCGTGCTATGGTGCCGGGTTTCCGCGAGAGTGACGCGGTCGCGCTGGTGAGCAAGCGCCTATACGAGATGGGCAGTGAGTACGTGGAAGGCGTCAATGCCATTTCCGGTGAGCGTTGCAGCCCGCACCCGCACGTCTTCAGCGACCGTATGCTGCGCCCCGGCGACCCTGCTTACTTTGATATTCTGCACAGCTACATGGGCTACCGCACCTGCTACTACCGCACATTCGTCGTGGGCAGTGCATCGCAGGCACAGGTAGATGCCTACAAGAAATGCCGAGACATCCTTGACCACGCGATTAGCCTTGTTAAGCCCGGCGTCACCACCGCAGATGTGGTTGGCGAGGCGTTCCCCAAGGCGGAAGAATTCGGCTTCCCCAACGAAGAAGCAGCATTTGCCCTGCAATACGGTCACGGTCTTGGCATGGCAATCTGGGAGAAGCCCGTGTTTAGCCGCATGGTTTCGTTCGACCACCCCGAAGAGATTAAAGAGGGCATGGTCTTCGCGCTGGAGACCTTCTGGCCCGCCTCCGATGGCTGGTCGGCAGCACGCATTGAGGAAGAACTCATTGTGACGGCGGATGGCTGTGAGGTGATTTCGCGCTTCCCAGCAGAAGAACTGATGGTCACCGGTCCCAAGTACCACACCGCAACCGGACCGCTGAGCGGCGTCCGCGACACCGAATCCCAGTGGAATAACCCGCGTATCCACCCGAACGGACGCCCGGCGATGCCCACTGGTGACCGTGTAACCACAAATGGCAGCGGCGCCAGCAGCTAAGGTCTGGGGTAATTATCGTGGCTGAGGCAATCATCATGCCAGCATTGGGCATGTCCCAGGACACGGGGCGGCTCATTGCCTGGCTCAAACATGAGGGAGACCCCGTCGAAATGGGTGTTCCCATCATGGAAGTGGAAACAGATTAAACCACCGTCGAGGTCGAGGCAACTGCCTCCGGTACGCTGGGCGGCGTTAGGGCGCAGGCAGGCGACGATGTGCCTGTGGGCAATGTGATTGCGTACATCCTGTCGCCGGGGGAAAGCGCCCCGGCGGCAGAGACGCCAAACACTGCTGATCAAACGGAAACACCGCCACAGGCGGTGAACACTCCCCCGGTCAATGCTGGCAAAAGCGTGACGCCAGTAGCGCAGCGCATGGCATCTGCCCACAACATCAACATCGCGCAGGTACCGTCGCAGGGTAAGCGGGTTACCAAGGCAGATGTAGAGGCGTACATCGGTAGCAATGGGCGCAGCGCATCGCAAACAGATGGCGTGGTGCTCGCATCCCCCAAGGCGCGGCGGCTCGCAAGCGAAAAGCAGCTTGACCTCGCGCTCATCGCGGGGAGCGGACCGGACGGTGCTGTGCTGGCAGATGATGTGCTGGGCTACGCACCACCTGCTGCGGTGGCAACCACGTCGACGCCAAAAGCTGCACCTGCAACGCCGCCCGACGAGCGCCTTGTGCAAACGGGCGCGATGTGGCAGCGCATGGCAGAGCGCCTGACGGAAAGCTGGCAGACCATTCCACATTTCTATTTGAAGCGGCAGGTTTTTGCCGACGGTTTGGTGGCGTGGCGCAAGAGCGTGATGGAACGCAGTGCCGTCAAGGTGACCTACACCGACTTGCTCGTCAAAGTAGTTGCCGCCTCCCTGCGCCAGAACCCGTACGTTAACGGGCAATGGAACGGAGACGGTGTCGTCTTCAATGACGACGTCAACGTTGGGCTTGCGGTCGCGCTTGACCAGGGGCTACTCGTGCCTGTGATTCACCATGCCGATACGCTCGGCGTGCAGGCGATTGCCGAAAAGCGTAAAGCAATCGTAACCCGCACACAGGCGGGCAAGCTCAAACCCGGCGACCTACAGGGCGGTACGTTCACCATTAGCAACCTGGGCATGTTCGGCATAGACAACTTCAACGCGATTGTGAACCCACCACAGGCGGCGATCCTCGCGGTGGGGCGCATCACAGAGCAAGCAGTGCCAGTTGATGGCGAAATTGTGATCCGTCCCACCATGACCCTGTCGCTGTCGTGCGATCACCGTGCGGTTGATGGGGCGCGAGGTGCGCAGTTCTTGGATACACTGTGTAACTTGATGGAATCGCCATTGAGCTTGTTAGATTAGGAAAGAGAACGTGAACACATGGCACTAGAACGTTTACGCGACGGCGAAGTACAGTCCGCATCCCACGACGGTAGCGAAACCGAGTACGGCACCTGGGGCGTGTTGGTGAATGGGGAATGGATCCATACCGACGACGCCATTGAAGTCCGCAGCCCCTACGACGGAACTGTCGCTGCTGTGATTCATCACGCAAACGCTGACTTAGTAGAGAAGGCAATTGCAGCGGCAGACGAAGCATTTCAGGTGACGCGCAAGCTACCCACCTGGAAGCGTGCTGATGTGCTGGAGAAAGTCAGCGCAGGCATTGAGGCAAATCACGAGAAGTTTGCGCGTGCGATTGCCCTAGAAGCAGGCAAGCCAATCCGTGCTGCCCGTGCGGAGACCACCCGCGCTGTGTTTACCTTCAAGGTTGCAGCGGAGGAGGCAAAGCGCATCTACGGTGAGATCGTTCCGCTGGATTGGATGCCAACCACCGAGGGGCGCGTGGCACATGTGCACCGCGTGGCACGCGGCACCGTTACTGGCATCACGCCGTTTAACTACCCGCTAAACCTGGTCGCGCACAAGGTTGCTCCGGCAATCGCAGCAGGCAACCCGATGATCCTGCGCCCAGACTCGCAAACGCCGATTTGTTCGCTGCTGCTGGGTGAACTGGTGCTAGAGGCAGGTTACCCGGCGGGTGGCATGGCAGTTGTACCGACGCGCATTCCAGAGGCAGCGCCACTTGTAGAAGACGAGCGCATCAAGATGCTGTCGTTTACGGGTAGCCCCGCCGTCGGCTGGATGCTGAAGAAGAACGCCAGCGACAAGCAAGTCGCACTGGAGCTTGGCGGCAACGCAGGCACGATTGTCCACCATGATGCTGACATTGAGTACGCAGCAACGCGGGTCGCGCTGGGCGCGTTCAGTTATTCGGGGCAATCCTGCATTTCTGTACAGCGCGTTTACGTGCACGAAGACCGCTATGACGCATTCTTAGATTTGCTTAAACCCAAGGTCGAAGCACTCAAGGTCGGCAACCCACTCGATGAAGACACGGATGTCGGTCCTGTGATTGACATGGGCGCGGCAGAGCGCATCGACAAGTGGCTGCAAGAGGCGAAGTCAGAGGGGGCAACGGTGCTAGTCGGCGGCACGCGGGAGGGCAATTTGGTGCAACCCACCTTGCTGACCGACGTCAATGAGAACATGAAGGTCGCCTGCATGGAGCTTTTCGGTCCGGTTGTCAGCGTGTTCCGCTACAGCGATGTGATGCAGGCAGTCCGTGCGGTGGACGACAGCAGCTTCGGGCTGCAAGCGGGGCTGTTCACCAACGATATGGCGCTGGTGCAGGATGTCTTTGACGAACTGGAAGTTGGTGGGTTGATGGTCAATGACATCTCCGCCTTCCGCGTGGATCACATGCCCTACGGCGGTGTGAAGCGCTCTGGCTTTGGGCGTGAAGGGCTGCGCTACGCCATTGAGGAAATGACGGAGATCAAGCTGCTGACGTTTAACCGACGTTAGCTACGAACAATACTTGTGAAAACCGGCGGCACTGCCGCCGATAAAATATTCAATTCATAGCAAAAAAGGGAACACCATTATGGGACGTGTACAGGACAAAGTTTGCATCGTAACAGGTGCAGCACAGGGCATCGGGCGTGCTATCGCTCATGATCTCGCCAAAGAGGGCGGTAAGGTCGTCGTAGCAGACTTGAACGATGAAGAGGCAACTGCTGTAGCCAACGAGATCAAAGAAATGGGTTGCGACGCCATCGCCGTGAAGGTTGACGTTACCGACCGCGACTCCGTGCAGGCGCTGGTCGCCAAGACGGTCGAGGCATTCGGGCGCTTGGACGTTATGTTCAACAATGCCGGTGTGAACAAGCCCATGGACTTCCTGGAAACCACCAAGGAAAACTGGGACATGATCATGACGGTAAACGGCTGGGGTGTGCTGATGAGTATGCAAGAAGCTGCCAAGCAGATGATTAAGCAAGGCGGCGGCGGCAAGATCATCAACACCGCTTCTGCTGTGGCACGCACTGGCTTTGACGGCATTGCACCGTACTGCGCAAGCAAGGCGTCCGTCATCATCATGACGCAGTCTGCGGCGCGGGCACTGGCAAAACACGACATTCGTGTGAACTCGTTTAGCCCCGGTGTTGTTGAAACACCCCTGTGGGAAATGCTGGACAAGATGGAGATGGATGCAGGGAACACAAGCGCACCCGGTGAGGCTATCAAGGGCGCTGCATCAAACACCATCGTGGGTCGCCCATCCACCCCGCAGGACATCGTCGGCACAACCACCTTCCTGGCATCTGACGAGAGCGACATGATGACCGGGCAAAATGTGGCGATTGACGGCGGCTGGGTGCTGGTCTAGGTCGGTCTTTCTCACCGCTGAAGGGAGGTGATGCCACCTGTGTGGTAGGTCTGTAATTTGCCTACCAGCAGATACCGAGTAGCCATCATGTGAACACGCAGTAGCAATCATTGGCTTGTTAAAAACACCACATAAGCGCCTAAATCACCCGATGTGCGAAATCGATGCTTAGTGCCCACGTGGTGTGACCGACAAGAGCGTTTTGGTTCGTATGCGACCGCAGCTTCTTGTGTTGATCTGACGCTAATTATAGCGAACAGCGCAAATTCTGTGGGGTGCCTACGGAAAATATATCAGTTACTTAAGATACATGTCATTACAGGAGCTTGACAAACATGTTAAAGAGAAGCATTTCTATCCTTACTGTCCTCGTTGTAGCAATCACCGCCGTTATGGTTGTGTCTGCACAGGACGTTGCAGAGACCTGCGAAGAAGTCGCAGGCGAGATCATTGCATTCACCCCGGCACGCAGCGAGCGCTACGTGAACGGTTTGATTACGGGTCTGCAAAACGAAGCAGCAAACGCCTGCTACGAAATCACCATCCTGGAAAACGAGTTCAACCAGGCACAGCAAGACCAGCAGGTTCAGCAGCAGCTTGCCATCGGCGCAGCACCAGACATGTGGATTTGGTGGCCCGCAGAGGGTGCGGCAGGTCTTGGCTCGCTGCGTGACCTCGCCGGCACAGACATCCCGGTACTGCAAATCAACCAGCTACCCACCGAAGAAGCTGAGCCCTTCGTAATTGGCTACGCAGGTCCAGACGACGCACTACGTGCCCGCAACGCTGGCGAGATGATGGTAGAGCTTGCTGACGAGCTGGGCATCGAAGAGGCAAACGCAATCGCAGTAACCTACCCGGTTGCATACGGCGGCTACAGCCTGTCCATAGACGCCTTCAATGGTGCGATTGAGGATTCTGGCATCACCCTGATTGCAGAGTCCAACGAGGGCTTCGGCTCTCAGAACGGTTACAACGGCACTGCCGCACTGCTGGCACAGCTCCAGGATGAAGAAATCCAGTTCATCTACGGCATGGACGACGCTATCCTCCAGGGTGCTATCCAGGCGCTGGAAGAAAATGGCTTCACCGTGGGCGTTGATGAGACCGCAGACATTATCGCTGTGGGCACCGTCTGCAATGGTGACCGTCAGTTGTTTGAGGAAGAGCGCCAGTACGGTACCACGCTACAGGCACCGCTGCTAGAAGGTCAGCTTGCGATCCAGGTTGCAGACGAATACCTGACCAACGGCGAAGTTGAGAACTTCCTGAACTTCACGCCGAACCCGAAGGTTCGCTTCAACGAGTGGTCTGAGTTTACGCTGGAAGGCTTCGACGGCGAAGAGTACGCCATGAACGAGCTTTGCACCTGGGGTGTTCCCGAGGGTGAAGCAGACATGGAAGCAACAGAAGAAGCAGAATAAATAACAGCGGTGGGGGTCACTTCCCCGACCCCCGCCCTGACTGCAACAGCAAGCGCTAGAAAATAATCTTATCTTTTGGAGTTTTAATTTACTTATGCAACCAGAACAAGCAGCAGAAATCGCTGCGCCACCGTCTCCAACATCTTCCGATGTCATCCTGAAAATGACAAATATCAGCCGCAATTACGGTGCTATCCAAGCACTGGATAACGTCGAGTTCGAACTGCGGCGCGGTGAGGTCATGGCGCTTGTTGGGGAAAATGGCGCAGGTAAATCCACGCTGGTGAAGATTATCGGCGGTATTGACAGCAATCACTCTGGAGTAATTTTACGCAATGGGGAATCCATTAAACTGGAGTCCGCCGCGCACGCCGAGGAACACGGCATCGCCATCGCACAACAGGAACTGAGCCTGATTCCGACGATGACCGTCGCCGAAAATATTTTCCTTGCAGACCCGCGTGACAGGTTGTGGTCTAGCCTGAACAGCAAAGCGAGACGCGCCCGTGAATATCTAGATTTGGTTGGGTTAACCGATGTTGACCCGAAAATCCGTGTTGATCGCCTGTCAGTCGGTGAGCAGCACCTGGTAGAAGTGGCACGGTTGATCGCGCGCGACGCAGAAATCCTGATATTGGACGAGCCAACCGCCGCCCTAGGCGAAGCGGAGAGCAACCGCATTTTGGAAATGGCGAAGACCCTGGCGGAAGCAGGTCGCTCGATCATCTATGTGAGCCACCGCATGGACGAGATCTTTGAAATTGGTCACCGGGTAACAGTGCTGCGCGACGGCAAAAGCCAACCCGCTGCCCCGATATCCGAACTGACGGTGCACACGCTCATCGAGCGGATGCTCGGTCGCTCATTGGAGAACATGTTCCCGGAGCGGGCACACAGCGAAGTTGACGGCGATGTGGTCATGGAAATAGAAAACCTGTGGCCCGACGGCATCGTAGAACCTGTGAGCCTGAAGGTACGCGCCGGGGAAATTCTTGGTCTGGCGGGGCAGCTAGGCAGTGGCAGCGGCTATCTACTCGCGGCAATTGGCGGCTCTCGCCAAACTCGCAGCGGCAAGATTCACATTGAGGGCAAAGCGTTCCTGCCAAACAGCCCGGCAGAGGCAATCGCCAACAAAATTGCTTACTGTTCGTCAGACCGCAAAAAAGACGGGCTATACCTGGAACGCCCCATCTACGAGAACCTATCGTCGCCTGCCCTGGAGCGTGTGACCACATTCGGGTGGCTGAGGCGCGGGCTGGAACAAAGCCTCGCGCATCGTCTCGCGCAGAGCATGACGGTGGATGTGTCCCGCGTGCAAAATGAGTCCATCGTGCTCAGCGGCGGCAACCAGCAGAAAGTCACCGTCGGCAAGTGGCTGTCAATTGAGCCGAAGGTACTGCTCATCAACGAGCCAACACGCGGCGTGGATGTGGGCGCTCGATCGGAGATCTACCAGCGCCTACGCGAGCTTGCAGACAGTGGTGTGGCAGTCGTGTTTGCGTCTACAGATATTCAAGAGATCACCTACCTGCCAGACCGCATTGCCACATTCTATCGGGGGCAGCTCATCAGCGAGTTCAAGACCGCGCACGACGACAGCGCCCGCATACTGAAAGAGATCACCCACCCGTATGACGATCATGAGGAGACGACATCATGAGTACATCAACCACCCCGTCCAGCACGGCACCTAAACTGCTGGATTGGCGCTCGCTCACGAGAGGTACGTCGCCCGTCATCCTGATCCTGATCACCATTCCAGTGCTGCTGTTGATCTATGGTGCGCTGACGACAGAAAACTTTCTCACTGCGCAGAACATCAAAACGATTTTGCGCTCCACGGCGTTTGTCGGCATTTTCGCTATCGGGTTAACGTTCGTTACCATATCTGGTAACTTTTTCTTGCTCTCGCTAGAAGAAACTGCTGGGCTAGCCTCGCTGATTTTTGCCTTCACCCTCTCATCAGAACTGGGACTGCTCCCTGCCCTGGTGATTACCCTGGGCATCACGCTGTTGGTGGGGGCGCTACAGGGTGCGATTGTGGGCATGGGTGGCAACCCAATTGTGGTAACACTCGGTGCGGCGGGCATTATTTTTGGCATTGCCTCTCGGGTTAGCAACAACGCGGTTGTGCCAATTGCCCGCCCTCACCCCGCAGAATGGCTGGGCACCGGACTCACGCTAACAATCCCCAATGTGACGTGGGCATTTATCGTACTCGCCATCCTCGGTGAGCTTGTGCTCCGCAAGACCTCCTTCGGGCGTAGTTGTTTCCTCGTCGGCGCCAGCAAAGACACCGCAAAGAGCACAGGCTACAGTGCCTTCTGGAAGGCGGTACAGGTCTTTGCCTTGGCATCGGCGTCGGCAGCGTTTGTGGGTATTTTGTTTGCGGCACAAATCTCTCAGGGGCAGGTGAGCCTGTTCTCCGCGTCGTTCGGTTCCAGCGGCTCGCTGGCAATCAGCGCAATTGCGTCGGTAATGGTCGGCGGGTCATCAATCTTTGGTGGGCGCGGCTCCATCATCCAAACAACACTTGGTGCCATTTTCATTTCCGTTGTCGATAACATGATGGTTCTACGCGGTTTTGAGTCCGGTCCTCGTATCCTATTCGTTGGCTTGACGGTGGTCGCCAGCGTCAGCCTGTACGCACTTATTCGGAGGAATTCATCACGATGACGGAAATCTCCCGTAAAAATCAGGGCAATTCACTCATTGGTCAGGTGCAGGAATTCCTGCTGCTGAATTCGCAGATCGTCTTCACTATTGTTGTTGCGTTTGGCATCGCCACATTTTTCTCGCTGCGGTTCGAAAACTACGCTTCCACACGTAATGTGTTCGCCATACTGGAACGCTTCCCGGAGCTGGGTCTAATCACCTTGGGGCTAACCGTGACCATCATCGCGGGGGAGATTGACCTGTCTGTAGGTTCGGTTGCAGCGCTCGTCGGTGTGATTGTGGTGCGGTTGAATGACCCCCTTGGCGCTATACCTGCGCTGCTCATTGGTGTGGGGCTAGCGACGGCGTTTGGTGCCCTGCAAGGGCTGCTCATTCGCGTGCTGCGCATTAGCGCAATCGTGTTTACGGTGGGCACGTTGATGTTGTTGCGGGGCGTGTCCTTGTTTGTCGCCAACGAACAGACTGTTGTCCTCAGAGAGTTCGCGTTCGGCGACTGGCTCAAGGATCGCATTGCGTTTGGCGAATTTGAACTGTTTCTCTCGCCAGCGAGCGTGCTTGCGCTGCTGGTCTTCGTCGCCATCGGCATTTTCCTCATCTACCACAAGTGGGCGCGTGAAATCTACGCGATTGGCGGTGCCCGCCGGGAAGCAGTGGCGGCAGGTGTCCCGCTCACACGCCCACTGGTCATCACATTCGCCATATCTGGTTTTTGTGCTGGTTTGGCAGGCGCAATCATCGGCTTGCGTTCAGGGTCTGCACAGCCGCTGGGATTGCAGCAGCTATTGCTCACAGGCACGACGGCGGCATTTGTCGGTGGTGTGAGTATTTCCGGCGGTAAAGGTTCTGCCTTTGGCGCGGCACTCGGCACTATCACGATTGCACTTTTGGAGATTGGTCTGATCTTCATGGCGACGCCAGCGTACATCGCACGCCTGTCAGTCGGAACGCTGCTAATTGTGGTTATCATCGTGGAACTTGGAGCACAGTGGCTTGATCGGTACCAAACACGACGAGCGTTGCTGCAAACGATGGATGAGAGGCGAGAATCAAACAAAGCGCTATCAGCTTCATCGTCAACTTAGCTGATTAACAGAGGTGGAAGCGGAAAATTTAGTATTGGGTGCCCTCGCCGCTCGGCGAGGGTTTTCTGGGCACTGTTCATTATTCCCAAAATTGCCTAACATGCCCCGGTTGGCAGCCCGACGATTTTAGCCAGGTCGACGGTGTGTCTAGAGCGCATTTGAAAAATCCGTTTGGTTAGGAATGGTTGTGACTAAACAGCCCAAACAACCAAACGAAGTACAAAAAGTGGCGCTAAGCGAGTGATTTAACCCAGATGCTATGGCTCATCCTCAAGTCTCTCATCCCAACACCTCAAGGACGCCGCGGTCGTCCGGTTAGCTGATGCTTTTCATTTTAAGGTTTCAGCCCAATCAGGTAAAATACGTGTTATCTGATTGATGCGTTGCGTCACGACCAAAAAGAGACACTGTTATGCCTGTAAAAATTGTCGGTATCGGCGGCACCAACCGCACCAACTCGCTTAGCTACCGTGCGCTAGAGATTGCACTGCAACATGCACAGGCACTAGGTGCAGAGGTGCAAGGATTGAAATTACGTGAGCTGCAACTGCCAATATATGACCCCGTCATTCCGCTAAGCGAATATGGGGAAAACGTACACATACTGCTGGACGCAGTGCGCCGTGCCGATGGTATTATGCTGAGCACAGGTTCGTACCACGGCATACTCGCTGGCATCACCAAGAACGCCATGGATTTGCTGGACTTCCTGGACAGCGACAAACGACCATATCTCTCTGGGCGGTCTGTGGGGCTAATTGCAACAGGGGCGGGGGAACACGGCGCTGTTACCACCTTGGACTCGATGATTCACATGGTGCACGCCATGCGGGGGATTGTGGTGCCTGTCACCGTGCCCATCGGCAAGGCATGGGAACAGTTTGAAGAAGATGAACTCCACAACGCGAAGAAGCAAACGCGGTTGCAAATAATGGCAAAAGAGACGGTACAGCTTGCGAAAAAGCTACAGTCCGCCTCTTCCTGAGTAGAAAAATGCTGTATTCGGGTGTGTGCGCCGCCTACGGGTAGGCAACATCCATGCCCAGCAGATGGAACAGCTTGCGCACGGTAAAGCGGCTGCGCAGGAAGTGCCCGTATTGCAGCCCACGGTTTACCTCATCCTGCGTCAAACCCAGTGCCTCCGGCGTTGTCGGTCCATGTACCTTGTTCAGCATTTCCGCGACCTCTTCGCTGCTGGGCACGTTCGCTGCAATGTCCTTGATGTCTTCCCAGCAGTTCAGCAAGCGCTGCTTAAGCTGGTCGAACTCGTCCTGAGACATGCCCAAGAACTCCTGATGGGACTGGATTACGTCCTCAGCTACATCGCCGTACGCTTCGCGGATGATTTTCAGTTCTGCGTCTGGGTCGGGCAGGGTGGCGTTTTCGACCAGCGTGCGCCACTCATTCTGATCCATCGCCCCCAGGCGGCTGTACAGATCCACGATAATCGTGGTTGCAAAGCCCACTTTCGCACCGTGAAGGATCGGCGGGCGCTCCTCTTGTAGCAGCATCATTTCCCAGTAGTGCGAAAGGTGATGCTCTGCGCCGGACGCCGGGCGCGAACTACCGAACTCCACCATGCACAAGCCAGATTCCATCAGTCCGTCTGTCAGGTAACGAATACCCTCTGCTGATGCGGTGCCAATTTCATCGGCGTAGCTCAGGCAGGTATCCAATCCCTTGCGTGAGCGAGCTGCAATTGCCTCGTCGTATGGTTCTTCCCACAGCAACTGCCCCAGTTTCCAGTCCGCCAGCGAAGTGATCTTACCCACCATGTCGCCAAAGCCCGATGCAATCAGGCGCTGGGGGGCGTCCTGTAAAGTTGGCACATCGGCAAACACCGCGAGCGGCGGCTGGCTAATCAGGGTCTGCTTCACACCATCTAGCACGAGCGGTGCGCCAATAGACGTGAAGCCGTCCACAGAGGTTGCCGTCGGCATGGAGATGAATTTGTTGTGGGTGCGGTAACTAATGAAGCGCGTGATATCCGTAATCGTGCCAGAGCCAACAGCGATGAACGTTTGCTGCTCCACCGGGGCGTGCACTAGCACATGCGTCAGGTAACGTGCGTCTGCTATGACCTCCTCTCCGTCCAGCACAATTGTAGTGAGGTCGTAGTTTTTCTCTTTGATTGCCGCCTCTACCCGCTGCCCCAGCGCCGCATACGTGTTGGTGTCTGACACCAGTACGAACTTGCTGAGGTTGTTTGTGTCACAGTAGGCGAGCAATTCGCTAACGGCATCGTCGCCGATGTAAATTGGGTCGTTTGTTTTCATAGATAAGTCAGCCTCTTTCGTGGTTTCATCAGTCCATTATTCTGTGTGCTTGCGTCAGAGCGCTGCGCCCGTCTCTGCATCAAATAGGTGCATTCGCTCCTGCTGCATGTGCAGCCACACCGGGTCGCCGTGTTTGAACTGATGGGATGGCGGCGTGACGACAAGTATCTGGTTTTCGCCCACGAAGGCGGCAAGCTGCCCTTCTTCGCCCAGGTTTTCGTAGGTAAAAACCTCACCTTGCACCACGGTCGCACCATTCTGCGATGCTTCCGGTGTCGCCTCCATGTGAATGGGGCGCACACCCAGCTTGACCTGCTTGGCATTCGCTTTCATCAGGCGGTCACGCAGGACGGGCATCAGTTGCACGCTAAAGCTGCCGTCTAGGGAACGCAGGCTGGTAGTATCGCCCTCGCTCACCGGGTCGCAAGTGACAACGTTCATTGGCGGCTCCCCGATGAACCCGGCGACGAACTCGTTTACCGGGTGGTTGTAGATTTCGTCAAACGTGCCGACCTGCTGCAATACGCCGAAGTTCATCACGGCGATGCGCTCTGCCATTGCCACCGCTTCGAGTTGGTCATGCGTGACGAGAATCGTCGTGCGGCGGGTTTCCGCGTGCAAGCGCTTGAGTTCTACACGCATGTGGGCACGCTGTGCAGCATCCAAGTGGGAAAGCGGTTCGTCCATCAGGAACACATCCGGCTCACGGATGAGCGCCCGTGCCAGTGATACACGCTGCTTTTGCCCGCCACCCAGTTCTGCCGGCTTCTTGTTCAAAATGCCAGTGATGTCCAGCACTTGTGCCACTTCGTTCACCCGGCGGTCAATCTCAGATTTGTTGACGCCCTTCGCCTTCAGGTTGAACGCGATGTTGTCGCGGATCGTCAGCGGTGGATACAAGGCGTAGCTCTCGAACGCCAGGGCGACGTTGCGGTCTTTCGGTTCTAGCTCGTTCACCACCCGGTCACGGATGATGATCTCGCCGTCGCTGATGTCTTCTAGCCCGACGATCATGCGCAACGTAGACGTTTTGCCACAGCCAGACGGACCCAACAGTGCGAGGAACTCACCGTCCTGGATGTGCAGGTTCAGGTCTTTTACCGCCTGCACGCCGTTGGGATAGACTTTGTGTACATGTTCAATGCGAACTTCTGCCATGTCGGTTCGTCCTAGCCGTAAATCAAGTTTTCGTTGGTTTCCGGGTGGAAAACCATAATTTCATTAGCGTCGATGCCCACGCGCACGTTTTCATCAATCGCAAAGTTCTTCTCAATCGGTGTCAGCACATCAACGTGCTTGCCACCCACCTCTGCCGTGAGCACACCCTTGGTTCCCAGGCGCTCATACACGTAAACACGCGCGTCGAACGTGCTGCCGATGTCGCCGTTGCCGTTGACAGTGCTCATGTGCATTGGGCGCACACCCATGGTCACTTCGTCAACATTTGCCTTCTCCACCATGCCACGCACGTTGTCCGGTGCGTTCACGCAGATGCTGCCGTCCTTGCTCATCAGTTGCATCATGCCGTCGTTGTTTTGCACATCGCACTCAATCAGGTTGACCTGCGGGTGCCCCATCAACTGAGCGATAAACGTGGTTTTCGGACGGTTGAACACGTCATCTGGCGTGCCCACCTGCTGCAAGCGCCCATCACGGATAACGGTAAGGCGGTCTGCAAGCGAGAGTGCTTCCAGGTAGTCGTGCGTTACGTAGAGTGTAGTCGTCTGGATTGCTGATGACCCCAGCGCCTTGAACTCGGTACGCATCCGGTGGCGCAGCTTCGCGTCCAGGTGGCTAATCGGTTCGTCCAGCAGCAATATCTCCGGGTCGCGCACCATTGCTCGCCCCAGCGCCACACGCTGCTTCTGCCCGTTAGATAGCATCCGTGGCAGGCGGTCTAGCAGCATGTGGATGTTCAGCAGTTCGGCAATTTCCTTGACCTTACGGTCGATTTCGTCCTTGCTCTGCTTACGACCGGGTGCCTTCAGTGGATGCGAGAGGTTGTCATACACGGAGAAGTGCGGGTACAGCGCGTAACTCTCGAACGCCATCGCCACATTGCGCTTGTGCGGTTCCAGGGCGTTTACGAGGCGGTCGCCAATGAAGACCTTGCCAGCATTGGGCGTTTCTACCCCGGCGACCAGCTTAAGTGTGGTGGTCTTGCCCGCGCCAGACGGACCGAGCACCACCATGAACTCCCCGTCTTTGACCTCTAGCGAGAGGTCATCAACGGCGGTGGTACGCCCGAACCGCTTGGTCACGTTTTCCAGTGTTAGCTTTGCCATCAGCTTATCCTTTCACCGCGCCGAAGCTGAGACCACGAATGAGATAGCGTTGAATGCTGAGCGCGAGAATCATCTGCGGGATTGACGAGATGATTGCAGCGGCAGCCATGCGGTTAAAGAACGACTGCGCCGACGAAATATAGCCCAGTGCCGCCACTGTTACCGTCTCTACCGTGGAAGCGCCCAGCACCAGCGGGAACACAAAGTTGTTCCAGGCGAACACAAACGCCAGCAGTGCCGCTGCCGCCAAACCAGGGCGAACCAGTGGCAGCAGAATTTGCCAAAAGATCTGCCACCAGGGATACCCATCGACCATGGCAGCACTTTCAATGTCTGGCGAAATGTCCTCAAAGTAGCTGCGCAGCACCCATATCAGCAGTGGCAACGTCACCAACTGATACACCCAAATGATCCCGAAATACGTGTCGTAGATGCCAAGCTGACGGTAGATAATGGACAGCGGAATAATAATCACAAATTCCGGCGCGAAGCGGAACGACAGGAATGTAAAGGCGAGATTTTCCTTGCCCTTAAAGTCGTAGCGCGCCAGGGCATACGCCGCAGGAACGCCCACCAGCAGCGACACAATCACCGCACCCGAACTCACAATCAGGCTCTTGAGGAAGCGGCGGGGGAAGTCCTGCTGGGCGATCACACCTGCGCCGATGGACTCTTCACCAAATAGAATGAAGCGGTAATTATCGAGCGTTGGCTCAAAGATGAACATGGTTGTGAAAAGTTCATCCGTGCTCTTGAGCGAAATCAGCACCATCCACAAAATGGGGAACAGCGCAAACAAAAAGTACAGGATCAGAAACCCATCGGACAGAATCGACGCGAACCGTGCGTTACCTTTTTCTGTCATGGTCTAGTTCTCCTCCACAATATCGCTGTAGCCAGCAGCACGACGCTGTGCCCTCGCCCACCAGTTCACCAGGATTTGGCTGGTGAAGTAAATGACGATGAACAGCACAATCGTGTACGGTAACGCCCGGCTTAGGTTCTGGAAGGTGAAGCCCTCAAGGTATGCCGTTACCTGGTATGTCATCAGCGTATTGCCCGGACCGCCACCCGTCATAGCGAAGATAATGTCGAACATCTTCAGCGAATCCATGAAGCGGAAAACAACCACAATAATGATGAACGGGGTGAGCATCGGCAGCGTCAGGTTGCGGAAGGTGAACCAGAACGATGCGCCGTCAACACGCGCCGCCTCGAACGGGTCTTTTGGCAGGGAGCGCAACCCGGCAAGCAATATGAGCGCGGCGAATGGCGTGAACATCCACACATCCACGAGAACCACGGAGAATAACGCTGTATCTGGTGAGCCTGTCCACTGCAAGGGCGGGATGCCAAACAAACCCAGGAGTGGGTTCAGGATGCCAACGCTAGGACGCATCATTGCTTCCCACAGCAGTGCACCAATTACGGGCGCAATCATCATCGGGAAGATGAGCGTAGGCTGGAAAATCTTGGATACACGGGAATCCCGGTTCAGCAGCATAGCGATAATCAGCCCCAGCACAAGCTGCACGGCGGTCGCCACCAGCGCATACGTCAATGTGACCTGTGTGCTATGCCAGAAGTCATTGTCGGTAAACATGCGCTCGTAGTTGCGCAGCCCGATAAAGTTGAACCCGGTTACCAGGTTCGTGAGCTTTACGTTGGTGAAAGAATAGTAAATTGCCAGGGCAAACGGGTAAAGAATGCCGACAAGGATTACTAGCGCGGGCAGGGCGATCAGGTACGGTCGTAGTCGTACCATCAACGGGGGTTTGGTCTGCTCCTCAACGCCCACGCCGGTGTTGGTGAGGGTAGATGGCTTGGTTGTCATAAAGACCTCGGGTTAGAAAAATATTTTTCAGCGGTTGCGTGCATAGGGCACGGCTCAACCCATGTATCGGGGTCGAGCCGTGTACTTTTCAAGCGTTAGAGTGCAGCTTGCAGCGTCTTACAGGATGCCTTCATCCTCAAGCTGCTCGGTCAGGCTCTCTACCAGGTCGTCCAGGCGCTCCTGTGCGTCTGCACCAGCGTAGATGTCCTGTAGTGCCTGTGCCCACTCTGTGGTCGTCTCGAAGAAGAGCGGCTGCGGGGTGAACTGGATCTTGGCGTCGTTAGCCAGGATTTCGTTGAAGGTCTCCAGGTAGTTGGTCTGTTCAGCCATCTTCGCCTGGAAGTCCGGGTTTTCCCAGATGGACGCGCGTACCGGGTTCACCATGTTGTAGTCAACAGCGCCGGTGGTCAGGAAGTCCTTACCGGTTGCCCACTGCATGAAGTACCAAGCAGCGTCCTTGTTCTGGGAACCAGCGTTCATTGCCAGTGACCAGATCCAGATGTTGG
>CAYVGI010000027.1:0-42373 GCA_964451095.1 uncultured Anaerolineaceae bacterium
CAGGGCGAGGGGGGGGTGCACGGCAACGCCGCCGGGCATGATGTACTTGCCAGAGCAGTCTACGACCTCGTGCCCATCTGCGGCGATGTCCTGCCCGAATGTGGTGATGACCTCACCTTCAACGAGAATGTCTGCTTGTACCATGTCGCTGGCGGTGACAACCGTGCCGCCTTTAAACAAAATACCCATGTGGTTATGCTCCCATTGGTGCTGGCGTGAGAACGGGTTTCTGGTGGAGGTTTGCGGGTTCAAAGTGCGGGATAATGTGCTCGCCGTACTCTGCGACGATGCGCTCCTCCTCGCCGCACATCAGGTAGATGTTGAAGTGATTGACGCCCGCGGCTTCCAGCTTCTTCAGCTTCTCGATGTGTTCTTCCGGTGTGCCGATGATGCCGAAGCTCTCTACGACATCTTCCTTGATGAAGTCCAGGTGGTCGGCGTCCTTGTCGGCGTGTTCCTTGTAGTCGTAGCCCTTGCGCCCTTCGATGTACTCAGTCAGGCTGTCTGGCACTAAATCGGTGTCCTTACCGTACTTCTCCACGATGTCTGCAACGTGGTTGCCCACCATCGCCGGGAACCAGAACGTCTGCTCAACGCCCTTTTTGTGGTCGCCGACCCACACGGGCGCGGCGGACATCACGCGGTAGTTGGTCATGTCGCGTCCGGCAGCTTCGCCCGCTGCCTTCGCCTGGGAGAGGAACCACTCTGCCAGCATGGGGTCGCCTAGCTGGATAATCAGTCCGTCACCAGCACGCCCGGCAGCGCCCAACGCCTTTGGACCGTATGCTGCGACCCACACGGGCAGCTCGTAGCCTTCTGCCCAGGGCAGTTCGATTTCGGCGGGCGCGTCGTCGTACTGTACCGCCTCGCCGCGTACCATCGCCTTGAGCTTGTGTGTGAACTCTTCCATGCGGGCGACCTTGTTGGGCTTCTTGCCCATCACGCGCAGGGAGCTATCGCCACGCCCCAGCCCGATTTCAATGCGCCCGCCGCTTTGCGCGGCGAGTGTTGCGTACAGGCTCGCTGCTACCGACCAGTCGCGCACGCCGGGGTTGGTCACGCACGGACCGAACACCATTTCGTCGGTGTGCTCCATGCACATTGCCATGGTGACGTAGGGTGAGCGCCACAGGATGTGCGAGTCGTAAAACCAGCCGTATTTAAACCCTGCCTGCTCTGCTTGCACGCACAGTGCCGTCGTGCGCTTCGGGCTGATGTCACCCTTGAAGCAGATGCCAAAGTCCATTGCCATAATATTTCTCCAATTGTCAAAACTTGTGTGTTATGTGTGGTGGGCGGGTCGTGGCGAGATGAATCTCGCCACTGCGCAAATAAACCCACCTTCAGGGTGGGCAGCGCCCCGCACTGCGCCTACAGTTCGACGATGTCGTCGTATGCCTCCGGGCGGCGGTCACGGTAGAACTGCCACGTCTGGCGCACTTCCTGGATGAGATCCAGGTCGAGGTCACGCAACATCAGTTCTTCGTCCTTGTCGCTGCCCACGTCGCCCACAAACTCGCCGCGCGGGGTGCAGAAGTAGCTCTGCCCGTAGAAGTCGTTGTCGCCCAGCGGCTCTATGCCCACACGGTTGATTGTGCCGACGAAATAGCCGTTCGCAATGGCGTGGCTGGTCTGCTCAATCTTCCACAGGTGCTGGGAAAGCCCACGGCTGGTCGCAGATGGGATAAACACGATCTCTGCGCCGTGCAGCCCCAGCATACGTGCGCCTTCGGGGAAGTGGCGGTCGTAGCAGATGTACACGCCAACCTTGCCCACCGCCGTTTCGAACACCGGGTAGCCGATGTTACCCGGACGGAAGTAGAACTTCTCCCAGAAGCCCTTTACCTGTGGGATGTGGGTTTTGCGGTACTTGCCCAGGTAGGTCCCGTCTGCGTCGATGACGGCGGCGGTGTTGTAGTACACGCCGGTGTTTTCTTCCTCGTACATTGGCACGATGAGCACCATGCCTGTTTCTTTGGCGAGGTCTTGCATCATCTTGGTGGTGGGTCCATCTGGGATTTGCTCGGTGTAGCTGTAGTATTGCGTGTCCTGCACCTGGCAGAAGTACGGACCGTAGAACAACTCCTGGAAGCACATGACCTGTGCGCCCTGTTTTGCTGCTTCGTGGGCGTACTTCACATGCTTTTCGATCATGGAGTCCTTGTCGCCCGTCCATGTCGCCTGGATGAGGGCACCCTTGACCATTCTTGCCATGTTTGTCTCTCCTACTCTATCTAAGCTACCGATCTACAAATGCAAAGCGGGTGCACCCAAGCAAATCGCCCAGTGGCACCCGGTTATTCATAACGTTAGGGGGCGTATTGTTTGCCACACTTTTCCAGGATGCGCTGTGCCTGACGCACATTGATCTTCGGCGCTGCGTCCTGGTAAAACTGCTGTGCTTTCGCCACCAGCGCGGTCTGCCCGGCGTCGCTGCGGTCTTCCACGTTGAGCGCGTAGCTGTCCG
Organism: uncultured Anaerolineaceae bacterium; assembly: GCA_964451095.1. Classification (GTDB taxonomy): domain Bacteria; phylum Chloroflexota; class Anaerolineae; order Aggregatilineales; family Phototrophicaceae; genus DAOTTY01. The sequence continues at coordinate 2,468 of CAYVGI010000027.1, forward strand.
TGTCCAACCCGTCGATTGGCTCCAGTGTGATTTCCACGACGTACTCGCGGCGGGCGCGTTCTAGCTTTTTAACGCGGTCTGCTGCTGCTTTTGCCTTGTCAGCATCGCCGATTGCCTCGTAGTACGCCTTCACCTGGTTTTCCATTTCGATAGCGAAGGTAAACACCGCCCCAAAGTTCTGAAGGGGAGCCATCGCCCTACACCCACCGCTCGATAACGATTTTGCGCTCCGTGTAGAACTCGATTGAGTCCGACCCCTGCCCGTGCAAGTCCCCGAAGAACGAGTCCTTTTGCCCGCCAAACGGGAACGACGCCGAAGGTGCTGCCACGCCGATGTTGACGCCGATGTTGCCCGCCTTCACGCGGTATTTGAAGTCGCGGGCGTGCATCCCACTGTTGGTGAAGATGCTGGCGGCATTACCGAAGCGGCTGAGGTTGACATAATCTACTGCCTGCTCAAAGTCGTCTGCCTTCATCAGCGCTAGCACCGGACCGAACACCTCTTCCTGCGCGATTTCCATGTCCGGCGTCACGCCGTCAATGATCGTCGGTCCTACAAATGCGCCCTGCTCAAAGCCGTCTACCGTCAGGTTGCGCCCGTCCAGCAGCACGGTTGCGCCGTTATCAACCGCATTTTGGATCATGCGCTCAATGCGTTCCTTTGCTGCCTCACTCACGACGGTGCCCATTTGCGTTGCTTCGTCTAGCCCGTAGCCTACCTTCAGCGTGGCGGATTTTTCCAGCAGTTGGTCGCGCAACTGGTCGTAAGCGTCACCCACGCCCACGGCAACCGCCGCTGCAAGGCAGCGCTGCCCGGCACAGCCATACGCTGCCCCCAGGATATTCTTCACACTGGCGTCCATGTTGGCGTCGGGCATCACGGCGATGTAGTTCTTGGCGCCGCCCTGTGCCTGCACGCGCTTACCGTGGCGGGTGCCCTTCTCGTAGATGATCTTTGCCACAGGTGTAGACCCCACAAACGAAATCCCCGTAATGTCCGGGTGTTCGAGGATAGCATCTGCGGCGGGGATGCCACCGTGGATGAGATTGACGACGCCTTCCGGTAGGTCGAGGTCGTCTAGCATTTCGTAGAACAGCTTCATGCTAACGGGCGTCTGCGGTGACGGCTTCATGATGAAGCTGTTGCCGCACGTAATTGCCGTGGGCAGGAACCACAGCGGCACCATAAACGGGAAGTTGAACGGGGTAATCGCCGCGAACACGCCTGCCGGCTGGCGCACGGTCGTCTCGTCAATGCCGGAGCTAATGTCCTCTAGCCCGTCGTTGCGCATGAGGAACGGCACGCCCGTCGCAAAGTCGATGCTTTCAATCGCACGGCGTACCTCGCCACGCGCCTCGTCTAGCGTCTTGCCGTTTTCCATCACCACCATCTCGGATAGTTCCTCGAAGCGGTCCTCGCACATCGTCTTGAGGCGGTGCATGTACTGGGCGCGGCTGAGGATGGGTGTTTGCCGCCACTCCTCGAAGCCTTCTAGCGCCGCCTGCACCGCTGCGTCAACGTCAGCAGCATTGGAATCTGGTGCCTCTGCGAGTACTTCGCAGGTGGCGGGGTTGTAAACGGGAATCGTCTCCGATGCTTGCGCGTCTACCCACTCACCACCGATGTAATTCTGTAGAATTTCTGCCATGGGATGTTTAACCTGACATGTATCTTTAAATATGCAAAAAGTGTGGAAGTTTGTTACATTAAGCACGGTGGTGATTATAATAAGCGCGTCTTAAATATGCCAAAAATCCTGAACAGTCACGAGAAATGGGGGCACCCCTTTGTGATAATCTCCCATAATCACACCGTGTGCTGCCTCGTTACTATATCTTCAAGATGCACGCAGGCAGCAGAAGACCCCGCACCATGGTAGACATTCAACAAACACAGACGGCAAATTCACCAGCAGCACGCGCTATTGCTGCCATGCCAGCACGTCGTATCGGGATCATCGGTCTGGCGCTGCTCGCTGCCCTGTTGAGCGTGTGGCAGTTTAGCGCGGTTAGCCGCTTGTCGCCCAGCAGCGACCTATTTCTAGATTCCACGCTGGGGGAGCTAGCAGTGTGGATGGCAGACCAGGCGACTGAAGATGCACCGGAATCGTGGCTTGGGCAGCTTGCACAGGGGCGCTTGCAGACAGTCGGCGAGGATGCGATTGAAGGTGCTCTGCTAGCGGATATGTACCGGTTGCTGCGTGTGTGGGCAGGCTTTGCAGTTGGGTTGGTTGTGCTCAGCACAGTTGGGCTGCTTTTTGATGTACCAGGACACCGATTTAGCTTTCTCGCCGCGCTCGTCATGACGAACACGCTTATCTACATCATCCCGCCGACGGATGCCAGCCCGCTGGTATCGCTTCTGCTGGTTAGCATTGTGACGATTAGCCTGCTTTTGCTGCTAGAGCGCGACCACGTTGAGAAGTTTATTGGGTTTATGGTCGTGTTGTCGCTGTTCACCGTGGCGTGGGAAGGCGCAAAGGCAGTCTCCAACAGCCTGGGCTACGCTGTAACGGCACCCGCCGCAGCTTGGGTTTACACCGCCTACGATGACCTGGATGGGGTGCTCACGGCGCTGCAAAGGGGCGAAATTGATGCGGTGCTAGCAGACCGCCGCGACCTGGACGAGATCATGCCGCCGCACCCGCCCGACCCGGAGATAAACGCGGAAGACTTGGCATACGCTGATCTTGTCTACCTGACGGAATTCGACCGCACGCGCCAGCAGTTTGGCAGGGAGGTCGAACCGGAGTTCCCAGGACGCCTGAGCGTGGCGGTCACGGCGGATGCGGCGAGTGCTATCACATCGACGCGGCAATTGCAGGCGGTGCAGTTGGGCACCGTGTCCGGGTCATTTGCGGAAGAAGAACTACTCGCCCTAGAACAGCGTGTCATTCTGCTGGATTTGGGCATTACCAACGACCTCAACCTGCCGCACCTACAAAGCATCGCGGAGGCACTGCTGCAACCTGCCCGGCGCAACGGTCCGCTGCTGCTTGTGCGTATCCTGTATGGTGCGGCGCTGTACACATGGACGGAAGCAATACTGGGCTTTGTGTTCGGCGCGACGCTGGGCTTTTTGCTGGGCACGATGTTCGCGCATGTCGCCTTGTTGCAGCGGAGCTTGCTGCCGTATGTTGTCGCCTCACAGACGGTGCCCATTATCGCCATCGCCCCTATGATCGTGATCTGGCTGCGGGATACGCATCCTATATTGCCTGTGGCAGTCATCTCATCCTACCTGACGTTCTTCCCGGTTACGATTAACACGCTGCGCGGGCTGCAATCGCCCGATCATCTCTCGTTCGACCTGATGAAGTCTTACGCTGCCTCGCCGTGGCAGGTGATGTGGAAGCTGCGCTTTCCGGCGGCGCTGCCGTACATCTTCACGGCACTGAAGGTGAGCGCGACGGCGAGTGTGGTCGGTGCCATTATCGGTGAGTTGCCATCTGGGGTGCGCAATGGCTTGGGGCGGGCAATCCTGGATTTCAGCTCCGATTACAGCTTGATTTCTACGCCCAAGCTGTGGGGCGCAATCTTCATGGCAGCGCTGTTGGGCATCACATTCTACCTGATCGTGACGGTAATTGAGTTCGTTGTGCTGCGTGCCCAACGCGACCCAGCATAGCCACATGCGAACGGAGAAACACAATGAGTGAACCCTCGGTTGTACAGGCAACCAACATGAGCAAGGTCTACAACCCCGGCACAGAAGAGGCGGTTGTCGCACTGCAAGATGTTAACCTGACGATCCAGTCGGGCGAGTTTGTGTCGCTTATTGGTCCGTCTGGCTGCGGTAAGTCTACGCTGCTGCGGCTGATTGCCAACCTGATTGACTCCACAGAGGGCGCGTTGCAGGTCAACGGCAAAACACCGCTGCAAGCACGCATGGATCGTGACTATGGCATGGTGTTCCAGGCGGCGACGCTGTACAAGTGGCGTACTGTCGCCAAGAACGTACAGCTTCCACTAGAGCTAATGGGCTACCCGGCGTCCCAGCGCCGTGAGCGTGCTCAGGCAATGCTGGACATGGTTGAGCTTGGCGATTTTGGGCGGCACTACCCGCGCCAGCTTAGCGGCGGTATGCAGCAGCGCGTGGCGATTGCTCGTGCCCTGGCGTTTGAGCCGTCCCTGCTGCTGATGGACGAGCCATTTGGTGCCCTGGACGAGTTCACACGCGAGCGCATGAACCTGGAACTGTTGCGCATTTGGCAGCAGACGCAAATCACCGTTGTTTTCGTCACACACAGCATTGCAGAGGCGGTTTTCCTCTCCAACCGGATTGTGGTCATGTCACCGCGACCGGGGCGCATTACGACGCTTGTTGATGTCGACCTGCCCTATCCGCGCAATTTTGAAACCCGCGAACTGCCGCTGTACTTCGAGAAGGTCACCGAAGTACGTGAACTGCTGCGCGACGCTCACGAGGTGTAGGCAATGACCGCTCGCACACGTAACGAGAACAATACGCTGCAAAACATCGCCGGGCAGGTTGCCTATTACGTGCCAACCGTGCTGGTGGCGGTGGGCGTGCTGCTGCTGTGGGAGTTCCTGGTGCGGATTTTCAATGTGCAGCAGTTTATTTTGCCCAAACCGACGGACATTCTGGCGGAGTTCATGGGCGAGTTGCAGTTGTTCCTTGCCCCGGACGAGTCCTCAATCCTGTTCGAGTCTACTGGGGCGACGCTGTATGCCGCAGTGGGCGGCTTTGTGATCGGGTGTGGGGCAGGTATTTTGGTGGCGATGCTCACCGCCCGCTATACCGTGCTCAGCGAGGCGACCATGCCGTTTGCTATCGCTGCGAACAGTGTGCCGATTGTCGCGTTTGCGCCCATCATGAACAACTGGTTTGGGCTGACGAACCCGGCTTCTAAGATGGCGATTGTGTCCATTATCGTGTTCTTCCCGGCGATGATTAACACCGTGCGCGGACTCACGCTGGTAGACAAGCGCGAACTGGAACTGATGCAATCGTACGCTGCCACACCGTTCAACATCCTGTGGAAGCTACGCATCCCGAACGCGCTGCCATATGTGTTTAGCGCGTTGCGGGTGGCGAGTGCCCTGGCGGTCATTGGCGCGGTTGTTGGGGAGTTCTTCGGCGGACCGCGGGCAACGCTGGGTGTATTTATCACACAGGAGGCTGCGGGGTTCGACTTTGCGCGGGCGTGGGCAGCAATCGTCATGGCGTCCATCATCGGTATTGGCTTCTACCTCGTGATAATTGTACTAGAGCGTTTGCTTATGCCGTGGGAGCGCAACAGCGGTGGGGATTAAACGAAAATAACCCGTAACTTTTAGTGGAATATTCACATGCCGCAGTCCAACGGTCTCGTTAGACTGTGATGCTGAATAGATTTTTCGCATTTTGTATCTGAAGGAGTAGGAAAATGGCAAAGCGTTTTATTGCTGTACTGCTGGTGGCATTGGTAGCGTCGCTGTCGTTTGGCGCGGTATCTGCACAGGATGACCTGACCCCGGTGAGCCTACAGTTGCAGTGGGTGGCACAGTCGCAGTTTGCGGGCTACTACGCAGCAGTGGCAGAGGGCTTCTACGAGGATGAGGGTCTGGACGTGACTATCCTGGAAGGGGCGGGCGAGATTGTGCCGCAGCAGGTGGTTGCTGCTGGTGATGCTGAGTTCGGGATTGCCTGGGTGCCCAAGGTGCTTGAATCGCGTGAGGCGGGCGCAGACCTGGTTAACGTTGCGCAGATCTTCCAGCGCAGTGGCACGTTGCAGGTGTCTTTCGTAGATGCGGGCATTGAAAGTGTTTCTGACTTCGCCGGGATGCGTATCGGCACCTGGGGCTTTGGTAATGAGCATGAGCTGTTTGCGGCAATGCGTGCTGAGGACATCGACCCGGAAAACCCGGACGATGTGACCATTGTGCAGCAGCCTTTCGATATGTCCCTGCTGATTAATGGCGAGGTAGATGCTGCCCAGGCGATGACCTACAACGAGTACGCGCAGGTGCTGGAAGCAGTAGACCCGGAGACAGGCGAGTTGATGTTCACCGCGGATGACCTGAACGTGATTGACTTCAACGAAGTGGGCACCGCGATGCTGCAAGACCACATCTTTGTGCGCGGCGAGTGGCTAGCAGAAGAGGGCAGCGAGGAAATTGCGGTGAGCTTCCTCAAGGCGTCCTTCCGGGGTTGGGCATTCTGCCGGGATAACTTCGATGCCTGCACGGACCATGTGCTGGACGCGGGTCCGACGCTGGGTGAGGGGCATATGCGCTGGCAGTTGAACGAAGTTAACAAGCTCATCTGGCCGTCCCCGGATGGTATTGGTGTGCTCGATGAGGGTCTGTATGAGCAGACCGTAGCGGTAGCGCTGGAAGGTGAAGTTATCGCTGAGGAGCCAGCGGAAGACGCGGTTCGCGTAGACCTGGCACCGATGGCGCTCGAAGCACTGATGGCAGATTTCCCCGACCTTGACCTGATGGGCGCTGACTACGAGCCAATTGAGGTTGAGATCACGCCTGGCGGCGAATAAACGTCACCTCAGTTCTGATTTTCCTGCCCGTGTTGAGCACCTGCTTAGCGCGGGCTTTTGTTTGTTGGCACTGGTGCGCTAGCGGAAACTCGCGGCAGACCACATATGACCGCCCAAGCTCATAAAGTCATCCAGAATGTTGAAGTGATGGTATCCGCTTACGCTAACCGTCTCCGTCGTGATGTCCGCCCATCCGGGCGCACCGCGCAGCACGGCGTTCTGCCGATGGAACTCATCACTCTCGTGCGCTCCGACTGCGAGAACGAGCGGTGCCCGCACCTGTGGCATTAACCGCGACGGACTGAGCGCCTCGGCGTCTGTGGCAGATAAGCGCAGGTCAGTGTTCATGCTCGTCTGCCGGATGGGGTCAAGATCGAACAGCCCGCTGATGGTAACCCCGCCAATGATCTTCTCTGGCGGCAGGCGATGCTCAGACCAGTTGGTGGCAAACATCATCGCTGTCAGGTGCCCCCCCGCAGAGTGCCCGCTGACGATAATCTCCTCACAGCTCACACTGTACTCAGCAGCATGTTCGTATAGCCATTCAAGCGCACGGCGGCACTGATCCGTGATCGTAGGCATCGTCACAGCGGGGCACAAGTCATACTCAACCAGGGCGACGTTCCAACCTGCTTGCACGAACGGCGGCGCAATAAACGAAAAATCGCCGCTTGCCATTTTGCGCCAGTAGCCGCCGTGGATGAACACCAACCACCGCGAACTGCCCGCCGCCGGGAACAGGTCTATCGTCTCGCGGTTCCCTGCGCCGTAAGCAACACCCGGATAGCAGTGCAGGTCACGGCGTGCTGCCTCGGAATCTGCCCGCCACCGTGCGAAGTAGCCCTCCACATCATCGACGCCGAGGCGTGTATTGTACTGCTCGTTATAAAATGTGTTTGAACCTGTCATTGCAACCTCACACGCCCAGGTATTTGTGCCACAATTCCGGTTGTGCTTTCAAGTCTACGGAGGTGCCTTGCCATACCACACGCCCCCGCTCAATGATGGTGTGATGGTCTGCCAGGGCAATCAGTTTGTCTATATACTTGTCGATAATGAGAATCGTCTGCCCACCAGCACGGAGGGACTGCAACACCGTCCAGATTTGCTCCCGGAGCAGGGGTGCCAACCCCTCGGTTGCTTCATCCAGGATGAGCAGGTGCGGGTTGGTCATCAGCGCCCGCCCGATGGCGAGCATTTGCTGCTGCCCACCGGACAGACGATTGCCCAGGTTGCGTTCGCGCTCCGCCAGTGAGGGGAATAAGTTGTAGACCCTGTCTAGCGTCCACGGGTCGGAACTGTCACTGCGGTTCCCGGCAAACGCGAGTAGGTTCTCTTTCACAGTCAGGTTCGGGAATATCTGTCGCCCCTCTGGTACCAGCCCCACGCCCAATCGCGCGATCGTCTGCGGGGACTGCCCGTGAATGGGTGCCCCCCGAAACGTGATACTGCCCGCGTGGGTGGGTTGCAGCCCCATGATGGTGCGTACTGTGGTGGTTTTGCCCATGCCGTTGCGCCCTAGCAGCGTCGCCACCTCACCGGGTTGGATGTGCATCGAAATGCCAAAGAGCACCTGGCTGGCACCGTACCCGGTTTCCAGGTTGTGCACACTAAGCATACTGCTGCTCATCGAGCGTTACCTCCTCGCCCAGGTAGGCACGCTGCACATCGGGGTTGCTGCGGATTTCCGCTGGTGTGCCCGTGGCGATGATCTCGCCGTAAACCAGAACGGAAATGCGATGGGCTAGCTGGAAAACGGCGTCCATGTCGTGCTCCACCAGCAGTATCGTCACCTTCTGGTTGATCTCGCGGATTAGCTCAATCACCTGTGCAGATTCATCCAGCCCCATACCTGCCATCGGCTCATCCAGCAGCAGCAGCTTTGCCTGGGATGCGAGCGCTAACCCTACCTCAAGCTGGCGCTGCTCGCCGTGGGACAAGTTGCCGGCAATCACGTCCTTGCGGGCACCCAAGCCAACACGCTCTGCAATCTGGGCGGCGTCATCAAACAGGTGCGTTTCGCTGCGTACAGGTCGCCAAAAGCGGAAGCTGCTGCCAGAACGCGCCTGCACGCTGAGCGCGAGGTTATCTAGCACTGTACGCTTGAGAAAGATATTTGTAATCTGATAGGTGCGTGCCAGCCCCAACCGCACGCGTTGGTGCATTGCCGTCCCGGTGATGTCACGCCCCTCAAAGTAGATGCGCCCGCCGTCCGGTTTGAGGTTGCCCGCCACCTGTGCAATAAACGTGGTTTTGCCCGCACCATTGGGACCGATGAGCGCGTGAATTTCGCCCTGCTGCACGGTGAAGTCGCAGCGGTTGGTAACGGTAAGCCCGCCGAACTGCTTAAAGAGCTGCCGCGTTTCCAAAAGCACAGTCATGGAGATGCCACCTCAGCCGATTTCGTTTCGGGTTTTGCCATGCGCGGGCTCGTGAACTGTGCCAGCAGCCCGGTTAGCCCCTGTGGTGCTAGCAGCACGATGACCAGCAGCACAATCCCTAACCCGAACTGCCAGTAGATCGTAAAGCTTTCTAGCACCGTTTCCACCAGGATGAACGCGGACGCGCCCACCGTGCCGCCCCAAAAGCGCCCCACACCGCCCAGAATCACCATCATCATCATTTGCCCAGAGAGTATCCACGCCAGCGAGTTTGGGCTGATGAACGTGTTCAGGTTCGCGTTCAGCGCCCCGGCAAGCCCGGCAAACGCGCTGCCAATTACAAAGCCCACCAGCCGATACGCATACACCGGGTAGCCAATTGCTGCCATGCGCGTTTCGTTCTCTTTGATCGACTGCATCACCAGCCCAAAGCGTGAGTGCACAATGCGGTGCATTAGCAGCAGTGACCCGGCAAACAGCAGCAGCACCACGTAGTAAAACGTGACATTGTTTTCCAGGCTGAGCCATGATGTGCTCTCTGGTGTGAGTCCAGGCACTAGCAGCGAGCGGTCAAACGAGATGCCGTCTTGCCCGCCGTAGGCACGCAGGGAGTTAAACAGAAAAAACATCATCTGTGCAAACGCCAGCGTAATCATAATGAAGTACACATCGCGGGTGCGCAGGCTAATCGCGCCGATGACGGTACCCAACAACGCCGCAACCACGACGGCAAGCGTCCAGCCGACCCAAACCGAGTACACGCTGTTTTGTGCTAGAATGCCGATGACATAGCCGCCCGCACCAAAGAACGCCGCGTGCCCAAAGCTCACCATGCCGCCGTAGCCCAAAATCAGGTTCAGGCTAGACGCCGCCAGCGCAAAGATCATCAGCCGTGTGACCAATGTGACGTAGAATGGTTCCTGCAAGGCAAGCATCAGCGGGGGCAGCACCAGCAAAAACCCCCACAGCAGCACACCCGGTAGCTGATTACGGGACATTCTAACTCCTTGCCGGGAACAGCCCTTCAGGTTTCCAAAATAGAATCACTGCCATAAGCAGGTAGATTAGCGTGGAGGCGAGTGTGCCGCCCACGCTTGTACCGAACTCGCCAAGCTCAAGCTGCCGCATCATTACCGGGATGAGCACACGCCCGGCGGTATCCACAATGCCCACCAGCAGTGACGCGATTAGCGCCCCTTTGATGCTGCCAATGCCACCGATCACAATCACCAGGAACGTGAGAATGAGAATGTTCTCGCCCATGCCGATTTGCACCGCCAGGATCGGACCTGTAAGCCCGCCTGCCAGCGCACTTAGCGCGGCACCCAGCGCAAAAATCAGCGTGAACAGCAAGTTAATGGGCACGCCCATAGCCGCCGCCATCTCTCGGTTAGATGCACCCGCGCGCACCCACATGCCGATGCGCGTTTTGTTGACGACCAGGAATAAAACTGCCGCAACAGCAATGCCAATCCCGATGAGCAGCAGGCGATATGCCGAGTAGCGCATCCCCAAAACGGGTAATTCGATCGGACCGCGCAGCGCTTCTGGCGTGTTCAGCAGCACAGGTTGTGCCCCCCATATAAAGCGCACTACCTCATTGCTGATGAGAATAAGGGCGAAAGTCGCTAGCACCTGCGATAGATGGTCGCGGCGGTACAGTTGGCGCAAGATCGACAGTTCCAGCAGTCCACCGACTATCGCCGTGCCAAGCACCCCCACCAGCACCCCTACCACAAAAGAGCCGCTGTATGCGGTCACGCTGGCGGTGAAGTATGCCCCGAACATATACAGCGAACCGTGCGCGAGGATAATCATATCCATGATGCCAAACACCAGCGTCAACCCAGACGCCAGAAGGAACAGCATCAGCCCAAGCTGAACGCCGTTAAGGATTTGTGCAATGACAAGAGTCGTAGACATAATGCGCTACACATTACCAACAAAATCGATTTAACCGGGGCGGGTGAGGTTCCGCCCCCTGTACAGACTATTGCGCTACCCCATGCCCATCGCGCACGCTTCGACGTAGGCATCTGCATGGTCTTCAAAGATCACATCAATGGTTTCGTTGATGATGTCGCCGTCTTCCGTCATCACGACCTGGCGCAGGTAGTAGTCCTGGATGGGGTAGTGGTTGGTATTGTATGCGAACTCACCACGAACAGACTCAAACGCCGCTGCCATAATTGCTTCGCGCAGCGCGTCCTGGTCGCTCAGGTCGCCCTCAACTGCCGCTACCGCATAACCGATGTTCAGCGCAGCGTCATACCCCTGGGAAGCGTACAGCGTGGGAATGCGGTCGTACTCTGCCTGGAAGTCTTCAATAAAGCGTGTGTTGGTGTCACTTTCAATGTCCAACGTCCAATGAGAGCTATTGAACAGCCCGACGGTGGCGTCCCCCACGGCGTTAATCACGTCCTGGTCTGCGGAGAAGCCCGGCAGGAACAGCGGGATTTCATCAAGCAAACCTGCTTCTGCGTACTGCTTGATGAAGTTAATGCCCATGCCGCCCGGCTGGAATGTGTAGACTGCATCCGCGCCGGAAGCGCGAATCAGTTCCATCTCTACCGCGAAGTCAAGCTGACCAAGTTGTGTATACAGTTCGTCTGCCAGCGGACCGGTGTAAAAGCGCTTGAAGCCCGTGAGCGCATCGCGCCCGGCGGGGTAGTCTGGTGCCAGGATGTACACGTTCCCAAAACCCTGATCCATAACGTATTGCCCCATTGCCTCGTGCAGGTTGTCGTTCTGCCACGCCACATTGAAGAAGTACGGGCTGCATCCTTCGCCGGCAAGCTGGGACGGACCCGCGTTCGGGCTGATGTAGAAGATTTCCGCGTCGAAGATCGTATCGCTGACGGCGAGCAGAATGTTAGAGAAGATAATCCCGGAGATAAAGTCTACTTCCTCACGCTGGATGAACTCCTCGACGATTTGGTTGGCGACATCGGGGTTTTGCTGGTCGTCTGCAATGGATACTTCAAACGTGCCCTCGTCAATGATGCCGTCTGCTTCCATGTGCTGGATGCCCAACAGGAAGCCATCACGGGCGTCAATGCCCAGTGCAGAGCCGCCGCCAGAAAGTGTGCTGACGAAACCAATTTTGATGGGTTCTTCCTGGGCAAGTGTCGTCACACCGGCAGCCATCATCAGCAGGGTCAGCATCACAATGAATCTTTTGAACATTTTTGTCCTTCCTAAGTATTACGCTTGCTAATTCTAATCAAAACATGCGATAGTTCCGCACCAATATACATGACAGGTGACGTGTTTCCAAAAAATACCCGCGTTGATGTGTGTGGTGCGTGCCTCAGCGTGGGTTGTGTGCAGGTCAGGGCTAGCCGCAGCGCGGTTTTGCGTGCATGATTTGACGCGACTTGGCAGCAACCACACAAGAACTGACTATGCAGCAAGACACCATGTTCCTGCTCCGGCAACCCTCCCCACACCGTATGGTCATCCAGTATCACCCAACGGTTGGGCACCTTTTCGTCCCCAACATGACTGCACGTATTCCCAGCGAAACGGGGGGCTACTACGTGCGGACGAACGCGCAAGGTTATCGCAGCGATGCGGATTTTGTGCCGGAAAAGGGCGACAGACCGCGCATCGTGTTCCTAGGGGATTCCTTCACGGCGGGCGATGGTGTTGCGAATGGGCAGCGATTTACGGAGCTTGTCGGTGATGCGCTAGGGGCGGAGGTGTACAACTTCGCTGTGCCCGGCACCGGAACCGACCAGCAGATGCTCATCTATGAAGGTTTCGCTGCGGATGTACAGGCAGACCTGATCGTGTTTTGCGCCAATGTCGTCAATATCGACCGAAACTTGCTCAGCCACCGCGAGTCAGTTGACCGCACTACCGGGCAGCGCGTGCTTGTACCCAAGCCCTACTTTACGCTGGAAGAGGGGCAGTTGGTACACCATCACAACCCAGTCCCGCTGGAGCGCCCACCCGCCCCCAAGCAACAAGATGGTAAATCCGGGCGGCTCAATACACTCAGGCGCGTGTACAACCAACCCGGTATGGCACCGCTGCGGGCACTGTACCGCAAAAGCGGGCTGCGCGGGGCGCTCAAGCAGGCGGCGAACCTGCAACCGTACCCGGACTACGCCGACGAGCAATCTGAGGGCTGGCAACTGATGGCAGCACTGCTGAGGCGTTTTATTGGGCGTGCCGCACCCACCCCTGTGCTGATTGTCCCCGTGCCGTCGTACACGTTCTACCGTGACGGCGTGGAACCCATCTACCAACCGCGCTTCGCATCGCTGGCAGGTAAGCATGTACACGTCATGGATATAACCACGCCGCTGCGGTCACTGCCACGCGAAGACATCGAAAACCTCGCGTTTGCCCATGACGTTCACCACTTATCGCCGTTCGGTCATCAGCAGGTAGCGGACATCTTGACGACCGAAATACAGCAGCACGATTGGGTTAAAGCTGCCGTACCCACGCCCCAACGCCTATCTAACAGCGTACCACAGGCACAGGCACGTTATATCCTCGGCATCTCCGCGTTCTATCACAACTCCGCCGCCGCCCTCATCCGTGACGGGGAAATCGTCGCTGCTGCGGAAGAGGAGCGGTTCACACGGGTGAAAAACGACCGTGGCTTTCCGCACCGCGCCGTCAACTACTGCCTGGAAGAAGCGGGCATCCAACCCAGCGACGTACGCGCGATTGTCTACTACGACAACGCCTACCTGACATTTGAGCGGCTGATGCACACCCAACTGGCGCTAGGCGAACATGGTGCCACCGCCTGGAACCGGGTGCTGCCATCCTGGCTGAGCTACAAACTGCATGTGCCGCAGCTCATCCGGGATGCACTGGCTTACGACGGACGCATCCTGCAAGGCGTGCACCACCGCTCCCATGCGGCGAGTGCCTTTTACCCATCCCCGTTCGAGAACGCTGCCATCCTGACGATTGACGGCGTGGGGGAATGGGCAACCGCGACCATCGGGCACGGGCATGGCGGCACTGTGGAAATACTGAAGGAAATGCACTTCCCGCACTCGTTGGGGCTTTTGTACTCCGCGTTTACACAGTTTACCGGCTTCAAGGTCAACAGCGGCGAGTACAAAATGATGGGGCTAGCACCCTACGGTGACCCGGTTTACGTCGATACCATCTATGCGTATTTGGTTGATGTCGCGGACGATGGCTCACTTACGCTGAACATGGACTACTTCGCGTTCCTGGGTGAGCCGCGCATGACCAACGATAAATTTGCGGAACTGTTCGGTGGTCCGCCGCGTGACACAAACGAACGCATCACCAAGCGTGAACGCGACATGGCACGCTCTGTGCAAGTGGTGGCAGAGGAAGTGATGCTGCGCATGGCACGTCATGCCCACGAACTGACGGGTGCGAAGCACCTGTGCCTGGCGGGTGGTGTCGCGCTCAACTGCGTGGCGAACGGTCGTTTACTGCGCGAAGGTCCGTTTGAGGACATCTGGATACAACCCGCAGCAGGCGACGCAGGCTGTGCGCTGGGCGCAGCGCTGGACGCTCATCACACGTATTTTGGGGCACAGCGCACTATGCCATCGGACGGACGCCCGGCGCAGGGCGGTTCGTATTGGGGACCGGCGTATTCTAGTGATGAAATCCGGGCGTTTTTGCACACGCACGGCTACCCGTACCGTACACTCGAACCGGGAACTCGTGCCCAAACGATTGCCGAATATATTGAGTCCGGGCATGTGGTGGGGCACTTCGATGGGCGGCTAGAATATGGTCCGCGGGCGTTGGGTTCGCGTTCCATCATGGGCGATGCCCGCAGCCAGGACATGCAGACCACAATTAACCTGAAAATCAAATACCGTGAGTCGTTCCGCCCGTTCGCGCCCACGGTGCTGGCAGGCTGCGTGAGCGATTACTTTGAGCTTGACCGCGAAAGCCCGTACATGCTGCTGGTCGCTGACGTGGTAAAGGAACGCCGCCTGCTGTTTGAGCGTGGTGAGGGCGAAGACCTACTTGACGTGGTACGCCGCCCGCGCAGCGACATCCCCGCAGTGACCCATGTCGATTATTCTGCCCGCGTCCAGACGATCCGGCGGGAAGATCACCCCACCTACCACGATGTGATTGACGCCTTTCGTCAGCAAACGGGCTATGGTGTCATCGTGAACACGTCGTTTAACGTGCGCGGTGAGCCAATCGTGTGCACACCCTACGACGCCTACCGCTGCTTTATGCGCACGGACATGGATGCGCTTGTGCTGGGGGATGTGCTGCTGCTGAAGGGGGAGCAACCCGCCTGGAATGAGCGCAAAGGGCATGACGAGCATGAGACACCTGTGCGATCTAAGAAGTTGCCACAGCAGTTGGCGCGTGACCTGCAAACTGTGTTCCGCGACGCATTTTTGCCGATTGCGAACGCACACAAGGTGACGCTTGCTCCGGGCGGCGAGGGCGGCTCCTGGCGTGATGTGACCCATTCAACGGACAAATCACAGTTCGAGATTGCCCCCGCGTTAGATGCTGCCAGCATGAACCCGGCAGACATGGCGGCAGCAGTTGTGCAGCATTGGCAGCGCACAGATGGCGCACAACGCGACCAACTGCGTGAGGTGGTGGGGCAGTTGCTTGCCGTTGCGCTCAAGCACCGCCCGGATCACATCACAGAGGCGGCAGAAACGGTTTCTGATGCGGTTTACGTGATGTACTAAGCCCATAGTGCGCAGGGCAGGGCGTAACATCGGTCACTGCCATGCCGTCAACACATAAATAGCACCTAAATATACCCCAACCTACCAAAAGGACTTATTTCCGTTTCCAACTGCTTGTGTTTAACTAGAGTTCTGCCGATTTTGCAGCGGCAGCGATGCATTCACCCCACGCAGGAGAAAGACATTGACGACAACCAACACACCATTCAACAACTGGAAGCGGCTCATTCGCTACCTGGCGAACTATCGGCTGTGGGCAACGCTCGCGCTCTTTGGCGCAGTGATTGGCAACCTGCTTGCGGTCGTGATTCCTGGCATCATTGGGCGCGTGATTGACGAGGGCGTACAGAGTGGTGACGCCAACTTTATGCTGGTTGCAGGGCTGGGCATGGTGGGGTTAGGTGTGCTTCGCGGAATCGCAGGCTTCCTCGCACGCTACTACGGCGAAAAGCTATCACACTACGCCGCCTATGACATCCGTAACCAGATGTACGACAAGGTGCAGCACCTGTCGTTTAACTACCACGATAACGCTCACGTCGGCACCATCGTGACTCGTGCCATCGGCGACGTAAACGAAATCCAGCGGTATTACGCTTTCGGGCTAATGGACACGCTCAACGTTGCTGTGCTGGTCATCGGCTCTGTTGCGGTGATGGTCTACACGAGTCCTCTTCTGGCAATTATTGCGCTGCTGCCCATGCTGCCATTGGCGTTTATGTCGCGCAACTTCGCCATGAAGGTTGACCCCATGTGGCGCACGATTATGGAGCGCACCCAAACCCTGAGCAACCACATTCAGGAGAACGCGATTGGTGCGCAGGTGGTGCGTGTGTTTGCGCGTGAGCGGTACGAAATCGACAAGTTCTTCAAGGTAAACGACGCGCTTTTCCACGACTTTATGCGTTTGATTAGCAGTTGGGCGGGCTTTTTGCCCATTAGCGCGTTTATGGCGTCTATCTCCACGGCGCTCGTGCTGCTGGTTGGCGGCTGGATGGAGAGCCAAGGGCTGCGCGGTATCACGGTCGGTATGGTGGTCGCATTTAACGCGTACATCTTGCAGATGACCAATCCGCTGCGCTTCCTCGGCTTTGTCATCCTGCTCACCACGCAAGCGCTTTCCAGCAGTGACCGTGTGTTTGAGGTGCTGGACGCCGACGTGGACATCGACAACAAACAAGATCCTGTGGATATGTCCGACATGCGTGGGGAAGTGCGCTTTGAGGGTGTGACATTCTGGTACGGCGGCGAGAATGCCCCCGCCCTGAAGAACATTAACTTTCAGGCGCAACCCGGCGAAGTGGTCGGCATTGTTGGTGCTACTGGCGCGGGCAAGTCCACGTTGGTCAATCTCATCCCGCGCTTTTATGAAGCGACGGAGGGGCGCGTGTTAGTAGATGGCGTGGACGTGCGCGACGCGGAGGTCAACAGCTTGCGTGCCAGCATCGGTATGGTGATGCAAACGTCGCTGCTGTTTTCCGCAACCATTGGCGAAAACATCGCGTTCGGGCAGACGGGCGCAACCCAAACCAAAATCGAGGCAGCAGCTATCGCGGCGAACGCCCACGACTTTATCACCGAGTTTGAGAAAGGATACGACACACTTGTTGGTGAGCGCGGCGTGACGCTTAGTGGTGGGCAGCGCCAGCGTGTGGCAATTGCGCGTGCACTGCTCATCAACCCGCGCATCCTCATACTGGACGACAGCACCAGCAGTGTGGACACGCGCACCGAACATCTCATCCAGCAGGCGCTGGAACACCTGATGGCGGGGCGTACAACGTTTATCATCGCGCAGCGGCTCACCAGTGTGATGAACGCGGACAAAATTCTTGTGATGGACAACGGCGAAATCGTGGAACGTGGCACCCATGAGGAACTCATCGAGCAGGGCGGTGTCTATGCAGACATCTACAAGCTGCAAATGGAAGACCAGGATCGCGTCCGCACCGAAGAGGCATTCGAGGGGGTGTTCAAGCTGACGCCAGAGGAGGAGCGCCGCAGCACCCAGGAGTTCCAGCGGTTGGCGCGGGCAATCGGCGGGGACTAAAGAGCACCGAAGGACACTGTGCCGACTGTTAAGCATTTGGGGTATTTTCCTGATTTCACACCGCAACCTATTGACATGTACATTAACGTAAACGTACAGTTTCGGGTAACGCTCAAAGTTCTTTTTAGGCTGTTAGCAGAAAGCGATGCCCAATGCGAGTCTTAGGTACAAAGCAGTTGAAGTTGGGTGGTCCTCGAGAGTTCAAAGTCGGCGTTAAGCGCACTCGACAAGCAGATACACTGTTTGTTCTGATGGACGATACAACGATTTTGGAAAGAGTGATGTCGTCCGATGAATTGATTAGCACGCAGCCATTCACGGTTCGTGACCGCGAGATGGAATTGAAGTGGGTTTGGAATGTGTTTGATCGCAAGCCACGATCCGTCGTCGTCAGTTACCGTGGCAAAAACGCAATCCTCTTTGGTTCCGATGCCGCTGTACAGGTGAAGGCAGGTGTCAAACCTGAGCGAAAGATACCGCCCTGGTGTTACGTCGCCATGCTCATCTGTGCGGCAGTTCCGTTCGCAGTAATCGGATTTGTTGGCATCATTAACACTTGGATGTTCCTATTAGGGATTATTGGGGCTGCTGCTGCAAGCTACTCCGCCTCGGAGCCTTTTGTGCCCAAACGAAAGCGCGTGCTAAATACGATTGCCGTGGTTGTATTTGTTTGGATGCTTGGGATCGCCTATATGGTGATACGGGGAACTGATCTGCTTGCCTAGGCACCATATTATGTGAAGCGCGAACACATCCGGGTGGATTACAGATGGATGAGTGATGGGAATGAGGCAACATGGTGGAAACTCTCTATCCCGGCATCAATGCACACTTGAACAACACATTGCTTCAACCCGGTGGCGGCTGGGAAATGTTCCATGCAGAGCACCTGATCCGCATTCGGGAGGCGCTTGACACGGTACTGCCGGAGAATTACTACGCCGCTACCGAGAAATCGATGCAAATCGGCTTGATAGATGCGTCACAAAGCCGCACAAAACCGGATGTCAGCGTCTATCAAGCCGCAAGCGCAACCGATGTGTCATCAGGACGTGAAGCAACTGAGCTAGCAACCCCTATTCTCACCCTACCGCTCAGCGCTGATGAGGTTGACCTGAATGCAGTGCATATATACCAAACTGATGGTGGCGGCGTGCCGGGCAAGCTGATCACGCGAATTGAGTTGCTTTCCCCAGCAAATATGCCGGGTGGCAGCTACCACCATGACTACATGGAGAAGCGGACGGAAACGCTTTCCAGCGGTGTGCACCTGATAGAATTGGACTACCTGAACACAGCGCATCCTATTCTGCCCGGCATCCCGTCATATAAGCGCCGTGATGAGGGTGCTTTTCCCTACTACGTTGTAGTCAGTGATCTTCGTCCGAAAATCAGGCAAACGCTTGTGTTCGGTGTTGCGGTGGATGAACCGCTGCCAAATTTTGTGGTTCCATTGGCAGATGAGGCGGACGTAGTGCTGCACCTGCAAGCAGTCTATGACGTGACAATTGGTAGCGCACGTGTCTTTTCCCGCATGGTCAACTACGAAAAACCCATCCCTAACCCAACGGCGTACACGCCACAAGATCAGGAACGCATTGCTAGCATTGTTGCCGACGGAGCACCCTAATCCATTGCCGCATCCGCTAGCGTCACATCTGCGCTGGAAAAACGCAGTCGAGGTGCGTCCGGTTGAAAGTTGTAGTACACCACAAAGTGCCCAATTTGCTCCACATCATACGTCACACCCGCTGCGGCGAACTGCTCCTGTAGCACGGGTGTGAGTTCAGGCAGCAGCGTTGTGTTGATGTACGCGATGTTCTCCGCGTTTTCGGTGGCGGCGGCATACGGTGCGTAACGGTTGTCCGCCGGGTTGTACGTCAGTTCTGGCTTGTACGGCAGCGCCGAACTGTACTGTATCTCCTCCTGTGAGAGGAATGCGGTGCGAACGGCAACCCAATAGTTGCTGTAGCCGTATGCGAGGTTATTCTCCTGCAAAAACGCAATCAACCGGTCGTCGTGCGTGTGCGGGATATGTGTCACCAAGTCAAATTGCGTGGTGATGCCGGGGTCGTTGCGTAGCGCGGCACTTGCTTGCCCTGCTGCATTATATGCCACCACGATCACAGCAGGCAGCGCCCATACCAGCGGAGCACGTACATTTTCGCGTAGTGATTCACTGAATGTGCCCAACGCGATTCCAAGAGGCAGCAGCAGCGGTAAGAAGTAGCGCCCGGTTGGATCAGCACCGAACGAGGTTGCCAAGAAGATAACGACTAGCAGCGCTGGGATACCTAATACGAGCCAACGCACGCCGTTACGCAGGTGTGGTTCAGGTGTGCGCAGCAGTTGGTAGACTGCTGCGATGTAGATAAACAGCACAGGTACGCCGACAATCGGCAGGAAGTAGCTTGTTGCCCAGGTGTAGCGCAACCCGACTACCGTTGGGATGGCGAACAGCCCTAGCCCCGTCAGTTTGAGCGAAAACGGCGCGTCAAGGGGCTGCACCGGACCTTCGACTTCACCAAATGGCAGGAAAATCGCTAGCGCCGCGTTGTTATTGGTGAAGTTATACACCCACCACGGCAGCCCACCGATAAAGAAACACAGCAGCGCCAGCAGCACAAGCGAGACATAACGCCCGCGCTGCTGTGCGCGGCGCAAAAGCGTCCACAGGATGAACAGTGCCAGGGGCAGCGCAAACGCGATAATCAGCCCGTTTGTCCACCATGCCAGCCCTGCGACTAGCCCCAACAGCGCCCACCGCCATACGCTGTATAAGTGCACACGGGCGACATCGTATCCCAGGATGAGCAGCAGATTGCCGAAAATCAGCGTTTCTGCGTAGCCGCCGATGTTGGTTGCCGTGTAGATAGCGCCCATGGTGTGTGAGACAGCAAGCGTCATCC
Organism: uncultured Anaerolineaceae bacterium; assembly: GCA_964451095.1. GTDB lineage: Bacteria > Chloroflexota > Anaerolineae > Aggregatilineales > Phototrophicaceae > DAOTTY01. The sequence continues at coordinate 22,985 of CAYVGI010000027.1, forward strand.
CCGCGACGAGCGCGACAACCCACCGCTGCGACAAGTGCCACGCTGCCCAATACCCGGTGCCCACCACCAGCATAAACTTAACCCACTGCACAACCCGAATCGTGAGCACACTTTCTCCTAGTGTGGCAAAACCAAGCGCCGTGCTCATCGCGTTAAAGCTGCCCATATACGCCTGCCCGTAAAAGAACACGGGGAAGTCGCCCTGCACCATATGACGTGCCATAAGCGCAACGATTGCCTCTTCGGAGTGGAATGAATCGCTGCCTGTGGCAATGAGCAGTGCTCGCCCCACCCCCGCGATGATGACCACCAGCAGCAAGTGCATCCATGGGAAGCTGTGGGATTGCGTTGGTGTGGTTGGATGCTCGTTCATCAATACGCCTCAGTGTTGTGTGATCCTAAGGGCAGGTCAGCCATGTTCCGTTCGGATTAGGGAACCGGGTAATCGGCTTGCCGTCTGCATTATAAATCAATGCTTCCGAGTTGTGGCGTCCTATTTCTGCTACGGCGAGGAACCTAGCACTGTTTGGTCCCCACGCAAGCCCACCATTTTGGATAAGGTCGTCGCGCATGGGTGTCGCCGTTATCTGTCCAGCATCCAGCAGCACCAGATAGCGCTTTGGGGATGCGCCGTGCAGCTTGAGCAGGGTATGCTGTCCATCGGGCGAGATTTGTTCCTGGAAGGCGTTGACATAGACATCAGTAGGGATGTTGTACTGTGTTTCGTATTGCTCGTTTAGCGCAAGCCAATGCCAGCCGCCCGCATCATCGCTGTAGGCGTACCACTGATGTACATGGGTTGAGGTTGTTTTCCCGATAATCAGGTCGGGGGTGCGTGTTATTGGGGTGGTCAACTCGCCAGTGTACAGGTTGGCAATGTGTAGGGTGTAGGTGTCGTCCGGGTAAATGCCCACGAATGCGAGCCGATCCGACAATGGTGCCCACACCAGATGGCGAATATCCACATAGGCGTCATTTTTATATTCGCGATAGCCGCTGCCGTCGGTTTGCATCCAGGCAACGCGCATCTCTCGCGGTTCGCCCTCGTTGGCATCGTAAACCGCTGCGATCCACAGGTTGTCGGTGCGCACGTTAGGGTCGCCCAAGTCATCTGCGTGTGAGATCAGGGGTACCTGCGCCATGGTGCGCCTGTCAATCATGTGGATGCTGTGTGTGCCGTCGGGGTGGTCGTAATACACAGCGGCATTGTCCATGTGCAAAACAGGCGGGCGTGATGCGGTTCTGATGATATGCTGCGCACCCGTGTTCGTATCGTATTCTGTCAGGTAGAAAACATTGCTAGTCTCCTGCCAGTAACGCACCACGTCCTCAGTGATGAGGATGCTTTCCTCAGGTGTGTTGCGGTACAACTGCGTGGAAATTGTTTCTTGTGTTGGCGATGCCGTGTTGAATTGCTGTAAGTGGTAGCGCTGGGACGGATCGGTGTATGCGAGAAAAAAGTGGTCTGCATCCGGTGCCCACTTCCCCCACACGGAGTAACGTGCTGGCATGTGCGGCAGTGGGATTCGGCTGACGCGGCGGGTTTGCACGTCCACCAGCGCTACAGATGCCGATTGTGTGCCCTGCGGATGAAATGCTAGTAGGGCAACGTAGTCATCCCGTGGCGACCACCAGATGTTGTTAACGTCTTCCTCAAAGCGAAACAGAACGGTTTGCGTCTCTGCATCCCAAATCTGCGTAACCGTATCGAGTCGGTCTGCAAGGTAGGTGCCGGTGTTCGACCAGCCATGGAACACGCTGTAGCTTTCCAACCACAGGGGGCGCGGTTTGCTAGTGCCACCACCGATATTGTGATAGAACGCGTTGGAAGCGCCAGCGCTAGCGTGGAACGGTTGGCAAACCTGCTGCCCGTGTAATCCGTAGGGGATAGGAGCGGCATGGGCATCCCTCAGCACTACATCGTACGGGTAAATGATTTTCTGGTTATTGGCGAAGATCACTAGCGGGCGACCGCGTGCCAGCAAACGGTTGACTGCAATAGCGCCCATTGCCAGCAAAGCAATTACGAGACCCATGCGAAGCGACGCACGCGCAAACTGCTGCCACATAGACAAATCGCCTTTCTCTACGACCTATGAACACACATCTACACTACAGCATGGGTCACAAAAATGGGGCGCAGGGTTGCATTTGCGAAACTGCGCCGGGCTATAGCGTGATGAGCCCCAAGCGGGTGGCACGCACCACCGCTTCTGTACGGCTGCCCGCACCAAGCTTGGTGAGAATGCTATTGACGTGGAACTTCACGGTGTATTCGCTGATGTGCAGCCTGCTAGCGATGGTTTTGTTTGGCAGCCCCTCTGCTAGCAAGTTTAGCACTTCATGTTCGCGCGGCGTCAGCGGCTCATAGGAGTTGTCCAGCAGCGGGGTGGTTCGGGGCGCGGGCGTGAGGCTGCTTGCTATGCCTGCATCCAGGGTAACTAGCCCCTCCATTGTGGCATTCAACGCGGCAGTGAGTTGGGTCGGTACCGCATTGCGCATCAAAAGGCTGTATGGGGCAGTGCGTGTGTCACCATTGAGCGTTGCTGCGATTTCGTTCACATAGGTGTCATCCGGCACCAATACGACGAGGGGAGTGTCAGCATCCAGTAGTGCGCTTTCTGCCAGCGGGTACAGGTCGTCGTCCAGTTCCCAGCCCAGGTCAAAGAGGGCAATGTCGTGGGTGAAGGCGTCCAGTACGGTGCTTGTGGGGCTAATCTGCCCGATGACGGTGATGTCATCTTCTGCTTGCAGCAGTGCTGCCAACCCTGCCCGCGAGAGGGGATCATCTGCGACGACAAGAACGCGCAAATCGGTCATGGGGTTATCCAGATTATCAACGTAGGTGATTTAAGTGTAGCGGGAAGGGGCGTCTAGTGGGTGCAAGAACTTTGTAGGAGTTTGGAAAGGAGGGCAGCGGCGTGTTGTGCGCCGCTGCCCTTGGAGTGAACACGTTCCTAGAGCTTATACACAGTGCCGTTGCCGCCATCCAACCGAACGTCGTCGCCCGTGTTGAAGACGCGGGTTGCCGTCTTTACATTGGTAGCTGAGGGTATGCCTAGCTCACGCAGGATGATGCTGCCGTGGGACAAGTCACCGCCTGTTTCGACGACAACCGCTGCGACCTTGGCAAATGTGGGAATCCAACCGGAATCCACGCTGCGTGCCACGAGAATGGTCTCATCTGGCGTGAAACCGTCCGGCAGTTGCACGGATGGCTCTTGCAGCACCCACGCTTTGCCTGTCAACTCGCCAGCGACAAGGCTCATCCCGCCTAAGCGCTCAGCGTTCGGGTCAAATTCCAGGTTGTATGCTTCCGGGTCGTCGTTACGGCGCAGTACATCCGGCATGTCGTATGCGGCGAGCGACTCGATTTCTTTCTCACGCTCCTCAAAGAACCCTGCCGGGGGCGTCCAGTCCACCGCTAGCAAACCGACCTCCTCTAGCGTGAGGTGCCACAGTGCATCCCGCTTAGGTAGCTGACCACGCTCCACCGCTGCGTCTGCCAGTTCCAGCATCCGGCGGCGGATGCGGTCGAAGCCGCGCATGGCGTCGTGGCGGAGCTGTTCACGCGCTTCAATCAGGCGTTTTGCCTGCTTGGCGATCCTGCCAAGCGCGTCCTCATCCACGGGGGCACGTTCTGGCACGCGGTTCTCATCGGCAACAGCTACCAGCAGCGGCGCGGGAGCTTCATGGTAGCGCGGGCGGGCAACATCGCTTTCGTAGATGCCCCGGTGCCCGTACTTCGTCAGGTACAGCCCCCAACGGCGCTTAAATTCGGGGTCGTTGGGCATTTCACCATTTGCGAGCTTCTCCAGGATTTCCGGGTGCTGCGCTGCATACTCGCGCAGCGGTGCCAGGTCATCCATCATCTGTGTGCTGATGGAGCGGCTAGCTGCTGCCATCTCTGCTAGCTTGCCACTACGCCGTAGCTGTGCCAGTGGCAGGCTCATCGCCTGTGTGAGGTTGAACATCTCCCGCACCAGCGTGGTATAGGTCCAGCGCATGGTGTTGTTCACTTCAGTGAACGTGTCACCGGGGGACTGGGTCTTCTGGGAGATTGCTTTGCCCGTTTCCTGGGCAGATTTCACGGCGCTCAACTGTGCCAAGCCAAACTGTGCGAGGCTCGGCAGCTTAGCAAGCGCCCGCTTGAGCCGGAAACCCGATGTGTTGCCCTCATCCCCGCCGATGCTGTCGGTTACAAGCTGGGTGGGTAGCCCCAGCGAACGCACCGTTTCTGTCATCAATGAGAGGTTGATATACGGGCGACCTTTGAATACTTCGATGAACGGGCGGTGCTTGGGCAAGTCGCTATCGAACTGGCGATACCAGTCATACAGGTCTTCCGCAACGGATTCGATCAGGCTAACCATGTAGCGTGACGGTAGCTGCGGCAGGATTTCCTTGTGGTTTGCCAGCGTGAACAGCTCGTTGCGCCGCACCCCGGCGGTGATGGGGCGCACTTGCAGCAGATAGCAGTGGATGCCGTCGTCTGCCCACTCAACATCCCAGTTAGACTCACCAAATAGGTCGCGCACGCGCCGCAGCAGGATTTGCAAACGGTCTTGCCAGGTGGCTTCGGTGCGAGCGGTGCCCTCCTCACGGTCTGCCTTTTCGTATAGGCGCAGCTTGCGTACCTCTGCAATCTCGCCGGGTTCTTCGCCGCTCAGCAGCTTTTCCGCAGTGCCTTCTGTGTAGTTGACGTAGTCGTCTTCGTAGTTCGTTTCTGTGAAGGCAACGCCTGCGTGTTTCGCGTCTACCATCTGCATCACCAGCACATCCCGCCGGATGTCATCGTATTCCAGCGACGACGCCCACACTTCGCACAGCGCCCCAATGAATGCATCCGCTTTGGTTGGGTCGACATCCGTTACGGTAGCGAAGTGCCCCGCCATGCTCTCGCTCGGCTTGTCCTCCACTGTGAACGCGGAGCGCACCGCAACCGTCGCCTTCTTCGGAAATTCCGGCAGGTTTAGCGCCGCGTAGAACCCTTTCGGGTCTGTGGATGTAACGGCACCGTCTTCAATGTGGATGAGATTATTTTGCAGTGCGAGATGCCACACACTGTCTAGCACAATGTACCCCTGCGGCACACGCAGCCCCCGCGCTGCGGCGTGGTCTATATTGCCGCCTTTGGTACCCACGCCCAGCGGTGCTGCTTGCCCGCTGCCCAGCGTGATGTAGATCGGCTCGTCCTCCGCGACTTGGCGCGGTGTAATTTCATTTGACACCATTGTTTGTCCCCACTAGTGAACTCATCTGTCTCTTAAGTACGGGCTACTATAACGCAAAACCGATTATGACTGTAGGTTCTAGTGAAATTTGGCGCATACACGAACGCGCTCCGCGCTCAATGAGAACTGCGGCGCCGCCCTCGCTGATGGGCGTTCGTGTGGAAGCTACAATGTACACATCACGCATGGGGAATCTCTCTCGGTACGGTGGTTTTCGTCGGATAGGCACATGCAAACCCCAGGCATGTTTGTGTGGCGTGCCAGTGCCTTCGCCCAAACCACACACGGTATTATATGCCTGTACGTTCGGTGCGTGGGCGCGTGCATCGCAATTTATTGACAGGTTCCAGGGGGCACGTTACTATTTGCTAATGTGCACATAAAAAACGCTTAATAATGTACATCGCCCCAAACCCGTGTGCCCTGAAAAACAACTGCACACATCCACTTTAGCGTTAGCGCTGGTGCCTTCATGACGATGCCAGTGCAAGCTGCAACGTAACAAAATTTTCTAGGGGAACTTTATGGTATCAATAGGTTGGTTGCTCCTGGCAGGTCCGCTTTGGGCAGCAATAGGCGGTTTCTGGCTGCCAAAAGTGTACGAGCAGCGAATGCCCGGCACACAAAACACCCGCTTGTGGGGGATGTTGAGCGGTTTTGCGCTGGGTCCTGCTGCGCTTGGTTACCTGAGTGCGCGTCCGCAACGGGTATCGCTAGGTGGCTGGATTGGGCTAACACTGGTGGCGCTGCTCATGACAGGGTACGTCATCGCACAGTCCACGGCAGGTTCTGTGATTACCGCGTGGCTTGTGCTGGCAGGTCCGGTGTGGGCAGTTATCGGCGCACTGGTCATCCCACGGCGTTACCGCGCACTTGGGCTAGATGACGCCCAGGCACAGACAATGGGAGCCGTCGGCGGGCTTGCTGCTGGACCGCTCGCGCTGGCATTACTATGGTTCGATACCCCATCCATGAAGCGCAACGCCATGATTGCGCTGACGGCTGTGGTTATTTCACAGCTTTACGTCATTTTTGCGCTTGCCAACCCCGGTAACCCGTGTGTGGGCAGCAGCGCCCCCACCTACATGACGCAGCAAATCCTGAACGGGCTGGTGATCGGCGTCATCTACGCACTGATGGCAGTCGGGCTGACACTCATCTACTCCGTACAGGGCATCGTGAGCTTCGCACATGGGCAGTTCTACATGGTGGGGGGATATGCGTCGTACTACTTTCTGCTGTTCGGCTCAGGGCGTATCTCCGCCGCGACGGGCACAGAGTTCAGCATCAACCCACTGTGGGGGATTCCGCTGGCGGGGGTGGTTGCGTTCTTTATCGGGATGCTGTTCGAAATCTTTTTCCTGCGCCCCATGCACAACGGCAAAATCGAGCGTGCCATCGAATACGCCATCCTGATTACGTTCGGCTTTGGCTTCTTTGTGGAATACACGATGCTGGCGGCAGTGGGTCCTTTCCCTGTCCGCGCAGACGGTTACACGGAGACGCGCCTCGTCACGCTGGGCGAGGTTGCATTTGATGACAACAACATCTTCGGTCCGCTACGGCTGCAAAGCGGGCGTTTGTATGCGGCGGCAGTCGGCATCGTGCTGATCTTCCTGCTGCTATGGTTCTTGCAACGCACATGGGCGGGGCGCGGGCTACGTGCGGTTAGCATGGACAAACAAGCAGCAGCGGTTACAGGCGTCAACCCGCTGGGCATGAACACGTTTGCGTTTGCCATTGGCACGATGCTGGCGGGCATGTCTGGCGCGGCGCTGATCCCGATTTTTGCGTGGGTGCCTGCTGTTGGCGCAGAGATGGCAACCCGATCGTATGTTGTGGTCGTGTTGGGTGGGCTGGGTTCAGTGCCGGGGGCGCTTTTCGGCGGGCTAATCGTCGGCGGCGTGGAAGCAATCGGCTCTGGTTGTTACCCTGACCCCAGTAAAGGTGCTGCCTACAAAGAGGCGTTCGCGCTGCTTATCTTCGCAATTGTGCTGTTGCTGCGCCCAACCGGGTTATTTGGAAGGCGAATTACATGAAAGCGCTGTTACTTTCCTTTGAGCAATTTATCGACGAGTCTATTGGCAGGCAGCGGTTGGGCTGGCTGGTTCTGGCACTCATCCTTGGCTTTTTCCTGTTGTATCCGCAGCTCCCGAACGGCTCCAACTATGCACGCGGGATATTTATCACAGGCTTTTTCTTCGCCATCCTGTCGAGTAGCTGGGCGCTGCTAGCAGGCGTGAGCGGGCAGTTTTCGTTCGGGCACATGGCGTTTATGGGCATCGGCGCGTACAGCGCGGGGCTACTAGGGCGGGACGGCTTCACTGTCGCACTCATCAGCCTGAACATCCCGCCGGAGCGCTTCCCGCCCGTGGTGTCCATCATCATGGGCATGATTGCCGCTGGGGTGGTGGGTTTTATCATCGGGTGGCTGCTGCTACGGCTGCGGGCGGCGTACCTCGCATTGTTCACCATCGCCTTTTCAGAACTGTTCCGCATTGTTATGCTAACCGAGTTCAGCGTCACGGGTGGCATGAACGGGCTGTCCCTGCCGCGTCTCATCGACACGGGCGACCCGGACCAAAACCGTATCCTCGGATATTATATCATGTTTGGGCTGCTGGTGGTTTCACTGGTTGTCATGTACCTGATTGAGCGCTCGCGGTTGGGGCTTTTCCTACGTGCCATGCGCGAGGATGAGGAGGCAGCGGCAGCACTCGGCGTGAATGTTGTGCGCTACAAGATCATGATCTTTGTCATCACCAGCATGATTGTCGGTTTGGCGGGCGGTGTGTACTACCACAACATCGGCGCGGAGCGCATTACCCCGGAGACAATTGAAGTGCTACAAATGGCGCTGGTGATCGCCTACGCGGTTATCGGTGGCATGGAAAGCCCACTAGCAGCGGCGTTTGGTGCCTTTTTCGCTCGCTACTTGCAGGAGGCAATGCGCGAGATAGCCATCCCGTTTACCGACATCGTGTTTGAGCCGGGTGCGTGGCGCTTTGCGCTTTTCGGGCTGCTGATGGTGCTCACGCTGCGCTTTGCCCGCAATGGGCTGCTTTTCCCGGTTATCACATGGTTTGGCGGGCGTGATACTGCCCAGAAGGAAACGGTTGCCAAGCGTGTTTCCGCGCCGGAATCTGACGGTGCGCTGGCAATAGACGAGGTAACATCATGATCAAGCTCGACCTGACCAACGTAACCAAGAACTTCGGCGGCAACACCGCCGTCAACAGTGTGAGCTTTAGCGTGGACGAGCCACAGCTTGTCGGGCTAATCGGACCTAATGGTGCGGGCAAGACTACGCTCACCAACATGATGAGCGGTATACTCCGTCCCAGTGGCGGCACCATCTACCTCAACGGCAAGCGCATTGACGGGCTGAAACCCAACGATGTTGCGCGGTCGGGCTTGGGGCGCACGTTTCAGGTGACGCGGGCACTGCGCCGCATGACGGTGATGGAAAATATGCTGGTGCCTGCGATAGCCATGCACCCACAAACCCCGCGCAAAAAGCTCGTGGAAAAAGCACGCGACGTACTGGACTTCCTGACGATTGACCACCTCACTAACGAATACGGGCGGGCACTCAGCGGCGGGCAGCAAAAACTGCTCGAGCTCGCTCGCCTGCTCATGCTAGACCCGTCTGTCGTCATCTTGGATGAACCGTTCGCCGGGGTGCACCCCAAGCTACAAGAAACGATTTACGGTTACATTCACCGTGTGCACGGCGACGGCAAAGCAATTATTTTGATTAGCCACGACATGGACGCGGTATTTGAGCTAAGCCAGCGCCTTATTGTGCTCAACTACGGCACCCTCATTGCCGACGGCAACCCGCGCGACGTTCGAGAAGACCCCGCCGTCATTGAGGCTTACCTGGGTGAGGAAGAAGAAGAGGAAGAGAAAAAAGACGAAGTAGAGGAGACAGAAGCCTAATGCTAGAAGTCAATGACCTGTACGTCGGCTACTACTCCGACCTGTTCATCCTCCAGGGTGTGACCATTCACGTTAAGCAGAACACCATCACAACCATCCTGGGCGCAAACGGCGTTGGCAAATCCACGCTGCTAAAGGGCATCTACGGCTTCCTCAAGCCGCAGAAGGGCGAAATCAAGCTGGAGGGGAAAAACATCCTGGGCACCCCCACGCACAAGCTCATTCAGCGGGGTATCAGCTACATCCCGCAGCAGCCGGGCGTGTTCCCCTTCATGACCGTGGAAGAAAACCTGATGATGGGTGCGTGGACGTTCCGCAACAACTTCGTCCGCATCCAGCAAAAACTTGAGGAGAACTACCAGCGCTTCCCGGTGCTGTGGGAGAAGCGCAACCAGAACGCCGTGGATCTTTCCGGTGGGCAGCAGCGCATGGTGGAAATCGGGCGCACGCTTATGACCGACCCCAAGCTCATTCTCGTGGATGAACCGACAGCGGGGCTAGCGAAGATGCTGAGCGAAGAAGTCTACCGGATGCTGACCATGCTCCGCGACCGTGATGGGCTGACGATTTTGCTGGTTGACCAGGAAATCCGCCATGCGCTGAAGATCGCAGATTATGTGTATGTTCTGGAGCTAGGGCGCAATAAGTTTGAGGGACCCGTCGAGGAATTTACAGATTTGCACAAGGCATTTTGGGCATAGCGGGCGGTGGGGGCAACATGCCCCCATCGTGTGGTGCAGTGCCTAGCTGGCAGCGTTTGTGCGCAGCCCAAACACACGGTACAGCGGGCAAAAGCCGATGAGCGCGGTTGCCAGCGGGATTAGACCCAGAAGCCCGAACCATGTGTGGAATGCTGCCCCCAGTACCAGAATTACTAGCCCGGCGATCAAACGCACACCGCGATCCAGTTCGCCCTCGTTTTGTGTGATAAAGTTCAACATCTTTGCTGTTCCTTCTGCAACACATGCGTTTATTGACATGTCAGCAGTTTACAGCGTTTGAACCCGTTCGTGTTGCACTTTGTGACAACTATCACAGGAACACATGACGCATGATGACACGCGGTTATCAGTCCGCCAGCGTGAATCGCTCTAGCCTTGCGAGGTCTTGTGTTTGTAACGTGTCATCAATTGTGGGGAGTAGGCGTGCACCGTCCGCGTAGTTGTACACGCCAATTTGCAGCGCGTAGTCACCGGGTTCAAGCTCACACGGCACATCCAGCGTTCGGTCATCCAGGTAGAGTGTATCTGCTTCCCACTGCTGTGATGGCGTGAGGGTGAGTTGGCTGTCCTTACGCGCTATCGTCTCGAAAGCCCACGCACTGTCCCCGGTGATGCGGTCTAAGGTTAGCGTTGCACTATAGGACACGGGTAGGGGTTCATCAGCCTGCCAGAAGCTGCGCACGGTCACTGTTGTACACGGTTGCACACGCCCGCCCACGCCTGTAAAGCCCACCATCTCGATTGTGTCGCCAAAGCGAACCTGCTGTTCCGTCTCTAGCTCATACTTTTCGTAGCGGGTCACTTCCAGCGGAATGCCAAACGCGGTTTCGTGGACAAAGCGCGTTGGGATGTATTCGTCGTCCGCAAGCTGCTCCCATTCCGTAGAGGGAGCAATATCTGCATCAGCCACGCGGACATGCCAAATGCTGTTGCTGCCGGGTACCAATGCTGAACGCACCTCTGTGGGTGACGTCAGGTTATTCAGGCGCACGTCTACCTCTGGATAGAGCACTTCGGGTTGTGCGGGTGCAATATGGTAAATGTGTTCGTCCGGCACCCCATCCAGTAACCACTGCTGAATGTGGTAGTTAATCCAGCCGTCGTGCGCTTCCACCACTATGGGCTGCCCATCCAAATATGTGTTCCCCAGGATGTTTGCGTGCGGTGCCTGGGCAAACATGCTCAGCTCAAGTGCCGCAAGCACGTTCATCTGCTGTGGGTACCAAACCAGGCAACCGTCTGCGCTCATCGCCTCACTATCCTGGATGTAGAGAAAGCGCTGTTGGCAGCGCTCGTTTAAGAAGCGCCCCTGGTCAATTACGCGTTCTAAGGACTCCGTATTGCTGGGAACAAACGTCGTTCCCCATGCCGCCCACACCAGTAAATTCACTGATACAGCAGCATAGCGCACATAGCGGAAGTCGGTGCGCGTGCGTGCTCGTGCCACAATAACCGCCGTGGAGACAACCAGCGTTACCCAGAAGAAGTTCGTCTGTGTGATGTACCACGATGTAATTGGCGGGGTGCGTGTGTTGGTGCGTGCCAGTGCGGTGAGCACCGCTGCAAGCAGCGTGTAACTGGCGATGGGAATCCATACTTGCGCAAAGTGTCGATCTTTATCCAGCAGGATAACCACCGCCACGTTGAGTGTAAATAGCCCCACTGCCCACATGCCAGTATGCACAGCAGGCAACACGTCCCCCCGGCTGACCATATTGCCCAGGTATGCGAACCCGAAGTCCACCTTTGCGCGTAAGTCTTGCAGGGCAAATAGAGATGTTGTAGCGGCGTCCGTTTCCGGTGTTCTGCTTGCCAACCACAGGTACAGCAGCAAGTTCAGCGACGTAAACGCGACCACCAGCGCGTAGCGTCTCCAGTCCCGCACACCTTTGAACACGACTGTTAAACCAATCAGTACCCATGCTAGGATGCCTGATGCGGCTGTCAATGTGGAAATCGTTGCCAGCACAAACGCCAATCCCATCGCCCACCAGCGATGCGATGCGTACAGCACCAGCACCACACATGCCAGCGAGAGAATGTGTATGAGGAACAGCACAAACCCGGTGTAGCCCACCAGCCAAACCGCGTTCTGCTGCACAGAGAAATACAACAGCGACGCCGGGAATATTGCCAGCGCCAGTGCGTCAGGCTCCGTGCGCCACACCAGCACCATCAGCGCGATGAACAAGCACACCGCCATCACGGTGTTTATCCCCACCTCAATGTGAATGTTCCAGTCCGTCCAGCGGGTGAGCAGCGCAGCCAGCGCATAGGCAGGGGCGCTGATGTGATTATTCACGACTTCAAATAGCTGAGATGGGCGCAGTGTGCCAACCTCCGCCGCTACGCTGATCTCAAACACGCGGGTGGCGCTATCATAGCGTGGTATGTTGGCGGCGTGCTCGCGGATGAAACGCAGCAGGTACAAAAACGGCACTATGCCCAGTGTCAACGCCACCCAGTGCAGCGGATCGCGCAGCCAGCGCAAAAAACGAGTCCCCTGGGCGACATCGGCGACAGATGACGCCACTGATGAAGGTGTCGGCGTCATGAGGGTTCTATCAACGAAGTGAATTGTGTGCAGTCTTGCTCATCTATAGCGAGCGTGCCCAGGGTAATCAATTCGTGTTCGTTGTCAGTGAGTAGGCGTTCGCCCGTTTGCCAGTTGTAAACGCCCGTACGCACGGTGTAGTTGGCAGGCAGCAGGTCTGCCGTGGGGAGCACCTGCCGGACGTAGCCGTAGCGTGGTGGGGGCAGTCCGTAGTCTGTCTGCGCGACCAACTCATCATCGGCATTGAACAGGTACAGCCCCGCAGAATACGCATCGGTTGGCACTGCTTCGTCGGTTTGCCAGCCAATGTAGCTTACGGGTGCCTCTGCGCACGCATCGGATGTGGCGAAACCTGTGATTGTTGTGTGTGCGCCAAATGTTGCGATCACTTGCTTGGGCGGGCAGAAGCTCGCACTGCGTGCACGCAGGTGAATGTCGAAGTCTGGTAGGCTCCAGGTTTGGCACTGCACGGCGAACGAGTCCTCAAGCACGCCCTCAAATGTTGCTAGTTGTGGCTCCGCTGGGAAGTCCTTATAGACAGTGAGCCACACCCGCTCTGCATCTGCAACGTAGTTCTGCATCACTGTCGTGCTGTCCATCGATTCAAGCAACTCCGCCCGCACGGGTAGCTCTGCGGTGTAGTGCTCAAAGTAGGGTATCGCCAGCCAGGGCATCAGCGGTGCGTGCAGGGCAATCACATCCTGGGTGGACAATGCGGACTGTATCTGGCGTTGGTACGCACGCCAATCATCCACATCTGCCCCGTCGAACTCCATGGTGAGTCCGGTTGGGCGCAGCGACCACAGCCCCAGCGATACCCACACCGCAACGGCGGCAACGCCAACCGCCCGCCGCCGCATCCACACCCAATCCAACGCCAGTGCCACACACAACGACAGCGGTATCCACGCCGCAGAGAAATAGCGCTGGCGTCCTGGGTCAAGCAGCTTTACCGCACCGTTGACGGCAACAATCAGCGCACCCATGCCGATCCCCAGGAACAGTACAAATAGCTTCGCTCGGCGTTGGTATGGGTTCCGCAGTGTGTAAAGTGCCAGCAGCAGCGCTGCTACCGCCAGCAATGCGTGCCCGTGCCCAATCGTGCGCAGCAATGTATCTAGCGTTTCCAGGGGGGTGAGCGCGAGACGGTGCAGTGCCTCACGGTTGTTGCTGCGGGTCAGTCCACGCAGGAAGATGGGCAGCGATGGCAAAAACAGCAGCACTACGGGAATCGCCAGCCCCACCGGATACCACCAGCGGCGGTTTTTGGGTGCGAACGCAATGTGGTAGATCGCCAGCAATGGCAAAAACAGTGCTACAAAATAGTGGCTGTAGATCATGCCCAGCGCACCCAGTGCCAGCCCCACCGCCGGGAGGATCGCCGGGCGGTGGTAGACCAGGCGCCAGTAGCACACCATTGTGAGCGCAACAAAGGACATGCCCACAGCAAACGCCCGCACCTCGTGCATGAAAAACAAATAAAACGCGGAACACCCTACTACGAGCGCGGCGAGTGCACCAATCCGCCGCGAGAACATATCCGCCCCGGCACGATAGGTGAGTGCAATGCCGAGCAACCCGGCAAACCACGAGATCAGGCGCGTGCTTAGTTCCGACCAGCCCGCAACGCCCGCCCACAGGGACACCACAATAGGGTAGCCGGGCGGCACATCCGGTGTGCGCGTGTAAACGTCATCCCACACCTGTGCGGGCGTTTTGTAGCCGTACTGCACAGAACCCGCATTCTTATACGTCCGAATTTCATCGTCCCACAGTGCGTCTGCGTCCAGCCCGCGTATGCCCACAGCGGAGACGAACACGATGACCGCCACCATAATCCACAACCCGCGTTGCATTGCCTGTTGAATGCCCATTCTATTGCGAAAACGGCGATATTATGTGGCAACGCCGGGTATGTGGGAAGCCCGAACGTTGCCCACAGGAGGATTCAATTGCGGTTGCGATGTTCAGTACGTGGGGAGCGCGTTCAGGTCTCCATCAATGCGGATAAAGGGTGTGTAGCGCGTCCAGCCGACCTGCCCGGTGCTGTCTAGCCGTACCAGAATCCAGTAGGTAATGTCACGGCGGTCTAATACGGTGCGCCCCAGGATTTGAAAAGTCGTTCCCTCATCGAAGCGGCTGACCAGCGGTGACGACCCGGCGGGGTAGCGGTAAATGTTGCTTTTAAGCACGGATAAGCCCGTGATTCCAGTTGGGGCGGTGGCGACGGCGTCAAATGGATTGCTGAGTTGTTCAATGTCGGGTAGGTAGCCCTTTGCCGTGGCAAACCGACCCGATACCCATCCCTGCCGTACAAGCGGTTCTGCGTCGGGGTCGATAAAGTTAAAGACCACCTCGTACTCGATCAGGTACCAGGTGAAGCGGCTGCCCGGCGGGCGAAACTGCCCAATGATGTTGTATTCCTGCCCAGGTTGGGCGATGTTGCGCAGTGAAGCACCCACAAACGGACCTGTGCGAATCGCCAAGCCGTCAACTTCCTCGCTGATGAACACTCGCGGCACGCCCAGTGCCAATCGCAGGTTCGCTACACGGGTCGCTTCTATGTCTGCTGCCGTGATGATGGTTTGTTCGCCTTGTGGTGGTGCCGCACCTGCCGGCGGAGCGCCTGTTTCTGTAAAGGCGAGCGTGTAGCTGCGCGTACCGGAGTTCCCGGCTGTGTCTGTAACGATCACGTCGAAATTCACCGTACCAACGCCTGACACAGTACCGCTGATGGTGCCCGTGTTGGTATCAAAATTGAGTTCGGTTGGGAACTGCCCACTGAGGCTAAACGTGTACTCCCCGTTGCCGCCCTCCGCTGTCAGCGTCGCGCTGTAGGGGACGTTAATCTGTCCAGTGGGCAGCACATCCGGTCCGATGGTAATCTCGCCTGCCTGGAATCGTGCTGTGTTTGGCAAAGCAGGGTGGACGTGCGCCCACTCTAGAGGGTTGCTCGCAGGTTGCACTGTCGGGACGATGACCGCTGCCGCCAAACACAGCAGCAGCGCCGTCAGTGAGACAGTCCAGGCATGGTTCATTCGCATCATTGTCGATTGTCTCCTCGTCCCTGTGGCAATTGCGGGCTATGCCTGCACCTGTTCCCGTTGGCGGGCGTGGCGCTGTGTATATTCGTGGAAAGCCTGCATCAATTGTTTGCTGTGCGTGCCGGGTTCCGTGCCAAATTTGTGCTCATCAATCTGTATCACAGGTACCACCTGCTTGTTCGCCGCTGTGATGACAACGCCATCTGCCCGTAGGAGTTCATCATAGGGGAGGGGGCGCTCTTCGACGGTGTAGCGCTCGCGCAGGATTTCCAAGACGCGCCCGCGTGTTACCCCTGGCAGGATTTGCTCCTCTGGTGTGATAACCGTGTCGTTGTAAAACGCGAAGATATTGGTTGTCGTGCCCTCGCGCACATTGTTGTCACGGTCGATATAAAGCGCTTCAATCGCATCTGCTTCGCGGGCACGCTTTTGCGCGATAATTGCGGAGATGTACGCTAAAGACTTTGATCCTGGCTTGTAACGCTCTTCCTGAACTGTTATGACCTTCACGCCGTCCGTGTACCACGCTTCCGGCAGAGGCGTGAGTGGCTCCACATAAACGAGCAGGCGCGGTTTCTCGTCTGGCGTAATAAAGTTGGGTGAGTCGCCGCCAGTGACGATAACGCGCACGTTCGCCTCCGGGAAGTTGTTGCGCTCAATAGTCTGCAAGATGATGTTCGTGATTTCCGCATCCGTCCACGGCACGTCAAGCTCAATCAACCGCGCCGAGTTGCGCAGCCGTGCCACATTGCGCTCTAGCTGAATAGGCTTGCCGCCGTAGGTTCGGAAGAAATCGAACACACCATAACCGCGCACAATCGCAAGGTCGGTCACCGGGAGGGTGGCGGTATCTGCCGAAACGTATTCCCCATCTATAAAGTAAACTTTATCCATCTGGCTATCCTTCAACACTTGTTGCCCACTATTGTAACGCTAATTTAGTGTAGTTGCCTGCCGAACTACTCATGAACCCTTATCACTAGAGCGCTCTCAGTTGTGTTATGCTCTAGATATAATTTATCTGAAATGTAATCAAAAAGTACCAAGCAGCAAAACAATTTAAAGGGTGAGTGAGATCATGGAAATTACTTTCCACCACGACAACGGCGTGACTATTATCTACATGTCCGGCGAGTTGAACTCCGACACGTCTGGAATCGTTTACAACCAGGTTGTTTCACAAATCGACAGCGCAGAGCGCGTTTTGTTGGACATGACCGATGTCCGTTACATGTCCAGCGCAGGCATCCGCACACTGCTGCTGCTCTACCGCGCCGTAATCAACAACGGTAGTCAGATTGTGCTAGTGGGGCTTTCCGAAGATTTGCAAGATACATTGTCGCTAACAGGCTTCCTGGAGTTTTTCAACACATCTCACACCATTGACGCAGGGATTCGTGCGATACAATAGCATCAAATGAGCTAGCCTGGGATTTGGGGACACTATTTGGAACGCATCGACTTTTACCCCACCCATGAGTACAACGGATTCCGTCTGCGCCCTGGCAAACCGCTGCCGCTAGGTGCCACCGTCACACCGAGTGGTGTGAACTTCGCCGTCTATTCTAGCAATGCCAGCGCCTGTCGGCTGGTGCTGTTTGAGCGCGGTGCTGATGAACCCATCGTAGAAATTCCATTCCCACCAGAATTTCGTGTGGGGCACATCTTCGCTATGAAGGTGTTTGACCTCGACCCCGAGCTTATCGAGTATGGTTACCGCATGAGCGGACCGTACCAGCCTCGCCTTGGGCACCGCTTCAATCCAAATCACATCTTGCTAGACCCGTACGCCCGTGCAATTGGTGGGCGCGATGAGTGGGGCGTAGAACCCGACTGGGACAACATCTATCAGCATCGTGCACGCATTAGCAACGATGACTTTGATTGGGGCGACGACCGCCCGCCGATCACCCCGGTAGAAGACCTCATCATCTACGAAATGCATGTGCGAGGCTTTACCCGCCACCCCTCCAGCAACGTCAAGCACCCCGGCACCTACGCCGCCATCCGTGCAAAAATCCCTTACCTCAAAGACCTGGGCGTAAATGCCGTCGAACTCATGCCCATCTTCGAGTTTGACGAGTTCGAGTACGACCGGGTGAACCCACTGACGGGCGAGCGTCTGATGAACTACTGGGGCTACAGCACACTGGGCTTCTTTGCGCCCAAGGCAGGCTATGCCGCCACAGGCAAACTGGGTATGCAGGCAGATGAGTTCAAAGCGACCGTGCGTGAACTGCACCGCGCTGGAATCGAGGTCATCCTGGATGTGGTGTTTAACCACACCGCCGAGGGGGACGGGCGCGGGCACACGATTCACTTCCGTGGGCTGGACAACAACGTTTACTACATGCTCACGCCGGACGGTCACTATTATAACTTCAGTGGCACGGGCAACACCATGAACTGCAATCACCCAGTGGTGCGCAGCATGGTCATCGACTGCCTGCGCTACTGGGTGAGTGAGTACCACATTGATGGTTTCCGTTTCGACCTCGCATCTATCCTGGGGCGTGACCAGAACGGTGTGCCGTTGCAAAATCCACCTCTGCTAGAATCGCTTGCTGCTGACCCAATCCTTGCAAATGTCAAGCTGATTGCCGAGGCATGGGACGCAGGCGGACTATACCAAGTAGGCAGCTTCCCATCGTATGGGCGCTGGGCAGAGTGGAACGGCAAGTACCGCGACGCTATTCGGCGCTGGCTCCGGGGTGATGGTGGGCTGGTTAGCGAGGTCGCCGCCCGCATGATTGGCTCGCCGGATTTGTATTCGGATCGTGGTACGGGCGCGTCAATTAACTTTATCACCGCGCACGACGGCTTTACGCTGCACGACCTGTACGCCTACAATGAAAAACACAACATCGCTAACGGCGAAGACAACCGGGACGGCTCCAACGATAACTACAGTTGGAACTGCGGGGTAGAAGGTGATACCAAAGATGCGTCCGTCAATAAGCTGCGCCGCCAACTGATGAAGAACGCAATCGCGCTGCTAATGGTGAGCCACGGCACGCCGCTGCTGCTGATGGGCGATGAGATGGCACGCAGCAAGCAGGGCAACAATAATACCTACTGCCACGACAGCGAACTGACATGGCTAGACTGGCGGCTGCTGGAGGAGAACGCGGATATGTTCCGGTTTGTGAAGCAGTGCATTGCCTTCCGCAAGGCGCACCCCGTGCTGCGCAGCCGCGAACACTTCATCGGGCGGGATGTGATTGGCAGCGGCTACCCGGATGTGTCCTGGCATGGGGTGAACGCCTGGAACCCGGATTGGGAGGCGTACAGCCGCACGCTGGCATTTATGCTGGACGGCGCACACACGTTCAATGGGACAATGGCAGACGATATGATCTACGTGGCGATGAACATGCATTGGGAGACACACGAGTTCACGCTGCCCACACTTACCGACCGTCGTCGGTGGTATCGCTTCGCAGACACAGGCAACCGCCTGCCATATGACGTGAGCGAAGTCGGTGAAGAAGTGCGCCTGCGCGACCAGAGCCGCTACACACTCAAGCCGCGCTCGGTTGCTATCTTCGTTGGGCGGTAGGCGACGATGTACGCGCTCACGATCCCTGCGGAGCAGCGCGTGATGGCGTTGGTCTCCGCGTTTGTGTGGGCGGTGGCACAGGACGCGCAGTTGTGTCAGCAGCAGGCGTATCGCCTACGCCTGGCAGTTGATGAAACGGTACAAAACATCATTCATCACGGTCATGCAGACCGCTCGCCTGGTGCGATTCAGATTTGGACGGAGATTAACCCCAAAGGTGTGAGCGTGACCATTGAGGACACGGGCAAGGTTTTCGATATGTCGGTTCACCCCGCTCCGCCCGACATTCACCTGCCGCCGGAACAGCGCTCGATAGGTGGGCTGGGTGTGTACC
>CAYVGI010000028.1:0-41907 GCA_964451095.1 uncultured Anaerolineaceae bacterium
ATTTCAGATTATTGGCGACATCGCAATGCCCTCACCCCAACCCCTCTCCCACACGGACCTTCGGTACTGGGAAAGAGGGGCTAAAACCGTCCCTACCGTGAGGGTTCCCCTTCGCCTAGCCGCGCAGCCGCGGTTGGCAGAAGCGGATTAAGGGGATGAGGGCTAAACTGCCAAAATATTGAAATACACCCAATTGCAACCGCCCAAAACGGCTCATCGGGGTAACTGCCCGTGCTTGCACAAAGGTGAAACGTGCCTTATGTATATGTAGGTGTGGGCGCAGGCATTGGGCTTACCGCACTATCGTAATCCGGTAAGTCGTCCTCTATTCGGCGTACTGCCCGGAACAAATACCCGCTCAAGCTAAACGCACATCCCAGCACCGCCGTGCCCAGGAACATCAGCGCGACCCCCGCACCCGGCCCCGTACCCACCAACCCGCCGAACACGCCCGCAAGTGCGCCAGCATCGGCTAGTGCTGGCTCGAACACACCATCGGCCAGCGGCCCCGCTAGCAAAAACCCCAGCGGGCGCGTCGCCATTTGCAGCATGTTCTTCACGGCGAAGACGCGCCCCTGGATGGCAGGTGGTGTTTTCTGCTGCCAGATGGTGAGCTGCGCGGCGACAACCATCGGAATAAATATGGACGCTGTGAACGCGCCGATGCACCAGCGATACACACTATCCCCTAGCCCGATTTGCCCATCCCCGAAGAAGAACGATAAGGCCGCACACAGCAGCACACCATGAATGAGCCGGCGTGGCGTGCCCAAAATGCTAACGATTACACTGCCGAGCACACCGCCTGTGCCTAGCGCTACCTGTACCCACGCTAGCGCAACTTCATCGCCGCCCGTTCGCATGAGTACCATCACGGGTAGCACAGAGGAGTAGGTGAGTCCGTCCGCGAGGTTCATACCCATCATGATAACAAGCAACCCCACCAGCCCGCCCCGCGCAAAGATAAACGAAAAGCCAACGGCCATTCGTGTGCGGAAGTTGGCTCGTGTCGTATCTGGTGGGGGCGCGGGCACCGTGACCACGCTGAGCGTACCCACCGCTATGCAGAACGTCAGCACATCCACGACCATCACGCCGCCCAGCCCAACCAGTGGTAGCAGCGCCGCCGCGGCGAACGGCGCTAGGAGATGAGATGCCATCTCCGCCAAAGAGCGCATCCCATTGGCGCGGGAGAGGTATGCTTTGGGGATGAGCAGTGTGCTCGCCGCGCTGTATGCTGGGGACTGGAACGCTTCGAAGAAGCCGCCCGCCCCCAGCAGCAGGTACACATGCCACACCTGCAAGCTCCCTGCCAGGTGCAGCGCCAGCAGCGCGAGTGTCGTCACGCCCGCGCCTATGTCTGTAAAAAGCATGACAAGGCGGCGGTCGAAGCGGTCTACCACCACACCCGCCACCGGACTAATGACCACCAGCGGCAGCACGGCGGCAAAGCCGATTAGCGCAACCGATGTGGCGGTTTGGGTGAGTTCGTATGCCCACACCAGCAGCGCGAAGCGCGTCATGGCGGTGCCCACCAGCGAGAGAAGCTGCCCCACCCAGATGATGGTGAAGGTTCGCATAGCGTCTTGTTGTGTGTTCAAGTGATTTCTCCGTTCCAGGGGACGGCCCACACGCAGCGACCCGGAACACAGGCAACAAAAAAGCGACTATGGGTCGCACCCATAGTCGCTTACAAATTTATGTGTAATTCACTTACCGGACTTCAGGCGCAGGGGTATAAGGGGTCCCTGCTGCGGACATATCCGTGTAGCCTGTTTTGAAGTGGAAGTATCGTTTCATCATGCTCCCCATTAAACGCTGCAACGCACACAATGTCAAGCGCTGAAGAACGACCCATGAAAGCCAAACGGGATGTGCTGCGGCACCGATGCCCGTGCAACCTCATTGAAGCTGGCAGCGTCCAGCACGAGCAGGAACGACGTGCTGGTGGCGCTGTCCAGCACGACGGACAAAACCACCCCCGCGTCCTCTACGCCGCCGTCTGGATGCGGCACAAACACGGGTTCGCCGGGGTAGGAGCCATCTACGAACCAGGTGTGCGCGTGGCCTGTCTCCGTGTCGATCTTCACCAGTTGGTTGGTAAAGTCCTGGGTGCCTGCCCGCGTGCCCGCCCCATACGCATAGCGGTAATGCCGCCCGTTGTGACGGCGGTAGTCGATGCGCGGCAGCTCAAAGCTCTCTGTGGATACCGTCTCGTAGGTGGCACGCCCACCGTCCAGTGGCACCCGGTAGCGGCGCAGTTGCGCGTCGATGGGTGTGTAGCCCCCCTCATTGCGCAGCACATCCAGGTACAGGTTGTTAATCACCGCCGCGTCGTCGTAGGCGGCAATGTCCACGATGAGTTCACCGTCGCGCTCAAAGGCGTTAACGTGGTGGAAGGCAAAGTATGGGTCGGTCTCCGCGCGGGTGACGACCTCGCCTGTGTCCTTGTCGATGACGATAAATGCCGCGCCCTGTTCGGGGTCCCAGCGGTAGTTCTGGATGAACGGCTTGCCGCTGAGCAGCAGCGCAAACGGACTGGGCAACCGCAGCGGGTACTCCGTCAGGACGAGGTAGCGCTCGCTCATGCCAAAGCTGTGCATGTACGCGGGCGTTTGCACGGGCAAAGAGACGACCTCGTGGTTTGTGTGCCCGTCGTGCTGGTACAGCCGATAGTGGATGTTGCGCCCAATATCTAGCAGGTAGGTGTAGCTGCGCCCGCGCTCGAAATCCATGTGCGGGTGCGCGATGGTGATTTGCCCGCTGGTGCCGTCCGCGCCGACTACACCCAGCGTTTCCAGCGTTTGCGGGTCGAACCGCACCGACATCGGGTATTCCGTCTGCGCGAGGTAGTCGTCTGCCAGCTTGGTGATGCTTACGTTGGCGTTGCCGCTGTACTGCGGTGCCGTCAACACAGACATCACACGCCCAAAAAGCCCCCGGCACGGGTCGGTGGCGAACTCACCGTACAGGATTTTGCCCGCACGGTTATTTTCCTCGTATGCTCTGCTGCGTAAAAAGCGGTTGGCGTAGCCCACGCTGCCCGCATTGAAGGTAAAAGCGTGCAGCATGGACAGTCCATCGAACCAGTGGCGGTAGTGGTCGTCGCCCACCTCAAACTGACCGGGCGCGTTGCGCAGCAGTGTGCCCGCTAGCCAGTCCGGGACGGTGCCCGTAACGGGCAGCGCGTCGATGCGGGTTTCGTTGTGCTGGGATGTAAAGCCGTGCTTAAAGCGGTTGGTCATCGGTGTGAATCACCTGGAATGCAGTTATCAAGATCAAATGCGGGTTGGGTACCACCCGTGTATATGTCGGGGCGACCCATGGGTCGCCCGTGTAGATGTGCCAAGATTAACTGGTGTGGTTGAGAGGTACCACGGTGCCGCGTGAGCGTCCGCTTAGCCAGCAACCGTCGCCTGCTGGGGCACACGCTGGCGCAGGTGCATGGGCAACCCGTCCTTCACCGTCAGTGTGATCTGCCCTTCCGGTTCCGGGGTCACACCGTCCGGCAGCGATAATCGGTAGCGGCTCGCCACGGTCGCCAGGATGAGTACCGCCTCCATCCACGCGAACGACTGCCCGATGCACACCCGTGCCCCGCCGCCAAACGGCATGTAGGCGTAGCGTGGCAGCGTCTTCTCGAAGTCGTTCTCCCATCGCTCTGGCAGGAACGTCTCTGGGTCGTCGTAGTAGCGCGGGTCACGGTGCAGCACCACGGGCGCAATGAGCACCAGCGTGCCCGGATGCACGGTGTACCCACCCACAGTGACGGGTTGTATGGGGGTGCGGTCGTTCAGCAGCCACGCCGCCGGACGCAGCCGCAGTGTTTCCTTGAGTACAAGCTGTGTGTAGGGCAGGTTGGGCAGGTCTGCCAGGGTGGGCGCACGCCCCGCCAGCACCCGGTCGAGCTCGTCGTGCAGCTTTGCCTCTACGTGCGGGTGCTGTGCCAGCAGGCTAAACGCCCAGGTGAGCGTGTTCGAGGTGGTTTCGTGCCCAGCAGCGAACAGCGTCACCGCCTCATCGCGCAGTTGGCGGTTGGTCATGCGCTCGCCGGTGTCTTCGTCCTCTGCCAACATCAGCATGGAGAGCAAGTCGCCCCGGTCTTCGCCGCTGGCACGCCGCTCCTCGATGATGGGCATAATGGCGTCGTTAAGCTGCTGGGCAATGCGCCGCGCCTGCATGTGGATGGGCAGCGGCAGCCATTTGGGCAGCGGACGGGCGCTGTTGAACAGGCGTGTGCCTACCTCCTGCCCTGCCCGCATGGTGTCGTGGATGTGCTGGGTGTGCTCGCCGGGTTCCGCGTCGAACAGCGTCTTCAGCACAATGGTCATGGTCAGGTCTGCCATTTCCGCGTCCACCTGGAGCGGCGTCTCGGCGGGGTGGTCGCTCCAGCGGTCGAGCATTGCCTCGGTGTAGCACACCATAGCCTGGGCATAGGACGTGATGCGCCCGGTGTGGAAGGCTGGCTGGGCGAGTTTGCGCTGGCGCTTGTGAAAATCTCCCTCGGATAGCAACAAACCGTTGCCCAGCGTCCAGCCCATCACCCAGCGGTCTAGCCAGTGCTTTTCGAACGTTTTCGCCTGCCCCACCAGCACCTGGTGCACCAAATCCGGGTGGTTGAGCATAACGACGCGGAACGGTCCCAGCCGAAAGGCAACCACATCGCCGTAGGTCTGGGCGGCGTCCAGGATAAACTGAAGGCGTTGTTGTGTGAACTGGGGCAGCACCCCGGTGAGCGGGTTGCCACGCGGACCTGGCGGCAGCTTGGATGGCATGTGGTTCTTCTCCCGTGCATAACAATCTGCCTCAAACTATATAACGATTCGTATGGTGCGACAACAGAAACAGACGTACACGGCGTAAAAGTTTGTAAATCTCAAGTGCTTGTGTGTGCGCCGCTTTGTGGTCTCATCTTGAACGAGCCGCAAGACCCGCAGTTCTGGTCCGATCAACCCGGTTCGCCCAAGCCTGAACATATGGAAGAAGAACCCGAAACAGTGGCTTATGAAGACTTATTGAAGCGATATGCCGCCAATCTGCCCCTAAATGTGGAATGCACCCGAGCACACACATGGTGAACCGGGTGCATCGCTCCACCATGGCAGTCTGCTTTCCCGCGTATTGCCTTGATGGCACGGCGAGCACTACAGGCAGCCCCCACAAAGCTGCCGCCAGGTGTCCGGTTAAAAAGCTTTAACAGTTTTGCCATCATTCATACCAGACTCTATCTGCAAAAATAAATCTTACTGTTACAATAATTATGGAGTGCACGTACCGGACTGCCCACAGCCATTTTTGCAAGGGGTTTTCTTATGCTCAAAAGCCGCATCCTCATCACGGTAAGGTCACTACTTCTCGCGTTTGCCTGCGCCAGTGCTGTTCTATTAGGTGTGCGGGTGGCAGATGCAAACATCCCGATTTCGTTTGACAGAACGTTTGGTTATTTCGGCACAAAAGCAGGCGCGTTCAACGGACCGACGGGCATCGCTGTCAATGTTGCCGGGCGCGTGATCGTGGCAGATACCGCCAACAACCGCGTGCAAATCTTCGAGCCATCCGGTACGTTCATCCGCGAGTTTGGCACGCCCGGCACCGGACCGAGCCAATTTGATGCCCCCCGCGATGTCGCGATAGACTCCAACGGCAACATCTACGTTGCCGATACGGGCAACAACCGGGTGCAAATCTTCGACGTAAACGGCATACGGCTGGGGGCGTTCGGGGCGACTGGCACCACCAACGGCGCGTTCAACCGCCCCGGCGCTATCGCCCTCAGCGCCGAAGATCGCATCTATGTGGCGGACACACTCAACCACCGCGTGCAGATGTTTGCCAACGACGGCAGCTACATAGGGCAGTTTGGTGTGCTGGGCAGCGAAAACGGTCAGTTCAACAGCCCCGGCGGGCTTGATGTGAGCTTGAACGGCGATGTCATCGTCGCGGACAGCGGCAACAACCGCATTCAGATATTCGACGCCGACGGTCAATTTATTCGCACATTTGGGGTGGCGGGGCAGCAACCCGGCGAGCTAATCAACCCGCTGGGGATTGAAACGGACGCCAGCGGCGACATCTACGTTGCCGACGACACGCGGTTTCAGGTGTTCAACGCCGATGGGCTGTTCCTTGCCGCAGCGCCAACCGATAACAATCGCCGCCAGTTCAGCGGCATGGCGCTCGCGCTGGATGGCACCATCTACCTGACCGATACCATGAACCACCGCGTGGATGTGTTCCGGGAGCCGGGCAACGTTACTGGCTGCTTTGTGTTGGCACCCAGCGAGATTTTCGAGGGCGAGCGGTTTACAGCAACAGTGGTGTGCAACAACTTGCAGCCAACCCAGCGCGTCTTCGGCTTCCAGTTTGGCATCTCCTGGACGGACGCGCTGCTGCGCCCCCTGTCTGACCAATTCACGCCCGGCAGCTTTGTAACGCAAACCGACGCGGCGATCTTGCAGGGCAAAACCGAGACCGACATCCCGAACTCACTGTCGTTATACGCGGTTTCTCGCAAGGGGGACGCCAACGAGCAAACGGGCACATTCACGCTGGGGTCAGTCGCCTTTGAGACCGATACCGGGCTGACCGCCAACACGGAAATCACGATTAGCCTGGACGACCTGATCTTGAGCGATAGGCAGTCCACGGCAATTGAAGGGGTACTGGCACCCCGGCATAACGGCGTTGTCGCCATCAAGGATAAGCTGAGCGTGACCGGGCAACTGTCTTCTGAGCTGGAAACCGTGCAGCTTGAGCGCCTGAACCCGCGCATTCAAATCGGCGCGACCATCTTTGGGCACGGCAGCGGTGCCACCTCCGCGAACAACACGCTTATGCTGGACGCTGCCGATGTGTTCCCGGTTCCCGTGGGCACCGTGCTAGACCTGACCGCCAACATTAACGGTCACCTGGCGTGCACCCAGCAGGTGCCACTGACGCAAAGCGCGACCCAACTTAACAAAATTACGCTGCCAGCCGGCGATGTGAACGACGACGGCAAAATTGACATCCACGACGCCAGCCTCATCGGGTTAGCGATGGACACGGTTGAAAACGTGAGCGATTTTGAGGTGGACGTAAACGGGGACAACGCGGTTAACGTGCTGGATCTGGTATCGGTTGGGCGCAACTACGACCTGCGGACGGGTGCCTGTTTTGACACAGACAGCGAATCCGGCATAATCCGGCATAGTCGAAGAAACGCTCTCGGTCATCCAACCACGGGGCTAGGGTAGCCAGCACAGCCAGCGGAGGGGATACCGCCCATGCAGCAGGTGTTGTGGATGTTGACCGCGCTCGTGGTGGCAGCGCTGCCCGCCTACCAGCAAATGCCCGTGGTCGAGATCGTACCGGGGGCGACAACCGTTCGCCCCGGCGACAGTGTGACGGTAGCCGTGTGGATTCGTAACGTTACCGGGGTCGTCGGCGCAGATGTCGGCATCGAAACGGACGGGCAATGCCTTGTGATCGCGTCACGCGAGGGCGGCACACTGCTGCCCCTGGACAGCGAAGACGCCAGCTACACCGTGCTTGATGAACAGACCGAAAATGCCACGCGGCTCGCTGCCGTCAACATCGACGGGGATGACACATCGGGCACTGGCGACGGTGTGTACTTTAGCGTGGTGCTGGACGCCACATGTGACGCGGGTATCGCTGACGTGCGCGTGAGCATCGCTGACGTGTCCGTTCGCACCGGAACCGACCCGACCGCAATGCAAATGCGTGCCCTGTCTATGGACGACGGCAGCATCGCAACCCAATCTGCGCGGATCACCATCAGCACCGCCCCCAGGACACCCGTTACTGCCCCGTCAGTCCCCACGCAGGTCGCCGCCGCGCCCACCGCATCCCAAACCCCGCCCCCACCGACCGTCATTGTCGCTACCGCCACCATCCCACTGCCGACCACCCCGGCAAGTGAAGTC
This sequence comes from uncultured Anaerolineaceae bacterium, assembly GCA_964451095.1. Classification (GTDB taxonomy): domain Bacteria; phylum Chloroflexota; class Anaerolineae; order Aggregatilineales; family Phototrophicaceae; genus DAOTTY01. Next base: position 7,929 of record CAYVGI010000028.1, read on the forward strand.
CCTGCCGAGGTCACGGCGGAACCGGACGCGGACGTGCGCGGAAGCGAAACGGAAGAACCCGCCGTCGCCATCGTGCCATCGGTTGTTGTCCTCACACTGCAACCGATTCCGGCAACAGCGGTCGCGCAACCCACATCTGTGCCACTGGCGCAAACCCTATGCTTTGTGTTGGTCGGCTTGGCGGCGGTCATCGTGGTCGTGCCCATTGTCATCATCCGGGCGCGGCGGCAAGGGTCGTAGCCCCCCTGCATTGACGCGGCATTAAAATACCCTAACCGAAACACCGCTTTGCACACGCCACGTTTCCCCTATAATGCGGGTTATGCTATTACAAATCTCACCAGACACACTACCGGACTATCACTTTCTATTCATTGCACCGAACATCGAGCCAGGCTGGGTGTTCGAGGCAGCACGCGAATACTTCAATGCCTTCGGTCCCACCATCGTCACAGACGCCGAACTCATCAAGATCGTGCCGGACACGTACACCATTGCCGTCTCGCTGCTCACCCGGCGAGATGCGTTCCGCACGCTTGCCGCACAGGTGGCGCAGGCACGCGAAAACGCTTTCCTGGACGCGCTCGTCTACGATACCGAGACCGAGGCAGCACTCGCGCTGAACAACCGCGCCGCCAATAACCAACCGTTTGGCGTGCCGCTTGTGCCGACGGAGACCCCCTCCCTGCGCAACCCCATCCTGCCGACACCGGGTGCCGTCGTCGGCGGGGAGGCGCAGGCAGCAAACCCCACCGCCACAGAGCCGCTCTCGCCGATGGGCTTTATCACCATGACGCCCTCGCCCACGCCGTTTATTGACGGGGAAGACTCGGTTGTCGTGTCTCCGACGCCGGGTGCCATTGTTGGCGATAGCGAAGGAGGCAACTAACCCATGCTGCTTTCCGACTACGAATGGTCGCGCAATCCGCGCGGGATGCACAACGACAACCTGTACCGCCCGGTAGACGTGCCCATGTACCAGCGCACGGGCATGGGCTGGGTGAAGCTGGTGACGCTGGGCAGCGACCACCTACCGCTCATCGACACATTCCAGCGGGCGGGCATCACGCCGATTGTGCGTATTTATCTCGGTCCGATTGGTGACCGACCGATGGACGCGGGCAGCCGGGGCAACTACATTGAGTTTGCCAACCGGGGTGCCAAGTGGTTCGAGTTCTACAACGAGCCGAACCTCCCGGTAGAGTGGCCCGGCATTGACCCGGACTGGCGGCGCGAAGACCAGATTGCGCGGTTGGTGGATCACTGGCTGGACTGGGCGGAGTTCATTATCGAGCAGCTTGGCGGCTACCCCGGCTTTATCGCCCTGGCGGAATCTGCCCGGCAGGATTCGTCTGCTGTGCGCTGGATGGACGCCATGCTGAACTACGCGGCGGAAGTGCACTACGAGCGCTTCCGTAATGTGCTGCGCGGCGGCGCGTACTGTGCCACCCACCCGTACATTCTCAACCACTTTTACCAGGAAGTGCCCGGCGGCGGACCGCTTTCCATGCGGCAGCCGTCTGCGCAGCGGGCACGCGAACCCGGCTGGCACTTTGAATACCCCTACGACCCGGTTTCCCAGAGCTTAGACCCCGGGCGTACGGTGTACGGCGGCACAGACCTGACGCCGTTAGGCGACCCCAACGGGCTGATTGCCATGGGGCGCATGTTCAATGAGCGCTGCCGCGACCTGTTCGGCACGCAGGCAATCCCCGTCGTCGGCACGGAGGGCGGCATCTGGGAGATCCCGCCGGAGGGGCAAGCATACGCGCAGGACAGGCGCTTCCCCGCGTATACGCGCAGCAGCATGGCGGAGGCAACCGTCGCCATGTTTGATTGGATCGTGAATTTCTCGCCCGCGTGGTTCTTTGGCGTGTGCCTATGGAAAGAAGACGCCTACCTCGCCAACGCACAGCGCACGCTCAATCGGCTGGCACAGGAGCCACCGCTCATCAAGTACGTACCAGACATGAATGTGATGTTCGACGGCAGCACGTACATCCCGCCGGGGCTAATCCCCGACGGCGGCTTCCCGCTGCGCGGACCGGGTCCCATCCACGGGCAGGCGGACTTCCACATGGTGGTGCTGGACGATAGCCTCTCTACCGACTGGTTTTTTGAGACAGCACGCGACTATTGGGATCGCTTCCGCCCCATTGTGACCAAGGAAACCGATTTCTTCGACATGATGCCGTGGGAGAAAAGCCTCGCCATTACGCTGATTGTCGACCGGGTGCGCCGCTTCGAGGCAGAGACGTTCATCCGAGAGCAGTACCCCAACGCCTACCTTGACCCGATCATTATCGACCCGGAAGGCATGACGTTGGAGCAAGTTGAGCTGGTGTTTGCCCAGCGGCTAGACGTGGGGCGGCGCTTCGGCTAAAAGCCCAGGCGCAGGGAGACCTGCTTCAGGCTTTCTGGTCTGCCGACGAGCGTTACATCGTCCTGGCGGCGGATAGCCGTGTGACCGTTGGGCACAATCGTCTGCGCACCACGGGTGATTTCTAGCACCAGCACATCGCTGGGCAGGCGCAGGTCACGCAGCAGCACACCGTCCACGTCTTTGTCTGTGACTGTGACCTGCACGATGTCGTATTGGGGGTCTTTGTGCAGCAGCAGCGACGCCGACTGCGGTGACCGCACGAACTGATCCAGCAGGTTCACCATTGCGGAGGCGGTGTCCACCGTTTGCACGCCCAGTTCGTCATATTGCCCCGCGTGCGAAAGGTCATTAGGGCGTGCCACCAGCCGCTTGATGCCGTAGCGCTCCAGGGCGATTTCACAGGCGTGCAGGTTATCCGCGTCATTTTCCAGCATTGCCACCAGCGCGTCTGTGCTGCTGGACAGCAGTTCCGCCATGCAGTCGTCGTTCACATCCGTGATGTAGTGCGCCCGTAGGTCACCGTTGCCGTTGCCCGCATACGCAACCCGCTCGCTGTCGGTATCTGCCAGTGTGACCTGCCAGTTATTGGCGAGTAGCTGCCGTGCCAACGCCACCGACTGCCCCTCCACACCGAGGATGACCGCGTTGCGCTCTTCGTCCGGGGCGTGTGTGCCCGGTTCATGTGCTTCCCCGCTGCGGCGCAGCGCAAACTTGAGCAGCATCGGTCCGAAGATCTCGTTGAGCACAACCACAGCGATAATCATGGTGGCGAAGGCATCGCCTAACGTGTTCGGGAACTCCACGGCGACCTCACGCGCCAAGCCCAGCGCAATGCCCGCCTGGGTGATTAGCCCTGCCCACGCCAGCCGCCGGAACTGCTGCGGCTCCCCGGCGAGGGTGCCGCCGATGTAGGAGCCGACGAAAATCGACGCGATGCGTACCAAGAACAGCAGCGCCGCCACGCCAATCGTCGCCAGCAGAATATCCAGCTTGAGCGCCACACCCGTGAGCGTGAAAAACGCCACGTACACAAACGGGGACACGTCGTGCAAGATTTCCTCGAACTCATCACGGAAGCGCGTAAAGTTCGTCACCCAAAAGCCCGCAATCATCGCGGAAAGCAGCGGCTCCAGGTGAATGCCCAGCTTCAACTCGTCTACCCAAAACGACGCTGCAAACAACGCCATGCCCACACCCAATATCAGCCCCGTCTTGACCAGTTCTGGCAGGCGGGTGCCCAGGATGAACGACAGCAGCAGCCCCAGCACCACACCGATGAGCACCGCCAGCAGCACATCCACAACCAGCAGCAGCACAAATGTGCCGCCGACTGCCGTGCCCTCGATCAGTGTGCCCGCAAACGCCGTGCTCACCGCGAACAGCACGATAATCACCACGTCCATTACCACCGTGATGCTGAGCACCGTTTTGCTGAACGGACCCTTGGCACGCACCTCCTGGATCACTGCAATGGTGGACGCCGGGGAGAGCGCCAGCAGCACGGTTGCACCCAACAGCGCCATCGCTATCCGCCGCTCGATGTCAAAGTCCGCAGCAAACGACACAAAACCGGACACCAGGAACACCGCCAGCCCGATCAAAATCAGTGCGGCGACGACAATGCCCGTTGTGTTCAGCAGAATGCTGCGCAGGCGGCTGCGCAGTTCCTTCAGGTACAGTTCGCTGCCCGCCACAAACGCGATTACTGCCAACGATAGCTCGTCAATAAAGCGCAGCTCCTCCGTAGAGCCGCTTGCCATCATGCCGAGCAGAAACGGACCGGCAAGCATCCCGGTGAGCAGATAGCCCGTAATGTAGGGTAAGCCCCACTTCGAGAACAGCTTGCCGATTTGCTTGGACGCAATCGCCACCAGCACAAAGCTCAGCAGCGGCACAAGAACAGGGAGATCAGCTAAAGCAGGCATATTCGTCCTAACATTAAAATGCTTTGGGTATTGGGTGTGGCATCCGGCAACATGATTGCAGGCGCGTGCATTTAATAACAGGTTAACAAGTTATGCAAGCGGGTATTTGCCAGGTGTGGGGGATATGTGTGTCGGGGACTGTACTGGCGCACAGTCCCCGGCACGTTAGGCATTCGCAACGATGTCCATCACGTTCTCGATGCCAAGCGACTGCCCACGCTCATAGGCGGTGGTGTAGCTGGCACCCATTTTGTTGCGCAGCGCGTACTTCAGGTTTTCCAGCAGCGGCTTGGTAAAGCGTGCGTCCACCGCGTCGCTGTGTTTGTCCACGAAGCCGATGAGCTGCGCAGCGTGCTCGTTGATGTCACGCTCTGCGAAGATGACGGCAGTTGCCGCCACAGTGAACATCGTCTCCGACTGGAATTCGCCTTGCTGGGCGGTTGCCAGCGCCTTTTGGAAGTAGCCCAGCGCGACATCCCCGCGCCCCGCGTACAGGTTCACGCCGCCCATGCCGATGTTCGCCAAACCGAGCACCACACTGTCGTTCAGCGCCTCGCCGATTTCCAGCGCATCTTCGAAGTACGGGCGTGCCTCCACAATGCGCCCCAGCATGTACAGCGTCATACCGACTTCTGCTGCGCTGCGCCCGTAGCCTGCCCGGTCGCCAATTTCCTTGCGCAGTTGCATTGCCTCTCGGTAGTAACCCAACGCCGCCTCAAAGCGTTGCTCATAGTAGAAGGCGATGTTGCCCAGCGCACTCAGGCTGTGACCAATGCCCGCCTGGTCGCCCGTTTCGCGGTTTAGGCGGTGTGCCTTGTCGTACAGTTCCTTGGCGCGTTCCATGTTGCCTTGCAACTGGTAAATGCCCGCCAGGTTGTTGGTGGTGAATGCCATGCCACGCCGCTGGTTAATTTCTTTGAAGACCTGATAGGCGATTTCGTACTGCTGCTGCGCCCGGTCGTATTTGCCAATTGCCTGGAAGATTTCGCCCAGGTTGTTGCTGGCAAAGGCGTAGCCGGTGGGGGAACTGTCGCGGGTGTAGGTGCTGTTAATAAGCTTTTCGTAGATTTCCTTCGCGGTTTCCAGGTTGCCCGCCAGGAACTCAATGTAGCCCAGGTTGCCACACGCCATCGCGTAGGCGAATGTCCCCGGCTCTGTGATTTCCACGTTACGCTGCGATTGGGTACGGGCAAGGTCGTGATTGCCTAGCATCATCAGCGAATAGGCGTGGCTGTTGAACGCGTAGGCATAGTAGAAGGTATCGTCGGTGTCCTTGAAGTGCTCCACCGTTTGTGCGGCGATTGCCTCCGCATTTTTGTAGTCCCCACGCCGCCCCATAATGGTGGATTGCAGCACGCGCCCCCGCCAGTAGGTCTCTGTGTGCGCCATGCCACGCGCTTGCAGGGTGGTTATCAGTTCATCGAATAATATAAGTCCTTCCAGGAACATACTGCGGGACATGACAAACTCGTACAACCCCCGCATCATCAAGTCCAGCGCACCTATGTGGTTATGCTTTAGTGCCAGCTTCCAGGCATGGCGGATGTTCTCACCCTCTTTTTCAAACGCCTCTGCTGCGCTGTGCTCGCGCGGCGTGGTGAAAATCTCGCTGATGCTGTCGGCGTACTTTGCGTAAAAATAAACGTACTTTTGCAGCACATCTGCGCCGTTGTTACAGTGAGCAAAGAACTGCTCCTCTGCGTACTGTCGTAGCAATTTAGGCACACTAAAGCGCCCGTCCGGTGCACGGAACACCAGCGATTTGTTGCCCAACACCGTCAGTGTGCGCAGGGATGTCCCTGTGACCTCCAACGCGGCGGCGCGGTCGAAGCCGTCCCGGAACAGCGACAGCTTCATAAAGGCGTCCTGCTCTTCGCTGCTCATCAGGTTCCAGGAGTGGTCAAACACAGCACGCAGGCTGCGGTGGCGCTCCGGCACGTCGCGCAGGTCGGTCTCCAAAAAGTCCAGGCTTTGCTCGATCTCGGTCACGATTTCGTTGACGGGCAAAATTTCCAGCCAGCCCGCCGCCAGTTCGATGCCCAGCGGCATCCCCTGCACCAGATTGATGATGCGGTTCACATCCGGGGCGTTCTCCGGCGTCAGGTCGAAGTCCGGGGCGTTGCGCTTGGCGTTGTTTACAAACAACTGCATCGACGGGTAGGCACACAAGTCCTCAACGTCGGTCAGGTCTAGCGGCGGGATCTGCATACTGTCCACCTCGTAGACCTGTTCCCCACGCAGGCGTAGCCGCTCACGCGAGGTTGCCACAACCGTGATGTGCGGCATCATGTCCATGCCCTCGGCAAGCTGCTGGGCACCGCTTACCAACTGTTCCAGGTTATCCAGCAGCAGCAGTGCTTGCTTCTCCCGTAGGAACGCCTTCACCTGTTCCATCGGGGGTGCACTGCCGCCCATTTCCAACCCAAGCGTCTCGGCAATCTTAGCGGACACATGCGATGCGTCGTCCACGCCCTCCAGTGGTACAAAGTAAATGCCATCCGGGAAGCGATCAAGCACACGTTCGCCCAGCGCCATTGCCAGCCGCGTCTTACCCGTGCCGCCTGGTCCTACCAGGGTGAGCAAGCGGCGGGAGGGGTCGTCAATCAGGGCAACAAGGTCGGTCAGTTCACGCTCTCGCCCGACGAACGGCGTGGTTTCCGCCGGGAAGTTATATAGCTTGGGGGTAGCTGCGCGGACGGCATCGGTTTCCAGCGTCATGCCGGGGAGAGGCGTTGGCAGGCTGGTGCTGCCAAAGCGTGCCTGCGATGTCGCCACGCCCAGCGGGTGCTCTGCTGCGCCCTGGATAATCGCTTCGAGTTCCGCGCCAACCGTGCGCACGCTGCGGATGCGGCTGTTCGGGTCTTTTTCCAGCATTCGGTAGATGAGGTCAACAATGGAAATGGGCAGCTCCGGGCGGATTTCCTCCAGGTCGGGTAGGGGCTGCATGGTAATCGCAGAGATGAGCGGCGCGACCGATTCGTGCTGGTAGGGGCGGTGCCCGGCGAGCATCTCGAACAGCAGCACGCCAAACGCCCAGATGTCGTGGCGCTCGTCAATGGGCTGCCCTGTGAGTGATTCCGGGCTGAGGTACGCCAGCGTGCCCACCAGCGACCCCTCGGCGGTCATGTTGCTGGCAGCGCCCACCCGCGCCACACCGAAGTCCGTCAGGCGGGGGGTGCCGTCCTCGGCAACCAGCACGTTCGCGGGCTTAATATCACGGTGCAAAATATCTAGCCGGTGGGCACGGGTTAGCGCGTCTGCCAAGTCCAGCGCGATGTACAGCGCACGCTGCACAATGAGCTTGGGCTGCTTGTCCAGCACATCGCGTAGGCTGCCACCGCTCACGTACTCCATCACTATGTAGTGTTCGTTCTCACACTGCCCCGCGCCCAGCATTTTCACGATGTTAGGGTGGTTCAGGTCACGCAGCGCTTCGCCCTCACGGTGGAAGCGCTCCACCATGGAGGGGTTGCTTTGCACAATGAGCGGGTCAAGATATTTGATGGCAACGGGCAAGGACGTTTCGAGGTCCACGCCTTTGTATACAGTGCCCATGCCGCCACGCCCGATGATGTTGCCGTGGTCGTACTCGTAACGATCAAATACACGTCGCATGGTGGTCATCCTGCTCTCGACTGATGATTCTCTAACGGTTAGACGCTAACCGGGCTGCGCTTGTTACGCGCAGCACATGATGACTTGCGTTAGATGTGCGTCAGAATCTCATATGGATGGCGCGTGTTGGTTGCCGTTTGCACGCCCCCACAGAGTTGGTTTGTGTGTTGTACCCAAAAAACCACTGCCGCTTGGTGAGGTGCCTTACAGAGCGGCACACACACTTATGCCATACTACAGGCAGTTAGGTGTTCCAGGGCATCCACTTCTATGCCCATCCCCTTCAGTGAATCTCACCACCCGAAACCATCCACCCGGGGACGCCTAACTTTTTTCTCTTCCTGGCGTTACATTAGCGATGATGTCCCACAGCAAGACGTGCTATCCTGCATACAATACCGCCACGCGGTGCGCTTGCCATTAATTATCGCCTAATGTGCCACGAAAGCAACACACCATGACCCAACCCGCCAGAACACTGATGATCCAGGGCAGCATGTCCTCTGCGGGCAAAAGCCTGCTCGTCACCGCGCTGTGCCACATGTTTGCGCGGCGCGGTGTGCGCGTTGCGCCGTTTAAAGCACAGAACATGAGCAACAACGCGGCAGTCTGCACAGATGGCGGTGAGATCGGGCGGGCGCAGTACACGCAGGCGCTCGCGGCGGGGGTTGCCCCCACCGTGCAGATGAACCCGGTGTTGCTAAAGCCGGAGGCAGACGCCCGCAGCCAGGTTATCGTCAACGGGCGCGTATGGCAGACCTTCGCCGCCCGCGACTACTACACGCGCAAGCGCGAACTGTGGGCACACGTCACCGCCGCGCTAGACGCACTGCGTGCCGACTACGAACTGGTCATCATCGAAGGCGCGGGCAGCCCGGTAGAACTCAACCTCAAGCGCGGGGACATCGTGAACATGGCAGTGGCGCGGTATGCGCAGTCGCCCGTGCTGCTGGTGGGCGATATTGACCGGGGGGGCATCTTTGCGCAGTTGCTGGGCACGCTGCTGCTGATGGACGACGACGAGCGCCAGCTTGTGCGTGGTTTGGTGGTGAACAAGTTCCGGGGTGACCCAACGCTGTTCACAGATGGCATTGCCATGCTAGAGGAGCGCGGCGGTGTGCCGGTGCTGGGCGTGGTGCCCTACCTGCCCGCGCACGGCATCCCGGAGGAAGACGCGGTAGCAGTGGAGGACGCCGCCCCTGCCCCGCCCGCCGCTAGCGTGGATATTGCCGTGATCCGGCTGCCACGCATTGCCAACTTCGACGACTTTGACCCGCTGACGGCGGAACCGGGCGTGGGTGTGCGCTACGTGGCAGACGCGAACGCGCTGGGTAGCCCGTCGGCGGTCATTTTGCCGGGAACCAAGAGCACCATCGCGGACCTAGCCTGGCTGCAAGCAAGCGGGCTTGCCGGGCGCGTGTGTGCACTAGCAGCACAGGGCGTGCCGGTGGTGGGCATATGCGGCGGCTACCAAATGCTGGGCACCCGCGTTGCCGACCCACACCGCGTAGAATCTGACATGGGTGCGGTTGCCGGGCTGGGGCTGCTAGACGTGGAAACCACCTTCATTGCGGAGAAGTCCACGCAGCAAACGCAGGTGCAGGCAATTGGCGGGGCAGGCTGGCTGCACGACCTGGCAGGGCACACGCTGCACGGCTACGAAATCCACATAGGGCAGACGACGGTGCAAAACGCATGGTTGGCGTCTGGCAGCAGCGCAACAAGCACAAACGGGCGCGTGTGGGGGTGCTATTTGCATGGGCTTTTTGAGAACGATGTGCTGCGGTGGGCGTGGCTGCGGTCTCTTGGGTGGGGCTCGCACGGTGCGGGAAATCAAAAACGCCAGACACTGAGTGGGCGGTTTAGCTTGCTGGCAGACCACGTGCAGGGAGCACTGAATATGGACGTTCTAGAGCGGATCGTTAAGCCTTGAGCATCAGATTATAGCGTAATGAGCGGGGATACGCCATACCGGGACAGCGAAATACAGTAAAAACCTCACCCCCAACCCCCTCTCCGCAAGCAGAGAGGGGGCTAAAATGAACCTTCGTGACCTGCAATGTTCCCTTCCCATGTTTACGGGGGAAGGGCTAGGGATGGGGGCAAAGCATTTTCGTGATCTACTGAAATACGCTGCCCCGGCGGGAATTTACGGTGGAAGTGCGCTTAGCTGGGGATCTTCTCGGATTCGGTTGCCAGCGTTACCGCCTTGCGGATCATCTGGGAGGTGTAGCTCCACTCGTTGTCGTACCAGGTCATCACCTTCACCAGGTTGCCAATCACCTTGGTCATGGAGAGGTCTGCCAGGGAGGCGTGGCTCAGCCCGATGATGTCTGAGGAGACCAGCGGCTCGTTGGTCACACCGAAAATGCCCTTGTAGCGGTCGCTGTCTGCCTCGGTCGTCAGCGTCTGGTTGATCTCCTCAACCGAGGTTTCCTTGCCCAGCACCAGCGTGATGTCCGAGAGGGAACCGACGGGGATGGGACCGCGCACTGCCACACCGTCGAACTTGCCCTCAAGTTCCGGCAGTGCCTTGGTGACCGCGATTGCCGCACCGGTAGAGGTGGGCACGAAGTTTGCCGCACCCGCACGCCCACGGCGGAAGTCCTTCTTAATCGGCGAGTCCACGATTGCCTGCGTAGAGGTGTAGGCGTGGATGGTGGTCATCAGCGCATTTTCTACGCCGAAGTGACGGTTCAGGATTTCCATAACCGGACCGACGTTGTTGGTGGTGCAGCTTGCGCAGGAGATGATGTTGCTGCTGCCGTTCTCGCTGTTGACGCCGTGCACGACCGTCGGCATGTCTTCGCTCTTGGTCGGACCGGAGACGATCACGTACTTAGCGCCCGCTTCGATGTGCTTGCCCGCCTCTTCCGTCTTGGTGAAGAAGCCCGTGCACTCAAACACAATGTCAACGCCACTGTCCTTCCACGGCAGGTTTGCCGGGTCGCGCTCGCTGTGGTACGGCACCGCAACGTCACCGATGTGCAGCTTGCCGTCTGCTGCCTTCACGTCGTGTGCGTACTTGCCGTACACGGTATCGTACTTGATGAGGTACGCGATGTTTTCTGCATCTGCAATATCGTTAACGCCTACGAGTTCGAGTTCTGGTGTCTCCATCACCAGCTTAAGCGCGACACGCCCAATACGACCGAGACCGTTGATTGCTACTTTAGCCATTCGTAGTTCCTGTTCTCTCTGCATACAACCAAAATTACGTTGTTCATGATTGTGACGCACACCCATGAAGATGGGCAAGGCGTGAAACAATCCTTAAACAAAGATTAACGAAGATGCGCTTAGTTTGCAACGGGTAACGTGAGGTGGAAGCGCCCGCCGGGTGCCTGTTTGGTTGCGGGCTGCACCCACAAATTGCCCCGGTGTAGTTCCATAACACTGCGGGCGAACGCCAACCCCAGCCCGGTGCCTTCGATTTGGCGGGCGAGGGTGGTTTTGGAGCGGTAAAACGGCTCGAAGACATGGGCGGCATCCTCTGCTTGCACGCCGTCGCCATCGTCTATCACGCTGACGAGCACAGCGGGCAGCATCACATCGGCAGGGGCAGCAGCGGGCAGGTCTGCCAGCGTTGCCGCCACCTGTACGCTCACCGTGATGTTGCCGCCCTCCGGTGCGTATTGAACGGCATTGCCGACCAGACTTTGCAGCACGCGCTCAACGCGCTCACCGTCTGCGGAGACCTGCGGCAGGTCATCTGCTTGCGTCACCTGCACCGACTGTTGGCGTTGGGCAGCGGCGCTGGCAAAGGTACGCACAACAGACTGTACGGTGTCTTCCAGGGAGAGCCGCCGCAAGTGCAGTGGCGTTTGACCGACTTCTGCCCGTGTAATTTCGATGAGTTCGGTAAACAGGGTTTTCAGCTTGCCCGCGCTCTGGTGGATGATCTCGATGTACTCGCGGGTGCTGCCGGGCAGCATCTCGTCGTCGTCGTCCAAAATCACCTCAGCAAAGCCGCTAATGGACGTAAGCGGCGTGCGCAGTTCGTGGGACACGCGGGACAAAAACGCGGAGCGTACATGCTTAGCCGCGTGTTCTGAGGTCGCATCGTGGAAGATGAACAGGTGCGCAAACACCTCGTCGCTCTCCGTGTTCACCATGGGGGCAGCGTACCATGCAATCTCGACGGGTCGCCCCTCATGTGTCACCATCTCAAAGTTGCCACGCTCGACGGTCATCGCATCTTGCGATATGCCGCACCATGCCGCGCCCAGGCGCTGCTTAACAGATGGCGGTGCCTGCATATGCTCCAGCAGATGTGCCAGCGAAACACCCGCCAGCGGCGTGTAACAGTTAAACAAGCGGCGAAAGCGCTCGTTTGCCATGAGCACGGTGCTGCCGCCGGGGGCAGCGTGCGCAAGCAGGATGCCATCCTTTACTGCATTCAGCAGCGCCATGCGCTCGTAGCGGCTGGTGATTTGCTCCTGTTGCAGCACATATTGTGACGCCGCCAGGTTTGCAATCGGCAGCAGTTCTTGCAGGTGACCTAGCACAAGTTTTGCCGCATTGCGCTCCAACCCAAAAAACAGCAGTCCGCAGCAGCGCTGCCCATTAAACAGCGGCAATACGAGCCAATGCACGGTTGGGGATGTTTTGCGCAGGGTTGCGAGCAGGGCGTCCTGGTTCGCCTGCTTTGCCGAGAGCATACCGGAGTGGAGCGGTTGTTTGGTCATCAGGTATTGGATGCTGGTGCTGTTTGGCACCCGCACCCGCGTGCCGATGCCCATACCGGGGCTAACCCCCTGCCCCCAAATGCCCGCGAGTTCGATGTAGTCGGAGCGGGTGTAGGCATATTCCGGCTTGGTCGGTCCGCAAAGCCACATGGAACAAATGCGGATGTCCGCCTCCATGAAGTAATCAACCAGGACTTCGACCATCTGCTGGGGTGTAGGTGCCTGCGCCAGCGCGAGCAGGGTTTGCGTTTTGTTGCGCTCTGTGGCGTATTGTTTCGCCAGTTCCGTGTGTGCGTGCTGTTGGGGGGAACTATGGGTTCGCACCGGGTCGCCCTCTTTGCGAGTTGTTCGAGTTGCTATGCCGTCCGTACGCTTACATTACATCACATAACTGCGAATGGGTAGCGCAAAACCCCCACTTAGTGGGGGTGCTTGTGTTCCTTTACAAATTGGTTACGAATAGCGCGTTATTACGCCTCTTCGACGTCTGGCTCCGGCGGGCGCACCGTGAACATGTAGCCCACGCCGCGCTCTGTGCGGATGTAGTGCGGGTGGTGGCTGTCTGCCTCCAGCTTACGGCGCAGGCGGTGCATGTGCACGCGCAGCGTGTCTTCGTACACTTCCTCTGAGGGCCACACGCGGGCAATGAGCATCCGGTTTTCCACCACGCGCCCGGCATTGCGCAGCAGCACATGCAGCAAAATAGACTCTGTGGGGGTGAGGCTGTGGGACTTGCCGTTGATGACGATACGGTTGTGGGCGAAGTCAATGCTTAGGCTGTCGTCAATGTGAACCACTGGCTCGCTAGCGTAGTCCAGGCTGGGCATACGCGCCAGCACTACCTGGATGCGTGCTTCTAGCTCACGCAGCTCAAACGGTTTGACCACGAAGTCTTCTGCGTATTTGCGCAGCCCCTGTACAATCGTCTCGGTATCGTCGGACGAGGTCACAAAGATGATGGGCACATCCGCCATCGCCTTGAGCTTGGTAGCGACCTCAAAGCCGTGCATGGTGGGCAGGGCAAGGTCTACCAGGGCGATATGGGGTAAGCCATCCTGACGTACATGCTCGATTGCCTCCGGTCCGTCCTCGACCGCCGTCACCTCGTAGTCGTGACGCTCCATGTAATCGGTGATCAGCTTACTGACGTTATGCTCGTCTTCTACGAGCAGCAACTTGATTTTGTTCATACTCCACTCCAAAACTGCCAGCGCCGCTATATTGCGTAATTAATATACACGCTTTGTAATGTTTTCGCCAGCACCTGTTATGAAATTTTTCACATTTCACAAAGTTTCGTGCGCCGCGTGAATGTTGAATATACCGTGATTGTTAATGTTGCTTTTCCCATCAGCGCTTGCGGGGTTGGGGGCACGGCTATTGCAAAGTTGTAGATAGCTTGCTTGGGCGCTGCCCAAACCCGCCGCTTTTTTCAAAAAGCGGACAAAAACTTGCCATTTCGGACGCTGTGCGTCCGAGAAGATGGGTTCAAAGGGTGAAAACCCTTTGCAAATGTTATTCGCCTGGGGGCGCTGTGCAGCTAGCAGTGTTTGCCGCGTACAGCCTCAGCGTGAGGTCGTTGGCGTCTTGCACGGTGCCGCACAGCACAAACTGTGTGTTTAGCTGCGCCAGGATCGCGTCGTGGTAGTGCGGACGCCAACTGCTTTTGGATGCCACCCACACCCGCTCGCTGCCTGCGGTTTTGTTCGCCACATCGGCGAGCGCTTGCGCCTGCCCCACGCTGATGAACGTCATCACGACCTGTGCGTCTGCATCTGGGAAGAAGTGCGCCCCTATCCCGTCGTGCGTCCACTGGTTGATGCCGCCCGGCAGCAGCGCCAACACCGTGTCGTCCTGCTGGAGTTGGGGCGTCACGCGGTCGTACAGTTCCTGCCAGGGGTAGTGCCAGCGCGGGGTATTGGTCACGTTGTGCGCAAACGTGAGGTCACGCGCGGTGTATAGCCCTGCTGCCGCCCACACTACCACCACCAGCACGCCCAGCCAGCGCAGTCGCACCAGCCCCACGCCCGCCAGCAGCGCCAGTCCCGGCAGCATCACCAGCATGTAGCGCACACAGCACGCAAACGGTACCAGCAGGTTCAGCAGCAGGTACGCCGCCAGCCCCACCGCCCCGTGCACCCACAGCAGCCGATTTTTGCCCAGCGCCAGCAGCAGCGGCACGGCGGGCACCCACAGCAGGCTATTCGGCAGCCATGTGAGCGAGTTGCTGAACACGCGCCCCAGTGTGCTCACAATCTCTACTGTGGACATTGCGGTGCTGTCACGGTCTTGCACACTGTCCAGCGCGATGGAGTTGATCACCACCAGCGCCCAGGGGATCAGCAGCAGCACCGCCACAATGTACAGCGCCAGCAGGAACCACTTCCGGCGCACAAACACCAGATGATAGACAAACGTGCCGCCCAGCATGAGCACCGCTGTGTAGTGTGTGTGCAGCGCCAGCGCCATCACCAGCGTAAACACGATGTAGTCCCAGCGGGTGGTGTTCGGGCGGTTGCAGCGCCAGTACGTCCACAGGTGCGTCGCCACGATGAGCACCGCGAGCGTGTAGGTACGCATCTCGTGCATGAACACGCTGAACAGCGCCGATGTGCCCAGGATTGCCGCCGCCGCCAGCCCCGCGCCCGGCGAGGCAACATCGGTGCCCACCCGGTAGACCATTGCCACTGCGAG
The DNA here is from genome assembly GCA_964451095.1 of uncultured Anaerolineaceae bacterium. Lineage (GTDB taxonomy): Bacteria > Chloroflexota > Anaerolineae > Aggregatilineales > Phototrophicaceae > DAOTTY01. The sequence continues at coordinate 23,234 of CAYVGI010000028.1, forward strand.
CACGCCCAACAGCACGGAAAAATAACGCAGTGCGGGCACATCTGCGCCGACGATGCCGCCCCAGATGGACAGCAGGAAGTAGTATGCAGGCGGATTGAGCGCGTCAGACTCCGCCACGACGCGCCCCAGCGTGCCACTGACCTGTGCTGTGTCGTTCACGGTCGCCTTGCCGATGTACACCAGCGAGCGCCACTCGTCGTACCAGATGGCGTCAAATGTAAGACCGCGTGTGCCCAGCCATGTGCTCAGCAGCAGCAGCGCTACCATGGCAGGCAAACCAAAAATTAACGCTTTATGAGAGAGAGAATCTGATGGCAAGGCTCGCCCCGTAAGACCTTTCGAAACCAAGTTTGTGCACAACGACGTTTCATATTTTGCAAACCACACCCTAAAAGGACAACAACCAACATGCGGAAAACCACAATCACCATCCTAACTGCCCTGGCATTGTGCCTGAGTGTCGTTGGCGTATTCGCACAGGACGACATGGACATGGACATGATGGACGTTACCCTGTTCGCAACGCTGAACCCTGCTGACCTGGAAAACGACGCCATCATCACCCTAACGCCTGACCTGAGCGCAATGGCACCTAGCTTCGCAGATTTTGCCGATCCTGTCACCAGTGTACAGTCTATGGACTTCACCAGCGACGGTGTTGCCTATGTGACGTTTGACGCAGCAGACGGCGCAGGCGGCGTTACCGCGCTAAGCGGGTTGACGGACATGATGATGATGGACGACGACATGGCGATGGACGACGACATGATGATGTCCACCGAAGAGGCAATGATGGACGACGACATGGCGATGGACGACGACATGATGATGGTTGACATGATGGCACCCATCATCGGACCCAACACCGGGCTGATGGCACCAAAAGGCATCAAAGTCATTGAATCCCTGGGGATTGCTGTTGTCGCCAACTTCGGTGCAGGCAGCATTGTCGCCTTCCCGCTGGATGCTAGCGGCGATGTGGAGCCAGCAATGGTGATCGACAACGTGGGCGAAGGCAGCGTTTGGGACGTTTACTACGACGAGAGCACGGACATCCTGTTTGGTGCAGGCACCGCAGGTGATGTACTGGTTTACGAGTCCTTCTCCAGCGACCTGGGTGTATCGGGTCCGGCACGTGTAATCGCACCGAGCAACGCAGACGGCGAAAAGGTGACGATTAACCTGCACGGCATTCACTATGTTGAAGACCTGGACACGCTCATCGTAACCGATGTGGGCGCTGCTGACGACGCAACCGACGGTCACATCTATGTGGTTTCCAGCGTGAGCGAAGCAAACGGCAACACCCCGGCAGACATCCACATCCTCGGACCGGAGTCCATGCTGGGCAACCCGGTTGATGTTGCCTGGGACGGCAGCGGGCTATACGTGGCAGAGAAGGCAAACGACGCTGTGCTGTACTTCCCGAACCTGCTGGACAACACGGGTATGTTCGACAGCACGCCCGGCGCTGTGCTGGAAGCATCCAAGCCGGAATCGCTGGCGATTCTCCCCAGCATGATGATGGACGACGACATGTAAACTGCTTGCACGACCTGTGCAAATTGCAACGTGACAACGATGCCGCGTTCCTCAGTCAGGGGCGCGGCATTTTCGCGTCGGTCAATCTTATGCTAAAAATACTATATGGCGCGTCGCTCTCCGCGTGCCACCCAAAAAGAGCTGACCATTAACCAGGCAACCATGGCAAAACCGCCCAAACGCAAGCTAACCGACGAGACACACGACGACCTGTACGAGATCCGACCGTCGCCGCAAGTACGCACGTTCAAGCGCGGAGACACAATCGAACTGCGGCGGCGCTGGATTTACCCCGGCGCGTGGACGATCATCGGTGCGGCGCTGTTTTGGAACGGCGCGATGGTTGCGGTGCTGTGGGCAACCGTCTTTTCCGGAGAGCCATTCCCCCTGTGTGTGTCATTACACCTGCTGGTAGGGGTGGGGTTTGGCTACTATGCACTAGCGCTGCTGCTGAACGAAACCCGCGTGTACATCGAAGGCACAGATTTGCAGGTGATAACCACCCCGGTGCTGATGCACCCGCCGCGCAAATTCCATGCCTATGACATTGCCCGCGTCTCAATCGAAAAAAGCAGCTCACAGATAAACAGCAAAAACCTGCACGACCTGCTAATCCACACCAAAAAGGGCGAAACACACAAAGTGCTGGGCAACCTCAACCGGGAAAGCGACGGGCTGTTCCTCAAGCAGGAGCTTGAGTTTATCCTGGGCATCGAACCGGGTAATTACCAGGCAATGGAGACCCAAAAAGGCAAACGCACCCCTTAGTCGTTCCTCTTTCGCCACAAAATTGCCACAAACTCCCCAAAAATTAGGGGTATTTTGCGGATTTATATATACGCATATTACAATCTCCGTATCGTAAATTTAGGAGCGGAGCTATTTATTGATGAAGACCATCAAGCCCCTTTTCGCTGCACTGTTTATCTTATCACTGTCGGCGGGTGTGTTTGCCCAAACAGCAGACAACGCACCCGAACTGTCTCAAACTGTCCCGCTGTTCACGGAGGCGTTCACTGTCAGCTTGCCGGAAGACTGGGAGGTTGAATACGATGAAGAACAAGAACAAACCACCGTGTTCAACGACGCACTTCAGCTTGTCATCTGGGAAGATGTTGTGGCACGGCTGGAACTCGAACTGGACGATGCCACGTCAGAGAGCGTGCTGACGGCAGTCGTCAATGATGTGCTGGAACCTGAGGAGCCAGCAACTGCGGAAGATATGGAAACGGTAGAACTGGAACTGCCAGAGGCAGATGAACCCTTTGCGTTTGCACAGTTCACCGTAGCAGACGCTGTGCTGTTTGCCGTCGCGCCGCTAGCCATCCCCGCCGCTGACGAAACAGATGAAACAACGGAAGCAGAAGAAGCGCCAGAGGCATTTGTGTTCGTCAACGCGGCAGTCATTGAGGACGAGGCGTTCAGCGATGAGCAGACCGCACTCGTAGGCGCTATCCTGGCGAGCATCGCCCCGGCAGATGACGCTGACCTGCTCGCGGCAGAGCCGTGCCTCGTCAGCGCTGCCAGCAACCAGGCACGCCTGCACGTCGGACCGGGCACCAACCGCGCTGTGATCACATTCATGCCGGAGGGTGAGTTTGAGCCGCTGGCATTGGGCGAGGCAGACGACGGCAGCAGTTGGTTCCAGATGGACAAGGAAGAGGTCGCACCAAACACCGCTGCGCTCGAACTGTGGGTTGCCAGCGCCGATGTGACCACAACAGGCGACTGCGGCGACATTGCGGACACAGCAGCGCCCCCAGTCATTGAGTCAGCAGCAGACGATACCACCGAAGACGCCCAAGCCGCGGCCCCGGCAGACACCACAACCGAGGACACTCAAGCCGCGGCCCCGGCAGACACCACAACCGAGGACACTCAAGCCGCTGCCCCGGCAGACACCACAACCGAGGACACCCAGGCTGCTGCCGCCCCGGCAGAACCCGCTCAGCCAGCGGCACCTGCACCCAGCGGCGGTGCTATCTTCGCCAGCGGCACTTACAACTTCACCTATGGTGACGCGGTGACGATCACATGCAGTGCCGGGCAGGTACTCACCGTGCCGCCGTCGGCATTTGGGCTAAATGCATCTACAGTGAACGTGTCTGTAGCGGGCAACGGCTCTAGCTTTACCGCCGGTCCGTACAGCTTCTCGCTCACGGGCGGCGGTGACTACACCGCCTATGAGCCATCATTGGACGGGCAATTGTTCGTGCGTCCGGTTTCTGCAACGCGCCTGGAAGGGCGGGGTGTGTTCAAGGCGACCCTGAACGAAGGCGAGCCGTGCGACGCGTCAATCCAGGTGTTTATCTACCAGTAGGCGGGTTTCCGCGTTGGTGAGACTGCGCCGCGTTGAACACACAAGCTAACTAAACAAATCATCCCCTGACAGTGTGAGGCCAGGGGATATTTTTTTGCCTGTTTCGTGGGGAGGAACCGTACTAACGCCCCAAGACGCGGTCTTTCACCTTACGCCAGCGCAGCACCCAGCGCAGCGCCCGCGAGTTCAGCAGCGGTTGCAGTTGCAAGTGAAATTGAATCGCCTGGAACCACATCTCCAGCCGGGCGCGTTCCAGGTCACGGATCATGGGGTTGTTTACATACGGTGCCAGGATTGCCCGCACGCCCTCCAGGTGAGGGCTGTCCTTGCGGACGAGCACCCCAATGCCGAAAAAGCCCTCGACTTTGAATACCTCATAGTGCGGGTACGTTTCCAGGAAGTCATTGAGCGCAGTCACCACGCCGTTCTTGGCACCGCCCTCTGTGCTGGCAAAGTGAAAGCCGCTGAGTGCGCTGGTGTGCCCAAAGTGTGGCACCACACCGGGGATCGTCGGCACGATGCCGTCGTACAGGTTCTCGTTGACGGGTTGCCGCTCGCCCTCAGGGATGCGCTGCACATCGTAGTAGCTGTCTCGGTATGCCCAGGGCCAACCCATGTCGTGCATCACGATAAGCCGGGGGCTGTTGTGCTCGTGGATGATGCGCAGCTCATTCGAGACGGTGTAGTAGTTGTGGTCGCCGTCGATGATGAAGCAGTCTTTGTCGCTCACCGTGGGGAGCACATCCAGGCTGCCGCCCACTTTCAGTTCCACATGCTGCAACTGCTCTTCCGCCAGGGTGCGCTTCAGGTCGTCCAGCGGCGCAATGTCGATGACCGTCATCTCCGCGTTGTGCTGCCGTGCCCACTCCCCGTAAAGGCGGGTCATGTGCCCTTGCGCAGCGCCGATTTCAATGAGCGACGTGGGTTGGATCAGGTCAAAGATAGGGTTGAGGAACGACCAGTACGGCAGCATGGTGAAGTTGCTGATGTGGTAGTAATAATGGTTAAAGTGCGGGTCAAAAAACTCTGGAAAGTGCTGTACCTCGTTGTGTTCGGTCGTCATATCCCCATCCCAATTGCCACTATGATAATGTCGGCGGCAATGGTAGCCGAGCCACCAACGTAACGCAAGCCGGGTTAGCTGCGCTATACTGGGGGTGTTTGGGTTGGCAACGATCAACAGAGAGGGTGCCTATGCAATCCGTCCGTACAACATTGCGCACACTACAATGGGTGTTTGTGGTCGCCATTGCGGTGTTAGCCGGGGTGGTGGGCAGCGCGGTACAGTTTTTGCTCGCACCCGGGGCAGTGCCGTCCGTCCCCACGGGCACGAACCTGCTGCAAGACGGCGCATTTGACGAGGGCAACGAACCATGGGTGCTCAACGGCAGCATCACCGGGCGCTATGCAGACGGAACTGCCATCATCCGCCGCAATACCGAGCAGGGTTTTGCAGAACTCATGCAGATTGTGCAAATGGAAGTGCCACCCTTCACGGCATATACCTTGCAGGTGCAACTGAGTAACCCAACCCCTGTTGAGCAGGAGGTCCGCCTGCGCCTGACCGACCCAACCAACCCGATCCAAGACATTTCTTGTCCGTTCGAGTTGCCAGCCGATGCCACGATACACACATACACCGTGCGCGGCACCACAGGCACGCTCTTCTGGAACGCGCTGCAAGCGCAAATCCTTCTAGAGACATTTGACAACACCTCGTTTCCGCTGGTGGTGCATCACGCCCACCTGGAGCAGCGCCCGCCCCCGCTTAAAAGCTATGACTGCGAGGTCACGGGTGTGCCGATCCGGGAAAACGTCACCTACACCCACATGGCAATCGTCGGCTTCCTGATTGTGACCGCGCTGCGCGTTGCCTTTGACCCAACCTACGACAAAACACTCAGCGCGGGGCTGCTGCGCGTGACCTGTGCGGGCGGTTGGCTGTGGGTGGCGCTGGCAGTGCTGGCGCTGCTAAGCGGGCTGTGGGCGTATGCACCGCCGACGGCGCTGTACTATGGTTTCCTGCTAGTGCTGGAGGTTGCGATGGGGCTGGTCATCGCTGTGACCGCGCGCCGGGGCGCGGTGGCGGTGTTGTGTTCGATTGTGCTGCTAGCGGCAGTGCCGCACGCACTCATCGGCATTGCGCAGGCAGTGAACGGCGGCACTGTCGGGCTGTACGCCATTGGCGAGCGCTACTTCGACCCGCAAAACCCGTTCTCTTTGGGTCCGCAGGACTTCCGCCCCTATGCGCTCGCCACCCATCCCAATGTGCTCGCCGGGCACATGGCTCTCGCGCTCATGATGGGGGTTGTGGCGGTGTTCATGCTGCGGGAGCGCCGCCGAGTGGTGTTGGGGCTGCTGTTGGCGCTGGCGGTTGTGTTTGCCGGGCTAATCGTCACCGTCGCCCGGATGCCACTGGCAATTACGCTGGCGGTGATGGTGCCCGCGCTGCTGTACAGTGCCCGCCCGCCACGGTGGGTGTACGGTGTGCTGGCGGCGCTGGTGGTGCTGGGCATCGCTGTGATTGCGTTTACGCCCACGGCAGTCCCCGTTATTGGCACGTTGGCGCAGCGCTACCGCGAGCTTGCCGCCAGCTTAGACGGCATCATTGGGCGGCTAATGGAAGGGGTGCCCAACACCATCGCCGTTTTCCAGGATCACCCGCTGCTGGGTGTGGGGTCGCGCAACCTGTACAACGTCATCGTCTTTGAGCCGCCAGACCGCCACGGCATCCACCTGCCCGCGCACAATGTGTACGTGGTGGTGCTGGCGGAGCTGGGCATTATCGGTGGGCTGCTGTACACCGCCGGGCTATTGCTGCCGCTGCGTGGGCTGTTCTCGCAAGATCGGGTGCAGGTGCTGCTGGCGGCGACGCTGCTGGCACTCGCGCTGATGATCCTGTTTGAGTTCCTGTTTTGGGGGGCGGCGGCGCTGCGCCCGCTGACGTTTGTGCTGCTGGGGATGCTGTGGGGGTTGCAATCTACGCAGCGCGAGGGTGTGCCTGCGGATGAACCGTCCACCGTGCCAGATGGCACGCGGTTGCAGGTTAACGTGGCTGGCGACTAGGGGGTATTGGCTCGTAGCCGTGGGTTGGTGGCATGTGCGCCGGGGTGCACGCAGATGTATCCGCATGTCTATCCTTTTGCCTTGCCGCCCTTGCGCTGAAAACCCACGCGCTAATGCGAATTCAACACATTAGCGCTAAACTACCATCGTCGAAATGAAAAATGTAAAAGAGAGGAGTCTCGCCGTGAACACACGCGGTTTCCTGGTCAATCTTGTTGTGAACATGCTGTCCATCTCCCTGACGGCGTATATCCTGCCCGGCATCCATGTGCCAGATAGTTTTGTGCAGTTGATTATCATTGCGCTCGTGTTCGGGTTGATTAACGCGCTCGTCCGCCCGATCATCACCATCCTGTCGCTGCCGTTCATCGTGGTGACGTTTGGGCTGTTCCTGCTTGTCCTCAATGGGCTGCTGCTGCTGCTAACCGCCTCCATCTCCCCGTTGGTGATTGATACGTTCTGGTGGGCGGTTGCTGGCTCCATCATCATCAGCCTCATCAACATGATCCTGTACAGCTTTTTGCAAGACGACGCCCAGCGCGTGACCGTGCAGCAGTAGCGCACACGAGCCACACACCGGGGAGAGGACAACCACATGACGAACCTGCCAGTACGCGAGATGGTGCTGTATAAGCACGGCGTAGGATTTTTTGTGCGCGGCGGCACGCTAACCGGGGAAAGCGTTTCACTCGCTTTCCGTGCGGACGAAGTAAACGACGTGCTCAAGAGCCTTGCCGTGTTCGACCAAGCACCGGAGGGGCAAGTGCTGGGCGTGCACTACCAAACGCCCATGGACAGCGCCCACCGCCTCGCCAGCACGTCCATCAACCTGAGCAACGACAACAGCCTGAAGGACCTGCTGCGCGACCTGCGCGGGCGTCATGTGGTGATGAACTTTGAAACGCTGCCCGGACGTGTGGATACGATCGCCGGGCGTGTGATTGGCGTGAACCTGCCGCCCTACAACAACGAAAGCGGCGAATACACGGTCATCAGCATCCTATCCACCGAGGGCGAGGTGCGCGTGTTCCCGCTGGAAACGCTGCAAAACTTCACTATCGAGGATGGGCAGTCTGCCCAAGACCTGCGCTACTTCCTGGATACCGCCATGAGCGAAGACGACCGCCGCGTGGTGAACATCCGGTTGAACGACGCCGACCACGACCTCGTGGTGAGCTACGTGGCACCGTCCCCTACCTGGCGCGTGAGCTACCGCGTCGTTGCAGAAAGCGATGACGGTGCGAACACCGGCAAAGCACTTCTGCAAGGCTGGGGACTGTTTGACAATCGGCTGGAGGAAGACCTGGACAACGTGCAGGTGACGCTGGTTGCCGGGCAGCCCATCTCGTTCATCTACGACCTGTACACCTCGAAGATCCCGCAGCGGCAAACCGTACAGGACGAGGCGCGGGTCACGGGTCCGGTAGAGTTCGCAGCGGAGGCACCGCCGCCCTCCCCCAGCGCAGACTATCTGATGGATGCGGACATGGATCAGCAAGCACGTGGCTCATCAGCGAGGGCAATGGCGTCAATGGCATCAATGAGTCGCTTAGAATCTGTGGGTGCAAGTGGTGCTCAGCTTCAAATGTTACGCGACCGTTCCTCTGCGGCACGCTCAACACAGGCGCAGGCGGAAGGCAAGGAAACAGGCGAAACGTTCCAATACTTCGTGACGACGCCCGTGTCCGTCAAGCGTGGGGAAAGTGCGCTGGTGCCTATCATCGGTGCAGAAGTGGCGTATGAGCGCGAACTGCTGTATAACCACAACAAACTGCCGGGGCACCCGGTGGCGGCGCTGCGCTTTTCTAACAGCACCGGGCTTACCCTGGAACGCGGTCCGGTGACATTGGTGGAAAACAACGACTACAAGGGCGAGGCAATCGTGCCGTTTACCAAGACGGATAACGAAGTGTACCTGCCCTACGCGGTTGAACTGGGCGTGCGCGTAAAGGAAACGGCAGACTCCCGCTTTGAGCACCACGCACTGGACATCAAAGACGGCGTGCTCATTCAGCAGCAGTACCGCGTCATTACCGTGGACTACACGCTGGAGAACACCACCGACGCCGACAAAACCGTCACGGTTGAGCGCAATATCGGCACGCTAGACCTGGTGGATACCCGCGACCCCGACGCCGAAACACTCAACGAAAAGCGCTGGCGCGTAGACGTGCCCGCCAAATCCACCGAGACGTTTGCAGTCAGCACGCGGCAGCTCACGCGCAACAACTACAACGTGCGCAACCTGGACTTTATGCAAGTGCAGCGCTGGGCGGAGCAGCGCTACCTCGACCAGGAGACGTTCCAGGCGCTGAACGAACTGCTGCGCACAATTCAGTTCATCAGCAAAACGCGCAAACAAGTTAAGACCATCAAAGGGGAGCGCGGCAACATCTACGAGAAGCAGGAACAACTGCGGGCGAACCTGGGCGCACTCAAGCAAACGGGCAAAGAGGCAGACCTGCGCGACCGTGTGCTGAAGCAGCTAGAGGAGACGCAAGACCGCCTGGAGGAGATCGACCGGGAGGTCAGCGCGGGTGAGCGCACCATCACGGAGGCGGAAAAGCAGATGGAACAGTTGATTTTGGGGCTGGGCTAGCCCGGCGTTAAACGCTCAATAAGCACATTAAGAGAAAAAGGCAAAAAACCCATCAGTTCACCAATGGAATATCACATTTCTTGTGCAGATGTGTCATAATGCAGCCGTAAAGTGACAAGGGCAAAGCCAGGATAAATTAACGATGGCATCGCAAGAAATCGCGGTAAAAAGCGAAGGCGACTATCATTTGGAAGGCACTGCTGGGGACATCGTTCGTTTTTCGTTCCTGCAAGTGAACCAAAGCTCTATGAAAGCGTGGAATCGTTTTCACGCAGAGCAGTACCGCGCCGGCTACCCGGTGTTCATGATTATCTCTGTGCCGCAAAGGGAGCTGCTGCCCTTCGCCCACATGACAAAGTCCATGAAGGCGTGGATCAACAGTGGTGCCCCCGTCACGCCCACCCGCCACGCCTATGTGACCAGCGCCACCATGCCAACGGCAACCATCCGGGGGCTTTTGAAGACACTGCCGCCCGTTGACCTGAAGGCGATGTTCTTTGCAGATGCAGGCGAGGCGTGTGCCTGGCTGTTAGCAGAGCAAGCAGCACTCAGCCCGCAGGAACACACCACTCCACAGCGCAAGACGGGCTAACATCCAGCGCGTTAATGTCTCCCAGCGCCTCAAACGTGCGCTGGTCTAGCGTGGTATCTCGGTAGTCTACGAATACCTCAAACCCCTCGCCGCGCACCAACGTCATCCGAGAGAACTCTGCAAAGCTGCGTGCCACTGGCGTGACCAGAATGCCCTGTGGCATTGCACCTGCAAGCTGAGACGCGCCCCGGTCGTAGTAGGCAAGCGCCCCCGGCGTGATGACCGACACGGGCACATTCGGGTTTTCTACCTGCTCCGCTTCCTCCTCGCTAACGCGCGGCGGCGCAGCAAAGATGGTGCCATCCAGCAGGTTAACCTCCGCAAATACGCTCACTTCCGCATCCAGGTCAGCGCAGTACGTCGGGCTGCCCGGCGACGCGGTTGGTGTGTATAGCCCACGGCTTTCCAGCAGCAGCGCCATTGCCTGCGTGGAGCGGCTACAGCGCATAATCGGGTTATCGCCCATCCAGTTTGGCGGGCGCACGCTGGGCGCAATCACGGCATCTGCCAGCAGTTCCAGGTCATGCCGGATGTCGCGGGCGGTGGCATAGGCGGATGTCGCCGCCACACCGAACCACCCTGCCGGGCGTGCCCCCACCAGTTCATCCGCCAGCAGTTCCAGGTCCAGCCGCGCCTTGAGCGCCATTTGCGGGTCGTTCACGTCAAAAGCACCGTTCCACCCGGTCGGGCGGATGGCGGCACCGAGCGTATTGTTCGCCAGGATTTCGATGTCGTTGCGCACAGGCAGCAAGATTTGCGCCACCCTGTCAACGTTGGTGCTCTCCAGGGAGATGCTATCGGTGGCGGGCGGTGGCGCGATGGTCGGTGTGGCGGGCAGCGCGGTCACGGCGGCATCTGCTGCGGCGGGCGGCACTGTTGTTGCCTGGGCAGCGGGCGGTTGCGTGGCAGCGGCAGTATCCGCCACCGGGGATGCGGTGGACACACCTTCGACTGTCACCTGCTGCGGCGCGGATGTGGGCACGGTCGGTTCTAGCAGTGGCGTTGCAGTTGCCGCCGGGGGCACAACAGGCACACCGTTCGGCGTGGCGGCGGGCGGCGATTCCTGGGCAATGACGACGCTCGTGGCGAGCGGCACTGCCAGCAAAAAGACAAACAAAACAAAGATACGACGCACAGATCCCTCCCTACATCCATTGCGACCTACGTTTGCACTTCACACTGCCTCGCATTATACACAAGGTATGTGCATCGTGCGGTTACGGCTCGGTTTGGGTGCGCCTATCAAAATCTGTCATAGCCCCACCAGAAGAACCCATAGCCCGACGTGAGGTTGACAATCTGCCAGATGAGCCCCGCCGCGACGTGTAACGCCAGCAGCGTGCCAACTGCCACAAAGCGCCAGTCCCGCGCGGGCAACGTTTGCCGCGTGAGCTGCGCAAACCACGCAATCGACGTAATCATCACCATGTCCAAGCCGATTTGCGCGGAGAAGACAAAGTTACCGTCGGAGTAGCGGTTTTCCTCCGCGAGTATGAAGGCGTAGAACAGCGCTACCAGGTATGCCGCCCACACAAAGTTCAGCGCCCCGTTCTGCCGGGACTGGCGGAAATACGCCGCGTACAGCGCCACCGGGAACAGATTGGACAGCACAAACTTGACCGCGATGAGGCTAAGGCTGCTCTCCCGCGCAAGCATCACGGCGAGTGGGCGCACGATAACGCGTGAGGTGGGCGTGAACGACTCTACCTCAGCGGCGGTGAAGAACACATTAAACTGAATCGCCAGCACGGGCACCGTCGCCAGGATAATGCCCACCATTGTCCACTGGATGCGCCGCTGCCGCAGCAGCGTCCACAGGATGGCAAGCCCCAGCGCTGGCACGTAGATGATGGTGTGGTTCGGCTTGGTGATGAGCGACAGCACCGCTAACCCAGCCGCACCCAACCCCACCCAAACCGGGCGCTCTACCTCACCGCGCACCAGCCGGATGCCAATCCACATCACCGCCAGGGACATCGGGCGCATGAGCGCGTAGGTGGGGTTGTGGAACATGTTGCTGGTGGGGATGTAGCCGAGGAACAGGTCACGTTGCAGCAGCGTAGGGAAGAAGATCGGTGCCATCCACATGCCAGCCACCGCCAGCAGCGCATAAACCGCCGCCGTGCGCCAGTGACCCGGTGCGCCCAGCCAGTAGCGCATAAAGAAGTAGATGAGCGCCATCATCACCAGCATCGCGCCCTGGTTCACCCAGAACATCGCCGCGAAGAACGGCTCCTGCTGGGTCATATCCCCGCCCGTTAGCCAAACCGTCGCAATGGTGAACAGTTGCAGCACAAAGTGCGGCGACGAAATCGCCTCTCCGTTGGCAAGCCGATGCGAATAGTAGCCGTGTCCCTCAAAGTCTCCGCCGTAGATGTTGTAGCGGGCGGGCACATACGCCAAAAATGTGACGAGCAGCAGCACCGCCAGCACCGCCCACTCCCAGCGCGGCAGCCCACGCCCGGTTGGTGCGGCAGGCGGCACACGCAGCGCCGCCAACCACTGCGGGCGCAGCGCCAGCACACCCGCACTGCCGATCAGCAGTGCCATCACCAGCAGGTAGCCCGGTGCCCCCCGCGCAATAGAGATTATCGTCGTCAGTTGGTAAATCTCGCGGGTGCCGTCGGGCAGGTCCGCCACAAGCTGCACGAACGAATCGTGCTGCGGGCACACCTGCTGGGTGGCACGCCCGGTAACCTCCTGCGGCGGTGTGTAGTACCAGCCAAACAACACCGTCTGTGCACCCTCGACATCCCAGCTCGCTTCGATGCAGCCATCTGTTCCGGCAACAGTGCGGTTGGTCTGGAATTGAATGCTGGCATCACCTGCCGTTGCCGCCAGCACTTGCGGGCTGGGGTTCAGCAAGGGCAGCAGCAGCACACCAATAGTAACAGCAGCGGCGACCAGCACCGCTGCACACACATACCGCACCCAGCGCAAACGGGCGCGTTCTTGCGCGGTTGGTAGGGCGTCTGTGGGCGCTGCGCCGGGCGCACCGGGCTGTGATGAAGGGGCAATCGGGGAGTGATCCGCAACCATGGGGGTCGTCCTGTTCGCACAGTTTGCAAAGCTCGCAGAGTATATCGGCGGACGGCACCGCCAACAACGCCCGAAAAATTGACGCGCCCTGGTGCACAGGCGATAATACACACGCGCTGATCGCTGGCAGGCACAAGGGCAAAAACCGCATGAGCATCGACTTTGGGCGTTCGTTTTCATTTATCGTGGAAGACCCGCGCTGGCTGCCCAAGCTGAGCGCGATTGCGGGGGTTAGCGTGGCGACTGCCGTGCTCACCATGGTGCCCATCACCATGTGGGTGCTCGCCGCGCTGCCCACCGATGAACTCAACGCCGCGCTCACGGATGTTGCCGAACTGTCGCCGGGCATGGACGTGCCTGTGATCCCCGGCGTGCAACCGTCCCCGTTGCTTTGGCTGCTGCTGATTCCGTTTTTCGGTGGGCTGGGCGGGCTGGCGCTGCTGCTGGGCTACTACATTGAACTGGTGCGCAACGTGCGCCTGCTGGTGCCGCATCCCATGCCCCCCTGGGATGACTGGGGAAGCAAACTGCGCGACGGTGCGGTAATGTCCGTCGCCTATGTGGGCTACCTGCTGGCAAATGCTGCGTTCTTTGGCGTGGGGCTGGTGCTCATCCGGCAGGTGGGCGGCATGAACGCCGAAATGGTGCGGTTGGGTTTGGCGTTTTGCTGCCTCATTCCGCTGGTGCTGCTCAACGGGTTCGTGATTATCTTCGTGACGAGCATCGGCGTGCTGCCGTTTAGTGTGGGCGGGCGCTTGCAGGATTTTTATCGGCTGGGCTGGGTGTGGCGCAGGACGCGCCAGGACGCCGGGCTAACCGGGCGCTGGTTTTTGTATGGGGTGTTGGCAAACACAGGCTTTGGCGTGGCGGGGGCGCTGCCGGGCATCGGTCCGCTAGTGACGTTCCTCAGCCTGTTTGTGTCTGTGCTGGTGCAGGGGCACCTGCTGGGGCAGTATGCCGCCGCGCTGGACGAACGCTATGGTAATGCCTTGGAGGTCTGAGCAACTCTACGTTTTTTCAACAGTTTGTTAGCCAATGTTTTCCCAATCGCCTTTGTTTATCGGTTAGAATGAGGGAACCACGTCCGCTACAGCACGCAAGAGGCAACCCATGTTTGACGACCATTACCCAGATGCCGCCGCCATCCGCGAACGCCTGATTACACTCCAGCGCGGCTACCCGGTTGTTGAGGGGCTGATGCTGGTGACTACGGGCGGCTTCGTGCTGGCGTCCACGTTTAACAAAGAGGACAGTGTCTCTCGGCTGGCAGCGGTAACGCGCACGCTGTTTTTGCTGGCGGGCAACATGTGCCGGGAGATGGGGCGCGGTGACATGAAAACCGTGCACCTGTCCTACAAGCGCGGGTTCGGCGGCGACGATAACGCCACCAGCCGCGTCATCATGCAGCCCGTGGGCACAGGCATGATGCTGGTGATGGTGCTGCACAGCCCTTTGGGTGGCGCAAGCACCGTGCAGGAGATGGTGTTTTTAGGCGATGTGGAGCGGATGGTCGGGTTTATTGCGCATCAGTTCGCGCAAGACACGTAACGGTTGCCGCAGGTTGCACAAATGGCAGGGAACAGGAGGACGACATGCTATCGGACATTGACAGCTTGAACCTGAAGGTGTTGGTCTTCGATACAGACTTTTACGCGCTGCAATCCATCAATGGGTACCTGGCGTGGGATCGGCGTACGCGGGTGACGCATCTGTCGGAGACGCTGACGGATATGTGGGCGTACCTGGACGACACCTCCTATGCGGAACTGCCCGATGTGATCCTGTTCGACGCTGACCACATCGGAGAGCCGCACGACCTGGAACACAACCTGGAAAAGCTCATCCAGCGCATGCCCGATGTGGTGATCTTGTGCACGGCACCGCAGCTTGGGCAGCTTGGGCAGGTGGGCGCAGATATGGTGGAAGCAGCAGCAGACGCGGGCGCACGCGGGTTCTTGCTCAAGCAGGAAATGCGCCTGCAAATTGCCTGGGCAATTGTGTTCGCGCTGGATCATGACTTTGTGGTTACGCGCAGCGTGAAAAAGCTCACGCAGGAGAAATTCAACCGCCGCATCTTCCAGGCAGATGTGCTGCCACCCCAGCGCAGCTACCCGGAGCTAACCGAGCGCATCCGGCAGGCGATTGCGCTGACTGTGGTGGAGGGAATGCCCGCGCACCTCGCCGCCCACGAGATGGGCATTAGCCTGCACACCGTGCGCGGCTACGTCAAAGAGGGCTACCGCATTATGGAATCCCACGACGAGACGCACTATCCGCTGGACATGACGCCGCAGGAGCGGGCGTTTATGCGCTTTACCGCATTTGATGACGGCGATGACGATGCAGACCCCAGCACCGGGTCCGATACCCCCGACGAGGCGGCACCCACACCATGAAATATCAGATCGTCTACGCGACAACCGAACACATCGACCAGCTAACGCCGCTGTTCGACGCCTACCGCATGTTCTACGAGCAACCCTCAGACGTAGAAGCGTCGCGGGCGTTCTTATTAGAGCGGCTAGAAAATCAGGAGTCTGCGGTGTTCCTGGCAATTGACGGGCAGGGGCGCGGTGCGGGCTTTGTGCAGCTTTATCCCACGTTTTCGTCCATCAGTGTGCAGCGTGTGTGGGTGCTAAACGACCTGTACGTCATGCCCTACGCCCGGCGGCAGGGCGTGGCAGAAGCGCTCATTGAGCGGGCGCTGCAACATGCCGAGGACACCGACAGCAAGGAACTGCAACTCGCCACCGCGACCGATAACATCGCCGCCCAAAAACTGTACGAAAAACTGGGCTTTGTGCGCGACGAGGACTTCCACCACTACTTCCTGACGGTTGTCTCCCGCGAGGAAAGCGTTGAGTAACCAGGGGCTACTGCGGCACTAAATCGGTTTCCGCCAGCCAATCTGCCACTGCACCCGCCGTGAGCGCGTGCCCAAGTGCGTTGTAGTGTCCATCGAGCGGCAGGTAGGCACGCTCCCCGGCAGCTTCTGCACGGAGCAGCACAGGCAGCAAATCTAGTGTGGGGATGCCGTGCGCCTCGGATAGGGCGACCATACGCGCTTGCGGCGCGGCGGCGTCAAAATCGCCCACAAATGGGTACAATTCACGGGTGCGGGCGCGGTCTGCTTGGTGCACTGCCCGCCTATCCGGGATGACAATCACCCCGAAGGCACTGCCCTGCCGTTCTGCCAGGGCGGCAAACTGCCCCAGCACTGCATCGCTGATTGCCCACGCCTCCGCCCAGTCGTCATCTTCCGGCAGGTATAACCCCAACTGCACCGGGTATTCAAGCTGGTAGGGTTGCTGGTTCAGCACGCGCGGTGCTTCTGGCGTGATAATCGGGTACGGCTGCGCGGTGATTGCCCGGCGCATCCAGGCGGGCGCGGGGTCGTCACCCTGTGGCAGACCGTGCTTTTCCTCGTCCCAGTCGTGCAGGCGCAGGTTGCCACCCGCGTCCAGCTTGAAGAAGGCGTGCGGGCGATAGCCCTCGTTGCGCAGTTTTTCTAGCTCGATGCTGTTGTTCTGCACGTCGTTGCCCACATATGTTGCCAGCAGCACTAAGTCCGCGTCGAAGCGGTGCCCCAGCAGCGCATACAGCAGCAAAAGCCGCCCGGTGCCCAGCGTGTCGATGCTGAGGTTAACCACCTCGTAGCGCTGCCCGCCCTCGGTTTGGTCGTTCAGGCGCGTTTCGAGCAAATCCGGGTAGCCCCGCTCCATGGGCACCTGCAACCCCTGCGTGTAACTGTCGCCAATCATCAGAATGCGGAATGTGTTTGGCGGCTTCTCCAGCGTGACGGGGTCGTCGTGCATCCCAAAGCTGTTGTAGCGCACCGTGTGCGACGGAATCCCCGGCTCTTCTAAATCCCAGGTGAACACATCACACGGGCGCTTGAACATCTCGACGGCGCTGGTTGCCGCCATACCGTCTGTGCTGGGGGAACAGGCAGGGGGGCGCAGCAGCAGCCCCCCCCCGGCGGCGATCAAGGTGCCCAGCAGCAGCCCAAACACGACCAACAGCCCCCGCGCCCGCGCAGAAAGCGGCGTCATGGTATGCTGGTGGGGACAGGTGTGATTGTAATGCGCTGGTCGGGGGCGGTCGTCTGCACGGCGGGCACATTATCGGCGGGCAGGATGCGAATATCGGTTGGGCGGTTCGTCGCGTAGAACACGCCAAACAGCCCAATCAGCGCGGCGATGATGGTGGCAATCACAACACCGATCTGGTGCCGGGCAAACCATCCCTCCGGGGCAGCTTGACCCCCGCTACTCGCTTTTGGGTCGGTGCCTGTGCCACCCCCCACAACCTGGTCACCATGAATCGTCTGGTTGCCGCCAATGTTGACGTTACCGCCGCTCACATTGCCACCGATGCTGATGCTGGTGCCGCCGCTTTGCTGTGGTGGAGCGCTGCCTGCATCCGCGCGACCGGAGAGACGGCTGCGGGCGTCGTCCAGGTTCGTCGTTTCACGGCGCAGTTGTTCGATTGCCGCCGTAATGCGCCGCTGCTTGTCCGCACCGGATTGTCCCGATAGTTCTTGCAGCAGTTGGACAACGGCATCAGGTTTTTCCTGCTCTAAACAGGTGTCTACCAAGTCCGTCGTGAACTTGTAGGGCGCACCCTCGTAACCAATGTGCTTCAGAAGGTCATTATCGCCGTAGAGCGCATTGGTCACAAACGCCTTACGCCCGCCCTGGTTGGACATAATCGGCATCAACAGGTCGATGATGGTCTCGCGTAGTTCCTTGCTAATTTGCATGTTTCGCCCCCACGTTTAAATGCTGTTGGTGGTGTTCACCGCAGGGTGCCCCCTACCGCAAACACACGGGTGTACAAGGATAGTATGCGTGAATCATATTCGCATGGCAATGGGCGCTGCGGTGTGACCCCAATGTGGTAGGGGCAGGCACATGGGCAGTACAAGTACAGGCGTGCTGCGCCAAGCTGACGATTTCACAACGTTTTCACACATGCGGCGCACAAACGGGCTATCATGGGAGTGTACTGGCAAGATACAACCCGGAGTGAACCCCCATGCGCGTGATTTTGCTGCTGACCCTGCTTGCCGTGACCGTGATGCCCGCCGCCGCGCAATCCGAGGCGGATGTAGCGTATGCCGAGGCACTGCGCCGCATTGAGGCAGCGCGGGTAACTGGCGTGACGGCGCTTGATTTGAGCGGGCTTGGGCTAACGAAAGTGCCGCCGCAGATCGGCGACCTGACCGCGCTGACCGTGCTTTACCTCAGCCGCAACCAACTGACGACGCTGCCGCCGCAGATCGCAGAACTGCCCGCGCTGACCATGCTTAACCTCAGCCGCAACCAACTGACGGCGCAGCAGACGGAGGACTCTGACATGCCGGCGCTGGCGAGGCTTTACCTCGGCAGCAACCAACTGACGGCGCTGCCGCCGGAGATCACAGAACTCCCCGCGCTGACCTAGCTAGACCTCAGCGAAAAACAACTGAAGGAGATGCCGCCGACGAACAAAGATCAGCACGCCCTCAACGAGCA
>CAYVGI010000029.1:0-41202 GCA_964451095.1 uncultured Anaerolineaceae bacterium
GTATTGAGGATTGTTTACTCACGGTCATTACTGTTGTTTGCCATTGCGCTCCAAGACGACCTGCACCACCCGCACCAGCCAGGCTTGTTCACGGTCGTTATGTGCCCGCATGATCTCCAGCATCGCCGCCTCGTGCCGATTAACGTAAGGCTCTGCCTCGGCGTCGGGGGTTTGCTTGTTAGTAAGACCGATGAGGTAATCCGCACTGGTGTCAAATAGCTGTGCCATCTTCATCAGTGTGCGTATCGTCGGTAGAGCGATCTCACGCTCATAACTCGAAATTTGGTTTTGGTTAATTTCCAGCGCGTTAGCAAGTTCAGTTTGGGTCATGCCCTTTGCCTTGCGTAATATCGCTAGTCTGTCGCCACGGAATTCGTTATTCATTGGGTATGCAACATTGACAATGCATGTGAGGTAGATTATATTGAGGATGTCGTCACAGGATTTGCACGCCTGCGGTCGCCCATCTGCAATATGGTCTGATTATAGGTGCTGTGTACGGCAAAGAGCAACAATCGTACGATTTGCCAACACCGGGTTATCGACGCGCATCGAAAAACCGATTGAGGTCACGCTGGCAGCCTGTGACCTCTTCCCCTTTTGCTGCTATTTATCCCGGCAGCGCAAACCCGCGCCACGCACTGTTGATGGCACCCGCGGTGATGTTGTCCACGCAGATATCCGGCTGTATTTCGCTTTTGTATGCTTCGTCCTGCCAATGGATGCTGCGGGCGGAGGTGTACGGTGTGAACTTGCGTTCGGTGCCCATCCGCATGTTGATGAGCGTGTGGGGGTAGCGTACCACCAGGTTATTGGAACGTGGGTAGTAGCTCAGTCCGCATGGGTCGCCGTACCACGTCACAATCCACCCGATTGGCAGTGTTTCGTCTTCGCTGCGCAAGTACAGCGCCCCGCGCCCCACATGCTCCCCATCGACAGACTGGAAGAAGTTCATGGATGTGGAGCCCTTTATCGGAATGTACATCTGCTGGTCTTCCAGGTGATAATCCAGTGCTTCGGTCAGTTTGACGGAAATATCCTGCCAGGGTGTTTCGCCCAGCGTTAACCCCATCATACAGGGACGCCCGTTGCACAAACCCAGGTTGCTGCCCAGGAAATGCCCTGGGTAGGGGTTCAGCCGTCCCAGGCTCGTCATCAGCAGGCTTGCGCCCACCAGCACCAGCACCAAAAGAAGACAAACTCGCAATATCTGCTTCATCATATTTGCCGCTCTACTACGGACAACGCCACCTGCTCTGAGGTTAAGTCCAGTATAAGCGAATTGGTGTTTTCATCGCAAAAAGTAAACCCTGTTTTCGCACGCTCTTAATCTTCAAGCGCAGCATCCATCATACAAAAGGCGTAACCTTTGCAAAACATGAGCCAACTTCTCATTTTCTTGACAAGGTTTGCCGCCATTCTTAAAATCCTTGGTAAAATGTGAGCGTTACGCACATTTGTGAAATTAAGACCCTCTTACGAAAAGGCAAAGCGTCGATGGCTATTATCACGGTGGTGGGGGCGGGTGTGATGGGCACCGCGCTGACCTTTCCCGCCTCAGACAATGGACACACCGTACGGCTCGTGGGCACCCACCTGGACAAAGACATCATCGAAAGCATCCACGCAGACGGCACCCACCCCCGCCTCAAGCGCAAAATCCCGGAGAGCGTCACCGCGTATTTCCACACTCAGGTCGGCGAAGCAATGCAGGACGCCGAAGTAGTCATCCTCGGTGTGAACTCCCAGGGCGTGCACTGGATTGCGGAAACCATCGCGCCGCACCTGCAACCGGGGCAAATCCTGCACATGGTCACCAAGGGGCTGGAAAGCATCGACGGCGAGAGCATTTCCATCCTGCCCGATGTGATCCACCACCTGCTGCCCGCAGAAATCCGCGATAAAGTGCACTACGCCGCCATCGGCGGTCCGTCCATTGCCGGGGAGCTTGCCGCCCGCCATCACACGGCGGTGGTGTTCGTCAGCCGGGAAGAAGACATCGCCAAGAAACTGCAAGGCTACTTCCTCACGGACTACTACCACATCTTCACCTCCACAGACATGATCGGCGTAGAAGTGTGCGTTGCGCTCAAGAACCCATATGCGTTCGCAGCAGGGCTGGCAAACGGGGTGCTGGAAGCGCAAGAAAAAGAATCGCCAGATGTCGCCGGGGCAAAGATGCACAACCTCTCTGCCGCAATCTTTGCACAGGGCTTAGCGGAAACCGCCTACCTGGTGCAAAAGCTGGGTGGTGGGCTGGAAACGGTGTTCAGTTTGCCCGGTGCAGGCGACCTGCACGTCACCACACAGGGCGGGCGTAACTCGCGCTTTGGGCGGCTCATCGGCATGGGCTTGTCCTACAGTGATGCGGTTGAGGAGATGCCCGGCGAAACTGTCGAGGGCGTGGACGCGATCATCTCCATCGGTCCGACGGTGGAAAAGATGATTGAGCAGGGCACAATTGACGCGAACGCGCTGCCGCTGCTGCGTCGGCTGTACACCATCCTGACCAAGCACGAGGATGTGACGTTTAACTACGACGAGTTCTTTGCGACGCTGCCGTTTAACCCACCATCACGCTAGACCAAACGTGTGCGGGGCGCGTAGGGGGTGGAGATTCATCCCTCCCCTACGGAGTATGGCGGATATGAATAAACGCGATAACAGAGCAATTTTTAAGGAAAAAGGATAACAATGACGACCAACGTACAACTCTCACAGGAAGCGCTACAGCGCTTCCACGATGTACTGGAAGAGCGCGGACCGGAGTTCATGAAGAAGATGCTGCAAGACATGCATCTCATTCGCTCCTTTGAGGAACGCGCCGAACTGCTGTACGCCATGGGCAAAGTTCACGGCACTATGCACCTGTCCATCGGGCAGGAGGGCAACGCCGTGGGTGCAGCAAACGCACTGCAAGAGGGCGACTACCTGCTGAACCACCACCGTGGGCACGGGCACTGCCTCGCATGGCAGGGCAGCGATGTGAACCTGATGATGGCGGAGTTCATGGGCAAGGAAACAGGTTACTGCCGTGGGCGCGGCGGTAGTATGCACATCGCCAACGTAGATTCCGGCAACCTGGGCGCAAACGGCATCGTCGCGGGCGGCGTTCCTATCGCTGTGGGCGTGGGGCTGAGCATCAAAATGCGCGGCACCGATCAGGTGGTGATGGTCATCTTTGGTGACGGCGCGGCAAACGAAGGCGCACTACACGAAGCAATGAACATGGCATCCATCTGGAACCTGCCCGTTATCTTCCTGGCGGAAAATAACCAGTATGCGATGTCCATGCCCTACGAGAAGGCGTTCAACGTGGACAAGATCAGCAAGCGTGCCGCTGGCTACGACATGCCGGGCTACACCCTGGACGGCAACGACATCCTGGAAGTGTACAGCACCGTGCGTGACGCCGCTGCCCGCGCCCGCGCCGGTGAGGGTCCCACGCTCATCGAAAGTGTGACCTACCGCTACAAGGGTCACTCCAAGAGCGACAAGCAAGCGTACCGCACCCGCGATGAAGTGAACGACTGGAAAGACAACCGCGACCCGATCACGCGCTTTGCCCGCATCCTTACCGAGGTAGAACTCATCTCCGAGGAAGAAGCAAAGCAATATCAGTCGGACGCAGTGAAGGCAATTGACGGTGCGGTGGACTTCAGCGAACAAAGCCCTGACCCCGACGTTGCCAACCTGTACGACGGGGTATACGCGGACTAAGCCCGATTAACGGGACTTGGGGTGCACACGCTGCGCCCCTAACCGCCTAATTTGTTATATTTCATACGATAACGAAAGGAAAACGGGTGGTTTCGGTGCGTAGGAGCGAGAATCATCTCGCCCCCACAAGACGCCTGCCACCAATACCATTATGAGAGAGATAACCTACGCAGAATCACTGCGCGAAGCGATGCGCGACGCAATGACCAACGACCCGTGCGTCTTCCTCATCGGTGAGGACATCGGTGTGTACGGTGGCGCGTTTGGCGTTACCCGTGGGCTAATTGACGAGTTCGGACCGGAGCGCGTCATCGACACGCCCATCAGCGAGGCAGGCATTACCGGGGCGTGCGTTGGCTCTGCACTTACCGGGATGCGCCCGGTGGGTGAAATCCAGTTCATGGACTTTGTCACGCTCAGCATGGAGCAGCTTGTGCTGCAAGCAGCGAAGGTGCGCTTCATGTTCGGCGGTAAGGCACAGGTGCCCATGGTGCTGCGCATGCCCGGCGGCAGCGGCACAGGCGCGGCAGCACAGCACAGCGAGAGCCTGGAAAACTGGTTTGTGCATGTGCCCGGGCTCAAAGTGGTGATGCCGTCTAGCCCGGTGGATGCCAAGGGGCTTTTGCTCGCCGCCATTGACGACAACAACCCGGTCATCTTTGTGGAGCACAAGCTGCTCTACAAGCAGAGCGGGCGCGTGCCGGAAGAGCCGTACCGCATTGCGCTGGGCAAGTCCAACGTTGTGCGCGAGGGCAAGCATGTGACCGTTGTTGCCACGTCCATTATGGTATCCCGCGCACTGGAAGCAGCGGGTGAGCTGGCGAAAGAGGGCATTGAACTCGAGATCATTGACCCGCGCACGCTCAAGCCGCTGGACGACAAGCCCATCATCGAGTCTGTCAAGAAGACCGGGCGCGCGCTCATCGTGCACGAAGCGGTTGAGATGGGCGGCTTCGGCGGGGAAGTGGCGGCACGCATCGCGCAGAGCGAAGCGTTTGCCTACCTGGAGGCACCCGTGCGCCGTCTCGCTGGCAAGGACATTCCGATTCCGTACAACCGCGAACTGGAATATGCCACCGTGCCGCAGGTCGAAAATATCATCGAAGAAGCGCGTAAGCTGGCGAACAACGAGTACTAAGCCGTTTTCAGTTCACAGCTAACGGTTGTTTTAGGGCGATGTATCCGGTTTGTGTTTGTTCCCGGATGCATCGCCCGATGACCTGTGCGCTGGCGAAGCTAAAAACAGATTACTGAAAACTTTTCATCGGAGATGAAATAATAATGCCCATCCCCATTATTCTGCCCAAGTTTGGCTTTACCCTGGAATCCTGCGAAATCCTGAACTGGCTGGTGCAACCCGGCGACCAAGTCCGTGAGGGCGACCCACTTGCCGAGGTAGAAACCGACAAGGTGAATATGGAAGTCGAGTCCACTGCGGACGGCACCGTGTTCCACCTGATGTACGAAGTTGGCGATGATGTGCCCGTGACGGAGGTCGTCGCGTTTTTGCTCGCCCCCGGCGAGGAAGCGCCCGCCAATTGGCAACCACCGCAACAAAAGCACCTCAACGCGAGCGCTACGCCTGCCGCGCCCGCCGCGCCACCTGCGCCTGAACCCGTACCTGCCCCCGTCGCTGAACCCGCGCCCACAAACGGCAACGGCACTGCGGATGTAGCGGCGTCTCCCGTGGCGCGACGCATGGCACAGGATAACAACCTCGATCTGTCCACAGTCAGCGGTACCGGACCGAAGGGGCGCATCACCAAGCAGGACGTAGAGGCGGCACTCGTCGCTGCGCCCGCGCCCACTGCACCACAGACCAACGGCGGCGCGGTTAAGCTGGCATATGGTAAAGTTCCGGCAAGCCCGGCGGCACGCCGTGTCGCCGGTGAGCTTGGCGTTGACCTGACCACCATCACCGGAACCGGACCCGACGGAAGAATCCAGAGTGATGACGTGCGTGCTGCCGCCGCTGCGGTGCAATCGGCACCTGCGCCCACCGCCGCCCCCCAGCAGACCGCCGCGCCCGCGAGTGCGCCTGCCGCACCGATGCCCGCACAGGGCACCGAAGTTATCCCGTTGAAGGGGATGCGCAAGCGCATTGCCCAGCGGATGCAAGAGAGCTTCCGCGATGCGCCGCACATCTTCTTTGATGCGACGGTGGGCATGCGCGGCATCAACGCGCTGCGTGCCCGGCTTAAGCAGCAGGATCAAAAGTTGTCGGTTACGTCAATAGTTGTGAAAGCTTGCGCGTGGGCGCTCATGCAGCACCCGATGATGAACGCCACGCTGGAAGGCGAGAACATCACGCTGTGGGGTGATGCTCACATCGGTATTGCCGTGGCACTGGATAACGGTCTCATCGTGCCCGTGGTTCACCACGCAGATAAGCTCAGCCTGCGTCAGATTCAGGCGAAGGTAGGGGAGTTGGCAAAGCGTGCCCGTGATGGCAAGCTCACGCCAGACGACATGCAGAACGGCACCTTCACCGTGAGCAACCTGGGCATGTACGGCGTTGATCGCTTTACCGCGATTGTGAATCCGCCGCAGGTTGGCATCATCGCCGTGGGGCGCACGGTGAACCAGTTCGTGCCAGACGAAAACGGCGAGCCTGTCGTCGTCCCGCAGATGAACATCACCGTGAGCGCAGATCACCGCGTGGTGGATGGCGCACAGGTTGCTCAGTTTATCGGGGATTTACGCACAGTGCTGGAAGATCCGATGCTGCTGGCGTGGTAGCCTGAGGGGAAATTAGGGGGTCGGCGTGCCGATCCCCTAATCAGTTAGATGCGAGAGGTGACTAAACCGGCTCTTTGCCGTTCTCGCTTGCCTTCACTTCTTCGCCTTCACCCTCTTCTTTTTCGTTGCCCTGGCGCAGACCACTCCGGAAGCTGCTAACAGCCTGACCCAGTTCCGTGCCGATGCGTGCAATACGACCGCCGCCGAACAGCACGAGTACGATCAAGAAGATAATGAAAAGTTCTGTTGGACCAAAACGCATCATTTTTGTTCTCCTAAAAGCAAATGTCTACCTATTGTCCTTCAAAAACCAAACGAATTCAACTCAGTTTTAATAAGCTTTCGTTTGCTGGGTTGCACGGAGAGCAACATCAACACAATAATTTTAACAAATATCACGCATTTTCGCTGGCAAACCATTCACCATAGGAGAACCATTTTATGAGAGCAGCACGGCTTTACGGCGCAAAAGATATCCGCCTAGACAGCATCGACGAACCCGGCAAACCCGCCCCAGACGAAGTGATCGTCAAAATTGGCGCGGTGGGCGTGTGTGGCAGTGACCTGCACACATTTGAAGACGGGCGCATTGGCGACACAGGCGTGCAGTCTCCGCTCATTCTTGGTCACGAGTTTGGTGGCACGGTGGTGGAAGTGGGCGCGAACGCGCTTGACGGCGAGAACAAACCACTCCAGGCAGGCACTCGCGTTGCCATAGACCCGGCAACCCCCTGCTGGCGCTGCGAGATGTGCGAGCGCGGCGACCCCAATCTGTGCCTCAACCTGACGTTTTACGGGCTGTACCCGCACCACGGCGCACTGCAAGACCGCATGAAAGTCCCGGCGCGGAACTGCTTCCCCATTCCAGACAACATCACGGACGCAGGCGCGGCAATTCTGGAAACGCTCGGCGTCGCTATCCATGCGATGGACCTGGGCAAAATCCGCCTCACGGATGACGTAACCGTGTTCGGGTGCGGACCCGTGGGGCTGCTGATTACCCGCTTGGCACGGCTGAGTGGTGCTAACAACATCTACGTGTTCGATAAGTTCTCGTGGCGTGTGGAGAAGGCGTGCCAGTGGGGTGCTACCCACGGCTGGACGTTGGACGACGGCGACCCTGGCGAACTCATCAAGGAGGCAACGGACGGGCGCGGTGTGGATGTGGCGTTTGAGGCTGCCTGGGCAGACCAGTCCATCATGCAAGCGGCAGATTCGCTGCGTTTGGGTGGGCGGCTGGTGCTGGTGGGCATCCCCGGCGATGACAGCCTGTACCTGCGTCACTCGCTTGCCCGCCGCAAGGGACTTACCATCATGATGTCCCGGCGGATGAAAAACGTTTACCCGCGTGCGATTAAGCTTGCCGCCACCGGGCAGGTGGATTTGGACGATATGGTGTCGCACCGCTTCCCGCTAGAAGGCGTGCCGCAGGCGTTCGACATTAACCTGAAGTACGCGGACAATGTGCAAAAGGTCGTCATCAACGTGAACGAGTAGGGCAGCGCCACGCGCACAGTTGGCACCCACACACCGTCGGGGCGAGATTCACCTCGCCCCGCACGCTACGCGTTGTCACCTGGAGCGGGCGGGCGCACTTTCCCCGCCAGGCGAACCATTTCCACGAGGGTTTCTTTGCCCCGTTCATCATACTGCCGCAGCAGGTGCAGCATTTCGCGCTCTGCTGGGGATAAATCGGGGTGTGGGTCGGGTTCTGCGCCGGGGTGCGGCACGTTGGACAACCCGAGCAGGTAGTCTGTGCTGGTGTTAAGCACCTGCGCCATAACCTGTAAGGTCTCCACAGACGGGTTATATGCGCCTTTTTCGTAGCGTGAGACTTGGTTTTGCCTCAAGCCGATGCGGTCAGAAAGCTCTGCCTGGGTCATGTTGAGAGCTTTCCTCAGTTGAATCACGCGGTTACCGTGCAAACCCATAACAAAGTTCAAACTTTAGCTGGGTGGATATTTGTTGACATGTGGTGCTGAGCGCATTATATTGAGGTCATCACCAAAGACCGACGCACTGCCTCTGGCAGAAGGCAGCATCGCACATCAAGCTGCCAATGTGGATGACCGTTCACAGTCGCTATAACCGCCAATTATACGCGGGCAACGGGCAGCGCGGTAGTGAGGTGTGCCGGGCGTGGACGCACGCCCCGGGCATGACGAGACGTTTCGCAACCCCCAACAGAGCGGTCGGCAGTCCCGCTCTGTTTTTCTATCCATTCCCATTCCCACCAGACCGGAACTCGGCAATTCGCCGCAGCGTCTCCACAAGATGTGCCTTATCACGTTCATCATACTGCCGCAGCAGGTGCAGCATTTCGCGCTCCGCCGGGGATAAATTGGGGTGTGGGTCGGGTTCTGCGCCGGGGTATGGCACATTGGACAACCCGAGCAGGTAGTCTGTGCTGGTGTTCAGCATCTTCGCCATCAACGCCAGCGTATCCATTGAGGGTTTGATGACGCCGTTTTCGTAGCGCGAAATCTGGTTTTGGTTGATGCCGAGGTCAGCGGCAAGCTGCGCCTGGGTGATTTGCTGCGCTTTTCTTAGCTCGCTGATGCGATCAACGCGAAGTGGCATGGCGGAGTTGATATACCCATGAGAGATTTTTATTGACTTATGCCGTAAAGCGTATTAAAGTGAACGTATCACCAAAGACCGACGCACTGCCTCTGGCAGAAGGCAGCATCACACATCAAGCTGCCAATGTGGATGACCGTTCACAGTCGCTATAACCGCCAATTATACGCGGGCAACGGGCAGCGCGGTAGTGAGGTGTGCCGGGCGTGGACGCACGCCACGGGCATGACGAGACGTTTCGCAACCCGCAACAGAGCGGTCGGCAGTCCCGCTCTGTTTTTTCCTGTTAATTGCCCCCGCCCCGTTCCCTGCGTTACTATACCCGCCACCAAAGCAACAGGTGCCACGGAAGGGCAATCATGCAATCCAATTACGACTATGTGATCGTGGGGGCGGGGTCTGCGGGCTGTGTGCTCGCCGCACGCCTCTCCGAGGGTGGGGCACATCGTGTGCTGCTGCTAGAAGCGGGCGACACCGACCTGAACAAACCCCACATCAGTGACCCCGGCTTCGGCTACAAGCACGCCTTCGCCTCGGATTATGACTGGAACTTCTACACGCGCCCCCAGTCCCACGCAGACGAGCGCGAAATCTACCAACCACGCGGCAAAGTGCTGGGCGGCAGCAGTTCTATCAACTCCATGATCTACATCCGTGGGCACCGCGCAGACTACGACCGCTGGGCGGCGCTGGGCAACCTCGGTTGGGACTACGAGAGCGTGCTGCCCTACTTCACCCGCTCCGAGAATAATCAGCGCTGGAACAACCGCTATCACGGCACAGGCGGTGCCATGCAGGTGGAAGACCGCGCCCAACACAATCCGCTGTCAGTCGCGTTTGTGGAGGCGGCACAGCGCTGCGGCTACGCCTACAATGAAGACTTCAACGGCGAGCAGCAGGCGGGCTTTGGCTACTATCAGGTCACACAGCGGGGCGGCAAACGTCACAGTGTGGCGACGGCGTTCCTGCACCCGGCACTGGAGCGCCCCAACCTGGAAGCGGTTACGAGCGCACACGTCACCCGCGTGCACATTGAAAACGGTCGTGCGGTGGCGGTCAGCTACGAGGTGAAGGGCGAGTCCCACACCGTGCACGTAGACGGCGAGGTAATCTTGAGCGCGGGGGCGATGCACTCGCCGCAGGTGCTCATGCTCTCCGGCATCGGCAACACCGATGACCTGCGGGCGCTGGACATTGACCCGGTGCATCACCTGCCGGGCGTGGGCGCAAACCTGCTAGACCACCCGGACGCGAACATTCTTTACCGGGCGCTTGATGAGCACCAGGCAAACTTGCAGGCGAACTACCCGTACCAGGAGTGGTACGCGGGCGGTTTTGTAACCACCTTGCCAGAACTCGACGTGCCGGATGTGCAGTTCCACTTCCTGGCGTCCTTTCAGGTGAAAACTGGTGCGCCCGACGTAGGCTTCTTTATTTGCCCGTGTGTGCTGCGCCCCAAGAGCGCGGGCAGCATCCGGTTACAGTCTGCGAACCCGCACGACAAACCGCTTGTTGACCCGAACTACTTCTCCGACCCCGACGACATGGCGACGATGGTGCGCGGGCTGCAAATCGGCTGGCAGATTGGGCAAGAAATGAGCGGGCATGGCACGCCCATTAACTACCCGGCAGACATCAACGACGCGGCGCAGGTCACAGCGTTTGTGCGGCAGGTCGCTGCCACGGCATATCACCCGGCGGGCACCTGCAAGATGGGCACGGGCGACGACCCGCTCGCTGTGGTCGATCATCGGCTGTGCGTGCACGGCATAGATGGGCTGCGTGTGGTGGATGCGTCCATTATGCCCGACCTAATCGGCGGCAACACGAACGCACCCAGCATCATGATTGGGGAAAAGGGCGCGGCAATGATCTTGGAGGACGCGGCAGTGACGGCGTAGGTTACCGTGCTCAGTCCTGTTCTGATCCGTCTGTTTCCCACAGCAAGCGCACCGCCTCTACCAGACGCGCCTTTGCCTTCTCGTCGCGTGTTCGCATTAGCTCAATCATCGCCGCCTCCGCCGGGGATAAATCCGGGTGGGGGTCGGGTTCTGCGCCGGGGTGCGGCACAGCGGACACGCCCAGCAGATAGTCTGTGGTGGTGTTGAACAGTTGTGTCATCTGTAAAAGAGTTTCAAACGAGGGATTCATGAGATTGCGTTCGTAACGGGATACTTGGTTCTGATGTACCCCTAGTGACTCCGCCAGCTCTGTTTGATTCATTCCCCATTGTTTCCTGAGTATGGTCAGGCGATCACCACGAAACCTCATATTATTCGCAGGTAATTTAATTGTTGAAAATATCCACTTGAAGTTGTATATTGGATGCGTAACCTCAAAACGCACAGGGGCGGACATGCCACCCCCGCACAAAAACGCATGCAACGTTTAAGCGGTTAGCAGTATAGCGCATGTTCCGCCCCCTGCGGTAGAGGACACACCCGGGTTCATCAACTGATATGACGCGAAATATCACCAAAAGGTCACGCTGTTGGCAGCCCGTGACCTTTTTCTTGATCCAAGCAAGGTTGGTGATACGCCTGCCCCTAACGTAATGGGTCGGGGCTTAGCTCGTTTTCCGCCAGCCACCCGATGTTATCCACAAACCACCAGCGTTCCCCGTTATACTCATACCACTCCCGATACCCCAGTGTTTGCCGCGCCAAAGACACCACCACTTCATCGCCCGCGCTAAACTGCGTTGGGTCTAACGGTGGAGAGAAGACGTCACGGCGGTACCCGGTTGGCGTTGTCACATACAGCACCGTGCCGCTTTCCCACCCGTTCGGCACCTCAATCTGCACGCGGGTGGTAGTGGGGGCGGGTGCCCGTTCCGTGGTCTGTGTTTCGGTTGGCTTGTCGCTGGGGTTGGTCACAATCAGCTTGGTAGAGGTTGCCGTGTCCCGCGCGATGCTCGCTACCGTCGGCAGTTGCGCTACCGGGTCGTCTGTCACCTCCCCCCACAGCAGCGCCGACCCTAACACCAGGAACGCCACCAGCATGAGCACCCCACTAAACAGCAGAATGGCAAGGCTAACCTGGTTGATGCGCGGGCGCTGCCTCGTTTGTGGTTCGGTATCCACCAGGGCGGCTGCGCCATCGCTTTCGTCCGGGGCGGTGGCACCCACAGCGATGAGGTCATCGAAGGTGCTGCCCAGCAGTAGGTCGTCCACGTCGTAGGCGTAGGTCGCCGAGGGCTCGTCGTCGTCCGCGTCCAGCATGGCATCCACATCTTCCATTGTGAGCATGGGCGGTGTGGCAATGTCTTCGTCTAGCTCGAACGGCGCATCTCCGAACTCAAAATCGGTGAAAGTGTCATCTGCTGCGGGGAAGGCAACTATCTCGTCCGCAAACGTGTCCGCTTCTTGGTCGTCCTGTGTGCCCTCGGTGCTGGTGTTTTCGGGGGCTTTAGCAGCGGCGATTGCTACTGCGAGGTCGTTTTCCACCTGCGTCCACCCGGCGTCAGCATCCGGGAAGGCGAACGGGTCTTCATCTCCATCTCCATCTTCGTCGTCATCCTCAAACCTGAAGGCGTCTTCGTCCGGCTCGTTGGGGTCGCTTTCTGATGGGTGGGGTGGGTTAGTCACGTCGTCCAGCGCGTACTGTTCCTCTGCCAGGGACGCATTGGCAGCGATTGCCAGCGCGATGTCGTCATCTATCGGGTCTGGTTCCGTGTTGGCGGTGCGCAGCCACGCCGGGATCTCATCATCGTCGGTTGCATCGGTGTCGTCACCCAGGAAAGGCGGAATGGTGCCGTCGGGGTTTTGGGGCTGCTCTGGGTGCACATCATCGAAGATGTTGCCCACCTGGATT
This sequence comes from uncultured Anaerolineaceae bacterium, assembly GCA_964451095.1. Classification (GTDB taxonomy): domain Bacteria; phylum Chloroflexota; class Anaerolineae; order Aggregatilineales; family Phototrophicaceae; genus DAOTTY01. The sequence continues at coordinate 12,853 of CAYVGI010000029.1, forward strand.
TCCTGTGTTTCTGTCTCGCTAGAGACGACGTTCAGGTCAAGCTCGCCTACAAGCGCCTGCACGTCGCCATATTTCACGCTGGGAGGGGGCTGTTGTGGCACGATTTTGTCGTCATCACCGCGCAACTGTAGCACGATTGCCGCCGCGTTGTCACCGCCGTTTGCATCCAGCGCCGCGTTGACCACATCAGCCGCCGCCATCTGCATGGACGCCCGCCTGCGCACGAGTTCGGTCAGGTGCTTTCCAGAAAGGGACTTGTACACGCCCTCGGTGCACAGGATAACGGTATCGCCCGGTTCTAAGTCCAGGGAGAAGACGCCGACTGCCACCTTGGGGATACTGCCTAGCAGCATCGGGGCACCCGCTGTGCCCATCATTGTGTCAATCGTGGACTGCTGCGCGGATTGGGCGTCTGCTGGCAGAAAGTACGCCCGGCTGGTGCCCACCCAAGCAATTGTCAGGTGATCGTCTTGCAGGGCAGCGGCAACTACTGCCGCACCAAAGCCGCCCATCGCGCTGATCTTGTCTGCGCGTTCGTACATATCCTCATTGCTGACGTTGAGCACTTCACGCAGGGCGTCAGAATGCGGCTGGTAGGGATCCACCTTCATTTCTTCGTAGAAACGCTCCTGCACCTGGTAGATGGCAGCTTCGCTGGCAATTTGCCCAAATTTGCCTCGTCCGGTGCCGCGTGCGATCACGAATAGACGCCCACCCTGGGCATCATGTTCGGCGGTGTCCCAGGCACGGGCAATGTCGGTCATATTTTTTTGTTGTGTGGCGCGTTTCGCGAATATTCCAACTTCTATGTTCATGATTGTGAACGACTCGGTTGCGTTGCAGTTACATTGCTTAAATTATACCGACGGATTTGCCCCGATGTTCTACCGGAACATTTGAAAACGCTTACGCTACATTCCTTCTGACATGTTCTATACAAACCTGCGTTGAACTTATGAGAAGATTAAGCATAGGCTAATCTAACGGGCGTGTTCTAGAATACAGCACTATTGTGAATTTTAGTGCGTGTTGGTGAGGTAGTCATCTAGTTGTTGATGGGTGAGTGAACTGGCACACGGTAAGCGTGATATGCAATTAAAAGGAGAATGTAACGGATGAGTCATCATAACGGGACGGTACACGAGCGGCGCTACGACATTGTGGTCGTAGGCGGTGGTGGTCATGTGGGGCTGCCGCTGGCGATGGTCTTCGCGGACAAAGGCATGAACGTGCTCGTATACGACATCAACGAAAAGACCGTGGAGACCATTCGCGGTGGGGTAGTGCCCTTTGCAGAGAACGGCGCGGAGGAACTGCTCGCGAAGGTGCTGGCAAGCGGCAGGCTGCACCTGACGACTGACCCATCTGAAGTCGCATATGCAGAAGACATCGTGATTACCATTGGTACACCCGTTGACGAGTTCTCCAACCCGGTGCTGAGCGTGATGCGTACCATGATTGACCAACTCGTCACGCACATTGACAGCGACCAGTTGATTGTACTGCGCTCCACGGTGTACCCGGGCACAACAGACTGGATGGCGCGTTACCTGGAAGACACGTATGGCAAGACGCCGCTCATCTCCTTCTGCCCGGAGCGAGTGGTGCAGGGCAAGGCAATTGAAGAAGTGCAAAGCCTGCCACAGATCATCAGCGGGACGACGGAAGAGGCGGCGAAGGCAGCAGGCGACCTGTTCGGCAAGATTGTGAGTGAACTGGTGTTCATGGAGCCGATGGAGGCAGAGTTCGCCAAGCTGTTCAACAATGCTTGGCGCTACATCCAGTTTGCAGTTGCCAATCAGTTCTACATGATGACGGAAGCAGCGGGCGTAGACTACTACCGCGTGCTAAAGGGTATGAAGCACAACTACGCACGGGCGCTGGGCATCCCTGGCGCGGGGTTTGCGGCGGGTCCGTGCCTGTACAAGGACACGATGCAGCTTTCGGCGTTTTCCAACAACACATTCAGCATCGGGCACGCCTCCATGTTGGTGAACGAGGGCATGGTGAACTGGGTGGTCGATCAGATTGCACAGGAGCACGACCTGGATAACCTGAAGGTCGGGTTACTGGGCATGGCGTTCAAGGCGAACATTGACGACATCCGCTCCTCACTCAGCTACAAACTGAAGAAGCTGCTGGAGTTCCGGGCACGCAAGGTGTACACCACCGACCACCATGTGACGGTAGACCCGAACCTGATGTCGCTCGATGACGTGATTGAAAAGAGCGACCTACTGATTTTGTGTGTGCCGCACCGCGAGTACAAAGACCTGGACACCAAGGGCAAACCCCTCATCGACATCTGGGGCTACATCGAGCAAGTAAACCCGATTAGCACCGTCATGTGCTATGACGAGGACATGGTGGCTCAGGCAGAAGCAAACGGCGCGAAGTAGATTCCACGCCCGAAACGGGGTGGGTGTCTCCCGCCCCACCGTCCTACTTCCACGCTCCTAATAACCGATCTGGTTCCTGCGCCGGATGCGACCGAGCGTTTTACGCGCTTCATCCGTTTATGAACTAACTTTCACAAACCCGGCGCTCTTTTTCTGGTTGTGTTGGTGTACACTTGTTGTAATGTCCCAAATAGATTGTCTTCACAACGAAATGTGAAGAACGTATAGGCGACTCAGGAGTTTGGGGAGATGGTTCGCCTGGCGGTCATGTGCAATGGATCAATGGGTAGAGGAGAGCAACACCATGGAGAAGCAATACGACAGCGTGCGCCGGGAAGTTCACCAGACTGCAATGGACGCAGCCGAGGCGGACTTGATTTACCTTTCCACAGGCAACGTTAGCGCCCGCACGATAGACGGCAATGTCGCCATTACGCCGAGCGGTGTACGCTATAAGCATTTGAGACCCGATCAGATTTCGATTGTCGATGAGAACGGCAATTGGGTGGATTCACCCTGCAAGCCCTCTTCGGAGACGCCTATGCACACCTACATCTATCGGCATATGCCGGATGTGAACGCTGTTGTGCACACCCATTCATCCTATGCGATTGCGTTTGCGATGCTGGGTGAGACGGTGCCGACGGTGAACCTGGAGATGTTCTTGTGCGGGGCGCCGGTTCCGGTCGCGCCATGGACGACACCGGGCACGGAAAGCGCTGGAATGCGTGTGACAGAGCTGATGCAGCGTCAGTTGGGGCTAAAGGTGGTGCTGCTGCGCAATCATGGGTTGGTAGCAGTGGGCGAAACCCTGGAAGAAGCGTTTGATGCGGCGTATCATGCAGAGATGGGCATGAAAGCGTATCACCTGGCGCGACAGATCGGGCATCCGAGTGCGATTGCCGAAAAATATGTATCGCGCATCAAAGAGGCGTACCAGGCGAAGTAGCCTTGTTGCTGCGCTGCACAGAAGTCGCAGCGGAGAAAAAATTGCGTTACGTTTAGGAAATTAAACTTATGTCAAAACAGCATATTCTTGCCGTCGACCTGGGCAACGAGTCCGGGCGGGTGATGAGCCTGTACTTTGATGGCAACTGTATTGAGGCGGGCGGCGCGTATCGCTTCCCGAACGACCCCGTTACTGTGCGCGGTACACTGCATTGGGATGTGTTACGGCTGTGGCACCATGTGCAGCAGGGCATCAACCGCGCAACTTCATCGAGTGAGACAACTGAAAAACCTGCTGGCATCGGCGTTGCATCGTTTGGCGTCGATTTTGGACTGCTGGACAAGTACGGTAAGCTGCTGGGCAACCCGGTTCATATGCGGGATACGCGCACACAGGATATTGCCGAGTGGGTGTTTGAGCGCGTGCCGGAGGCAGAATTGTTCCGGCGGACAGGTGTGGGGGCACACCCGATCAACACGCTGTTTCAGCTTGCGGCGCTGGTGCGCAATGATGACCCGCAGTTGGCACAGGCACACACATTGCTTACCATGCCAAATCTCATCAACTACTGGCTGACGGGCGAAAAGCGCTCCGAGTTCACACACAGTACGACAACACAGTGTTTTAGTCCTGCCCTGGGCGATTGGGACAAGGATCTGCTGGCGGACGTGGGCATTCCCACGGGTATGTTCCCGGAGGTCGTCCAACCCGGCACGCCAATGGTTTCGCATAGTCAAATACCCGTGTATGCAGTTGCCAGCCATGATACTGCCAGCGCCGTTGTCGCTGTGCCAACGGAAACGGAGCACTATGCCTACATCAGCAGTGGGACGTGGAGTTTGCTGGGTCTAGAAGTTCCCAACCCGGTGACCAGCGACAAGGCGCTCCGTGCTGGGCTGACCAACGAAGGTGGTTTTGGTGGCACCTACCGCATGTTGAGCTTGATTATGGGCATGTGGCTGGTGCAGGAGTGCAGGCGAACATGGACGCAGGCAGGGGAGTCGCACAGTTATGATGCCCTGTTCGAGCTTTCTGACGCGAATCCATTCGCCGCGCTGATTGACCCTGATGATCCGATTCTGTTCACGCCGGGGGACATGCCGGTGCGCATTCGCCAGTTGTGTAAGCAAAACGGTCAACCCATCCCGCAGACGCCGGGGCAGGTCATCCGCTGCATTTTGAGAAGTCTGGCGCTGAAGTACGCGCATGTGCTTAAGCAGCAGGTTGCGGCAGCAGCACAACCTGTGGATGTCATCCATGTGGTGGGGGGCGGGGCGCAAAACCGTCTGCTGTGCCAAATGACCGCCAACGCCACCGGACGCCCGGTGCTTGCAGGCCCGGTGGAGGCAACGGCGCTAGGGAACGCGCTGGTTCAGCTCGTTGCGATGGGGGAGATAGCCGACCTTGCAGAGGCGCGGGCGGTTGTGCGGCGCAGCTACCCGGTCACACGGTACGAGCCGCGAGACGTGGCGACCTGGGCACAGGCGCGGGAACGCTTTGTCGGAATCTTGACATAGAGCGCCCCCGACGCGAAAAGCTACTGACAAAAGTTGCGGCATTTTCCAACATCCGGCATACCGATAAACAATCGCCGGGTCACGTCTCGTCCAGCCTATTTTGTGCGCAGTTCCGGTTATTCACAATAAAAGCACCAAGCACGACCACTGTGCCACCCATAAGCCCCAGCGGGTGGGGTATTTCGCTCAGCCACAGCCATGCAATGACCACTGCCGCCGCCGGTATGGTGGCGAGAAAGCTACCTGCTCTCGCTGCGGGCATATTGGCGAGCACGTAAGACCATGCAATGTATGCGACAACACCGGGGAAAATACCCAGGTACACCAGCGAGAAATTCGCTTGTGATGTAGCTTGCGGCAGCGCATTGAAGGCATCTGGTGCGAATGGTAGCAGGCAAACCGTCCCACCCCAGATGGCGTAGGTTGTGAACTGGATTGCGTCGTAGCGCTTTAGGAACGGCTTTTGCATCACGGAGTACAAACTCATGCACAACATCGCCACGAAGATGTAAAACGCCCCCCATGTGATGCTAAAACCACCCTCAGCGGTTGAGGAGATGATGCCAACGCCCACAACGCAGATCAATATCCCCAGCCAGCCCATGGCATCCAATCGCTCTTTGAAGAAGACAGAGGCTAGAAGGGCAATAACTGCGACCTCTGAGGAGATGATAAAGCTCGCCGCGCCAGCAGAAACAAACTGTTGTCCTGCATTCAGGGTAATGTTGTAAAGCGTAAAGCCAATAAAGCCAACGACAAAGATACTCGGCACCTCTCGCAGGGGAGGCAGTGGCATTCGTCGAATAACCGCATAGATGATGAGGGCGATTGAGGCAATGATGTAGCGTAACACGGCAAGTTGCGCGGCACTGTAGGATTCAAGAGCAACCTCAATGCCTGCAAACGACGAAGCCCAGAACAGTAACGTTCCCAACAAAGCAACCCACGTCAAAATTTGGCGCGTTTCTGCGGGGATACCCGCTGCTTGCCGCTCGGCATGGGGGACAAAACCCATTGATGAGTACAGTAGTTGTATATCATTAATTGGCAACCTTTACAGTTAGTGCCTTAATTGTCATCAAGATACGAACAGCATAATGTAAAGGCTTGCGTTATTAAAGAGGGTGCTAAACAAAGTTTAATGTGTAATGTGAACCTACTTTAAAAGGTTTTCCAATGCAGCAGCTTACTACAACATAAACGTCTGGTTTGAAAGCGCTTGCTTCCACCGGATGTGTTCACCGGACGTGACCGTGTGCGGTAGGTATTGCCCACAAAGCAAAAAGAGCGCGAAAGCGCTCTTGAAACCACACATCGTACATATTTTGCGCCCCGTGCTCAGGTGCGGTTGAGCGAAAAACGCGCATTGAAGAACAACGCCTGCAAAATCGTCACCACCAGCACAATGAGGAAGAGTACGATCCCCATTGCCGCGCCGTAGCCCAGGTCTCCGACTTTAAACGCGGTCTGCCACTGATACAGCGCAATCACGGTGGTGGAGTTAAGCGGACCGCCCGGCATGTCGTTACCTGTGGTGGCGGTCATCACATAGATGGGGCGGAACACCTGCAACGTCTCTATGATGCCAGTGATGACCACAAAAACGATTGTCGGGCGCAGCAACGGTAATGTAATGCGCACAAAGCACTGCCAGCGATTGGCGCCGTCTACCTGTGCAGCGTCGTAGTAGATGCGCGGTATGGAGGACAGCCCTGCCATAAACAGTACCATGTTGAAGCCCAGGTTCTTCCACACGGCATATGCCGCCACAGATGGCAGCGCAGTGTACGGCGACCGCAAGAAGGATAGCTGCCCAAGCCCCGCCATAGACAGTAGCTGGTTGATGAGACCAAAGCGCGGTTGGTACAGGTAGTTGAAGATGAGCGCCGTTGCTACCACGGATGTAACGACTGGCAGGAAGTACACCGTGCGAAAGAACCCTGTCAGGCGCCCACTCGCGTTGATGGCAAGCGCCAGCCCCAGCGCCAGCAGGATGGACGCGGGCAGGTAGTAAAGCGCGTACTCGAAGCTGTTTACTACCGCAGTGCGGAACAGGTCATCCTCCATCAGGCGCGTGTAATTTCGGAAACCGATAAACTCGCGCTGTGGGTCATAGGCGCTCCAGCGGTGGAGGCTGCCCCAAAAGCCGTCAATCATTGGGTAAACCCAAAAAATGCCAAACATAACTGCCATCGGCACCAAAACAGACAGCACAAACAGTGACTTTTGAAGCTGGTGTGTGTTCCACTGGCGGGGTTGTGTGCGCTGCATAGTTTAGCCTTTCATCCCAGTCATGGTGATGCCCTCGATAAAGCGGCGCTGCGCGAAGATGTACACGATGAGCACCGGGAGCACACTAACCATCGCCGCTGCGCTGACGACACCCACATCAATGCCCGTGCGCCCTCGGAACTGCGCAAGCCCCAGCGGGAGCGTGTATAGATTCGGGTCATCCAAGATGACGAGGGGCCACAAAAAGTTATCCCATTGGATGGTGAACGTGAAAATCGCTAGTGCAGCAAGCGGTGCCCAGCTAAGCGGCAGGATAACCCGCAAAAAGATGCCCCACTCGCTGGCACCGTCGATGCGGGCGGCGTCAATGAGTTCGTCTGGTACGGCGGCGATGAACTGCCGCATAAGAAAGATGCCGAACGGGTTGAACACAACCGGCACGATGAGCGCGAGGTAATTGTTCTTCCAGCCCCAGTCCACCATCAGTTGGAACAGGGGAATGAGTGTGACTGTAAACGGCACCATCAACATGCCAACGACAAGCCAGAACAGGTACCGCCGCCCCGGAAACCGAAACTTTGCAAATACATACCCGGCGGCAGCGCTGGTGATCAACGTCAGCAGCGTGATGGTGATGACAACAAACAAGCTGTTACGAAAGAACAGCACGAAGTTGCCGTAGTCCATTGCTTCACCACTCAGCGCCGCCCAATGCTCTAGCGTGAAGGACTGCGGAAAGAATGTCGGCGGGAACTGACGGATTTCACTTTGCACCTTAAATGATGTGATCAGCGTCCAGTAGAACGGTCCGATCATCAGTATGGAGCCAAGCCCCAACAGCATACGCAGCACGATTTGTGCCAGGGAGAGCGATTGCTTGTGGGCGGGTGGGGTGGTGTGCTCGGCGGGACGTGCAGGTACCACAGCGTCTTTTGGGCGAGGGGTGGTAGCAGTCATACGGTTATCCTTAATTCGATGGTGTGTTGCGGGTGCGTTCCGGGTGCTGCTGTGCACAGGCAGCACCCGGAACACGTTATTGTTTTGGCTATGCGGGTGGTGAGTAGTTTCGCTCTGTGATGATAAGCTGCGTTTCCGACTCGGCAAGCAGGTCGTTCATGGCGCTGGTTGCGCGTTCTGCGGTGACCTGTGCATCTTCGTCCAGCAGAATGACTTCCTCGAACATCTGACGCCAGAACTGCTCTGCCTCAACGGGGCGCTCACCGTAGTTCACGCGGTAGGGCAGTGTGGCAGCAGCAGACTGAATGGCGTTGCCGGGGTCTTGATCGGTAATGGTGCTCAGGTCGAGTTCCAGCGCGTCGGACGGTGCGGTTAGCACGGTTGCCCAGCGCAGGCGGTGTTCTTCGGGCTGCATGACGTAGCGGATGAAGTCAAATGCCGCTTCTTTCACCTCGTCCGGGTAGTCGTCGAACACAGCAAGCCCCTCTTCCGGCACGATTAGCCCGTAGGATGGGGTTGCCTCTCCGGTGAACGTGGGAATGGGTTTGGTGCCCCAATTAAGGTCGGGGTAGTCTGTTGGGATGGTGGGTGCCCAATAGCCATGGGAGATAAACATTGCCGCCTCGCCGTTACCGAACTGCTCATAGTGGCGCAGCAGCTCAGCATCGTCCAGGTTGTTGTCCCCGAACCAGTCCTTGATCATTTGCAGTGCCTCGACGCCTGCTTCACTGTCCCATGTTGCCCGGGTGCCTTCCTCATTGAACAGGAAGCCGCCCAACTGGTACACCATGCTCGACCATAACCACTCCTGGCTGTAGTAGTGGTTCAGGGCGCAGCCGGGGCGCGTGATGAAACCGCGCTCGTCGGTCTGGGTAAGTTCTTGAGAGAAAGTGATAAAGTCTGCCCAGTTGTTGGGGATGTCATCTGGGGTGTAGCCTGCCTCGGCAAGGATGTCCTCGTTGTAAAAGATGATGTCGCAGTAGTAGCCGAATGTCGTCGTGTAGAGGTTGCCGTCCGAATCGCGGTTGAACTGCGTGCTGAGGAAGCTGTCGTAGTCCATCAGGTCTGCCGGGTAGGGTGCCAGGCGACCTGCCTTTTGCAGTGGAAAGCGCCAGTAGGCGTGGATGTTGGACAGGGGCGGCGCGGTTTCCGATGCGCCCGCCGTGAGCACCTTCGTTTGCAAGTCGCCGTAGCCGAAGGTGGTGTAGTCAATTGTGATGCCGTCATTTGCTTGCTGCCATGCGTCGATGAGTTCATTCATGAAGGCAGTGCGAGTGTCCAGTGTCCAATCCCAGAACTCCAGGTTGCCTTGGTAGCTAAGGTTGGCGGCGGTTGCGGGTTGCAGTTGCTGGGCGAATGCGTGTGGCAAACGACCCATCAGTGAGCTACCAAGCGCTGCCGCACCTGCGGCTAAGAACTGGCGCCGTGATAAATAATTCATAGCACTCCCTCTATATTATGTTGGGTTTTGTATTGGTATTGCAAATACTAAGATAACATGAGAGAGCGCCTTGGCGTAAAATCCACACAGACTTATAAGGTTTGGTGTAAGGCAGTGCCCTTAGCCCTGTATTTCGTGGCGGTGGGGTAGGGATGTTGCCGCCCCGAGCCGCTGCACACTCACAGAGGCGGCATGGTTTGCAAACGCCATTGCATTGGCAATCGTGCTGCCTTCTGATAGGGCGACTGCCAGTGCGCCCACGAAACAATCCCCGGCACCGGTTGTGTCCACCGCTTTGACGGCGATGCCATCGACTTGCACCACATCATCACCCTGGATGCAGAGCGCTCCTTTTGCGCCCAACGTAACGATAATCGCTTGCTCTGGGTGAGTGCGCAGCGACTTTGCGCTTGCCGTAAGCTGGTCGATTTCCTCGGTGAGGGGTGTTTGCGCCAGGAATGCCAATTCAGTCTCGTTGACGACGAGGTAGTCGATTACAGGTAACAGCCCGTCAATGAACTCGCCAGCAGGTGCCGGGTTCAGGATGGTACGGGCACCTGCTGCTTTTGCGCGTCGGAACAGCGCCAGTATGGTCGGTTGGGGGACTTCGAACTGTGAGACGCAGATGGTTTTTGCATCGAGTTGGACGCTTTGCACGTTATCGGGTGTGTTGTGCTGGTTGCTGCCAGAGATAACGATGATGGTGTTTTCCGAGTCGTGGTTGACGGTGATAAGCGCGGTGCCTGTGGGGGCGTCCGCAGTGCGTTGCAGGTGGGTGAGGTCGAGCTTTTCCTCCGCTAGGAAATGGGCAAGCTGGTTGCCGAACGCATCTTCCCCTAGTGTGCCGATAAGCTGCACATCACCCTCCAGGCGGCTGGCGGCAACCGCTTGATTGCTACCCTTGCCGCCGGGGATGAAGTGCACGGCGTCCCCGAACAGTGTTTCGCCAAGCTGCGGGTGGCGCGGCGTGGTGACGACGACATCCATGTTGATGCTGCCCAAAACAATGATCTTGCTCATAAGTTTTTTCTCTCTAGTTGCACAAGTAACTGCTACCTATGATACCCACTGGCAATGCTTATGTGCGAAGTCAGGTCAGCACTCGGCAGGACTGCCGCTCCCTGAGTTGCACAGGCAGCACAATGTCGCGCCCGCCGGGTTTTTGCTCCCCGTTGATGAACGACAGCAGCAGTTCCGCTGCCCGGTAGCCCAGGTCATAGGGGGATTGCGCAACGGCGGTGAGGAATGGCTCTCCGTGCCAGTTGTAGGGCAGGTCGTCAAAGCTGACGACAGAAATGTCACCGGGGACGCTCAGCCCCAGCTTGTGTAGTCCTTGCAGCATCGCAATGGCGATGAAGTTGTTCCCGGCGAAAAAGGCGGTGGGTGTGGGGGCTGCCTCGCGCATGATGCGCTCCGTCAGGGCGATATTATGGTCAGATTCCAGGTTGTACTGCCCGTGCACAATAATGCGCTCCGCTGTGGGGATGGCATATTCATCCAGGGCACGCATAGCACCAGCAAGCCGCTGCATACTGGTGGAGATGTTCTGCGGACCGGGTACCACGGCAATGTGCCTGTGACCGTGTGCGAGTAGATAGTGCACGATCTCGTACGCGCCGCCTTCGCTGTCGCTGCGCACCGTATCAACGGTGATGTTATCTATTTTTCGGTCGATGAGAACAAGCGGGACGCTTTGCTCTTGCACTTTGCGTATCGTGGTGGGTTGGTCGCTGGCGGGCACGATGAGGAAACCGTCGGTTTGGCGCTGGAGCATGAGGTCAACGTAGCGCTCTAGCTTTGCCTCTTTTTCGTCTGTGTTGCACAGGAACACATTCATGTCGTGTTCGCTGCAAGCATCCTCCACCCCACGGCTGATAGTCGTCCAGAACGGATTGGTGATGTCCGACAGGATGAGCGCAATGGTGTTCGTGCGCTTATGACGCAAGCTCTGCGAGAGCGTGTTCGGCACATATTGCAGCTCACGCACAGCGGCGAGAACCTTTGCGCGGGTTTTTTCGCTCACGTAGCCCGACTCGTTGAGCACACGAGAGACGGTGATCGGGGCAACACCTGCCAATCGGGCGACATCACGGATAGTGGATGATTTTTTGTCCAAGATTAAAAATTCTCAATTAGTTGGATTCTATTTGACACAGCGGACACCACCCCATATAATCCCGCTATATGGTACCCGTACCATATGGTACCATATACACAAGTTTTGCGTAACTACTGCGCGAAGCGAAAAAGACTTACATAGTATACTTCTGGAGAAATAGTAACATGAAGCATCTGAAGACTTTTCTCGTCATGTCCATTGTGGCAGTTGCCATGGTGGGCATTTTTGGTGTGTCTAGTGCACAAGACATGCCGTTTGAGGGCGTTACCGTAGACATCATCACGTTTACGGGACCGCAAATTGCAGAGCCGCTGCAACGCCGCGCACCCGACTTTAACGAACTGACGGGCGCACAGATCAATGTGGTTACGGTTCCGTTCTCCGACCTGTACCAGAACATCCTGACCGACCAGGCTACCGGCACCAACAGCTTCGACGCATTCGTGTTTGCGCCGCAGTGGATGGTGGACTACATCGAGCCCGGCTACCTGGAAGTGCTGTCGCCCTATGTTGACGCAGACGAGGAGATCCAGTGGGATGACATCTCCCCGTTCTTCCGTGACTTTAGCTCCACGTTCCAGGGCGAAATCTACACCATTCCGCTGGATGGCGACTTCCACATGGTGTACTACCGCACAGACGTGCTGGAAGAACTGGGCATGGAGCCGCCGCGCACCTGGGATGACTACCTTGCCATCGCAGAAGCTGCAAACGGCATGGACATGAACGACGACGGTGACGGCGACTACGGTAGCTGCATCGCCAAGGCACGCGCCAACCAGGGTTACTGGTTCCTGCACTCGGTAGCAAGTGGCTATTTGCAGTCCCAGGGCACATCCCAGGGCGTGTTCTTCGATACCGAAGACATGACGCCGCTGGTCAACAACGCTGCTTTCATCCGCGCGCTGGAAATCTACGCTGCAACGACCGACTTCGGTCCGCCAGATGAGCTGAACCTGGGCGTTGGCGACACGCGCTCCCTGTTCACCGCCGGGCGTTGCGCACTGTCCCTGGACTGGGGTGACATCGGTCCGTTGTCCATCGACCCGGAGACCTCCGTTGTACAGGGTCTGACGGGTGCCGTAATCCTGCCTGGTTCCACCGAAGTGCTTGACCGTGAGACGGGTGAACTGGTTGCTTGCGACGATATGACCTGCCCGTTCGCTATTGACGGCGTAAACCACGCACCGTACGCAGCATTTGGGGGTTGGTCTGGTGCAGTGAGCGCTGCGGCACCGCAGGAAGTGAAGGACGCTGCTTACGCCTTCTTCTCCTACATGACGCAGCCTGAACAGTCCAATGAGGACGTGACCATCGGCGCGACTGGCTTCAATGTGTATCGTACCTCGCAGTTCGAGACCACCGACGCATGGGTAGAGGCGGGTTTCACAGAAGAGGGTGCTGAGATTTACCTGGGCGCTATCGGTGCCAGCCTGGACAGCCCGAACGTGATCCTCGACCTGCGCATCCCGCAGAACCAGCGCTACCAGCAGGTGGAACTAGACACCATCCTCAGCCAGTTCCTGGCGGGTGAGTTCACAGCGGAAGAAGCAGCAGAAGAGATCGAGTTCGCCTGGGAATCCATCACGGACGAACTGGGTCGTGAGGAACAGCTCGCTGCCTACCGTGGCACGCTCGGACTCGAATAAGTTCGTTCGCTTTACCGTTTAGGTAATATACGATGGGGCTTGGGACGACCAAGCCCCATTTCGTTCATGCAAAACAGTTTATTTTTTAGGAGAAAACCCCCTTATGGAGGCAAAACGCGAGGAACTGCAAGTTCCGGCGGCGGAGGGCACGGCGACGCCCGCACGGGGACGGTTTAGCATAGGCGACTGGCTGGAAAACACTGCCCCGTCCATCTTATTGTGGCCCGCCATTCTGGTTGTACTGTTTCTTTCTCTTTTTCCGCTGTTTGTGTCGCTCTATCTCTCGCTAGCGCGGGTGCAGTTGGTGAGCGGTGGCTACAACATTGAATTTATCGGCTTGCAGAACTACGAGAACCTGCTGCGCGGGCGGCAGTCGCGTAACTTCCTGGGGCGCTACTTTGACGACAACCTGAACGCGCTGGGGCTGCCGGGGCAACCGAACACCATTGGCTGGGTGCTGCTGGGTGTACTTGCTGTGTTCCTGGTCTACATGCTGGTGTCACACATCCGCCGCACGAACATGTCGCCGCTTGCTGTCGCCTGGAAGACTGCTGCGGTTGTAGCAGTTGGTATGGTGACGTGGTTCGTCGTCAACATTGCCGTTGCGGAGGAGGGCGCACTCGCGGGCACATGGTTCGCCGGGCAGTACTGGCTGCTAACGGTGTTACCGGGCTTGGCAGTCATCATCACAAGCCTGCTGCTGAGCACCTTTAACTTGCTGCTGCGTGTGTTCGTCGCTGTGTTTACCATCGCGCTGGCATACCTGACGGCAATCACAATGGGAGTGGACGGCAGACCGGGCACGCTAGTGGTGACGTTGATATTCGTGTTTGTGGGCGTGACGGTGCAGTATGCGCTGGGGCTGGGGTTGGCACTACTCGTGACGCAGAACCTGCCGGGCAAGCGCTTCTTCCGTGTGATCTTCCTGCTGCCCATGATGATTACCCCTGTGGGCATTGGCTTTTTGTTCCGCATGATGACCGACACATTACAAGGTCCGCTCGCACCAATTTTCCAGGCAGTGGGGCTGAGCGATTTCACCTGGGTGGACAACGCAAATGGTGCGCGTGCAGCGATCTTGATCGGGGATACGTGGCAGTGGACGCCGTTCATGTTCATCATTCTGCTGGCGGCGCTGGAGGGCATTAGCAACGAGCCTATTGAGGCGGCACTGGTAGACGGCGCGAACCGCTGGCAAATGTTCCGGTTTATTGTGGTGCCGGAGATTGTGCCTGTGAGCATCACACTGATTTTGATCCGCCTGATCGAGTCGTTTAAGATCATTGACCTGCCGCGTGTGATGACGTTTGGAGGTCCGGGCACTGCCACCGAGTCGGTAACATATTATGCGTTTAACCAGTGGAAAGCGTCTGCGACCTCAATTGGCTTTGCCACCGCCATTGCCTACCTGCTGCTGATTGTGGTGACGTTCTTTGCGCTTGTGCTTGTTAACATTGCCCGCCGCCGTATCCTGGAGACGTTCGCATGATAAAGGGGCTATTTGTACGCTCAAACCCGTTCAGACCGTCCCCGTTCTGGATGGTGCTTTCCTACACGCTGCTCATTATCTGGGCGATATTTGTGCTGTTCCCGCTGTATTGGCTAATTGTCACCTCTTTCAAGCTGCCAATTGATGTGAGCACGGGTCCGAAGTACATCCCATGGGTGGACTATCAACCGTCGTTGCACGCCTGGCAGGAACTGCTGTTTGATGAAACGGCGGGCAACCTGGTTACGCGCCCGTACCGCAACACGGTGATTGCGGGCATCGTCAGCTCATTGATTGCGCTGTTTATCGGCTCGGCGGCGTCCTATGCGCTGGTGCGCTTTGAGTACCGCCCGCGCCTGGGTGTGATCCTGTCATTCTTGTTCTGTGCGCTGGGCAGTGGCGTTGCCATCGCGTTTGGTGTGCCGTGGGTGCTGGCAGTGCCGATGGCGTTTGGGTTGTTTTTGCTGCTGGCACAAACGGTAGGCAGGCGCTTTGCCAAGGCGTTTGAAAACAGCGACATCGCGTTCTGGCTGATTTCCAACCGCATCCTGCCGCCCGTAGCGGTGATTATCCCCATCTACATTCTGTTCCAGCAATTTGGGCTGCTGGATACACTGACGGCGCTCATTATCACGTATGTGGCGGTGAACCTGCCGATTGTGGTGTGGTTTATGCGAGACTATTTGCAGGGCATCCCGCTAGAGCTTGAGGAGAGCGCGTTCATTGATGGCGCGTCACGGTATCAGGTGCTCTTGCGCATTGTGCTGCCGCTGGCAGCGCCCGGCATGGTGGCAACCTTCCTGATTGTGCTGGTGTTCGCGTGGAATGAGTACATTCTGGCATTGTTCCTGAGCGGTGCCACCTCACAGACGATGCCGCTGCTGGTGAGTGCCCAGAATGCTACCCGCGGTCCGCAGTGGTGGAACATCTCTGCGTTGGTGGTCATGATGATCGGTCCGATTATCGTCATGGCGATTTTGCTAGAGCGGTTCATTGCGCGAGGCTTGCTGATTGGTGCGGTGAAGGGGTAAAACATAAGCGGACTTCTTAACAGGGCGGTGATGTACCGCCCTTCGCTTTGAGAGGGGAGCGCTCATGGATTTACCGCCTAAAGCACGCAGGACAATCGTGGAGTTGTTGCAACCGCTGGTCACGGATTCGGCGCAGCGGCAGTCGTTCGTGACGAGTACGCTCCACATGACGAACATTCCCCAACAAATAGACTACAGTGGCAGCAGCGAAGCGTTCGCTGAACGTTTACTCACACGCGTGCTGGATTATGGCACGGTAGATTCACAGCCCGCGGTTATTCTTCTGCTGGATGGTATTGCAGAGCGAGTAGGGCAGAATCATCAGCAAACGCTCGCTGTAATCAGAGAGATTGCAGAAACATCGGCTCCTATCCAGCCAACAAACGCACCACTCTCGAGTGTGCAAGGTGGCACCCCTGAAATCCCGCTGCTGCAAGTCATAATCGGCGTCGTAACCGTACTCTTTCTTCCGCTACTGATTGCCACGCTGGGTAATGTGCCAGCAGCGGGGCAGTTCTGGCTCATTTTTCTTGCTGTTACACTTGGTTTAGGCATTATCTTTGTAGCGTTCAGCTTTTCCGCTTCAGCAAGGGCGGCAATTCGCCAGCGTGCTGCGTTGTATATATCAGGATTTGCGGTACTGGTCGGGATAGTAGTACCCTGGTTAGCTCTGGTGACTGCCTCAGCCTTTGCGGGTACATCAGTGTATTCGAATACCGACGCCACCGCCACCCAAGCAAACATCCAAACGCAGGCGAGTATTGTAAACGCAACTGCATCGGCTGCGTTAGCGCAGGCGACCGAACTTGCGGTAACATTAGACGCAGCGGCGACCCGTGATGCCGAGGTCAATGCGACGTTGACAGCAGTTGCCGTGACGCAAGCGTTCTTTGACCAAGTGCAAACGGAGCTAGCGCCGTTTGAATAGGGTGATGAGCAAATTTATGAAAGCGGGGAGAGATGAAAAAACAAGTACGGCAATCATATGTGTGGCTGAGCGGGATGTTGTTGACCGTATCAGTCTTGTTCTACTTGACTTTGCAAAACGTGAACGTGCTGGCGCAGACGGCTGATCCAACCCTGGATGCGTTCGTCAGCCGGGCGCAGACGGCAACCGCCGCTGCAATGGCGACGGCGGGTATTTTACCCACGGCAACTGAGGTACCCGAATTTGGCGACCCAGTACAAACGCTGGTGATCTACAATGCGGATAGCCTGACGATTGTGGTACCAGAACAAACGATTAGCACTGCATCGCTGGAGGGTATTACGATCTACGTGCCAGAAACCGGGCGCTCGATACAGCTAGAAAGTTACTTTGGGCGTCTAGACCGCACAGCAGTGCCGAGCTGCTTTTTCATCAGTGTGGGCGATCAGGGCATTCCGTCTGCGGAGTGCTTTGCCGTAGGCGCAGAGGGCTTTTTGACGCGCTCCATCGCGCAGCGAGATGTGCTGTGGTACGACCCCAACACACGCCAACAGTTCCCAATCGAGATTCGCCGGGGAAGTACGGTCATGGGCACCTGCAACAACTTCGACCAGGACTGTAATGTGGTCTATGTGCCGCCCGCACCGGAACTTGACCCCGCTGCTGACTTGCAAATCCATGACACGCAGACCAACCCCATCACAGAGAGCCGTGTTTGCGTTGAGGCGGGCGACCAGGTGGCAATTCGTGCAGAGGGCGTTTATAGCGTCGGAGAGTTTGTTGGGGAAACAGACGCGGACGGTCCGCTCAATACAATGTGGGATAACCAGATCGTGCGGGATAGCTACAATCTGGATGGCTACACCAATCTGCCTCATGGTGCGCTGCTCTATCGCATTGGAGAAGACAGCGACTGGCAACCCTGCAACTGTACTGAAGAGCGTATCATCACTGTGACGGCGGCAGGTTGCTTGCAGTTCACGGTCAATGACAAGTCGCCAGCGGACAACCAAGGCGAAGTCAGCATTGAGATCACGAAACTGAATTAACCGTAAAACTGTTTGTGCAATTCCACTTGTGAACACCCACAGAACTCACCGTGATACTTGTCACTCACGGTGGGTTCCCTGTTCCTCAGAACACGTCCCCTTAGCAAATTTCACAGGACTGCCTATATGGGGGGGGACACCCCCCTACGTGGGTAGTGACATCACCCTAGGGGGGTGGCGTATGGTAGATACATCAACTGAGGACAGCAACCCAAAACGGAGTTCACGAATGACCATGGCACAGCGTAACAACGTCAATTTCACATCCAACAACTTTGAAAAGACCCCCCAGAGCGTAGACGAGCCACGAGCTTACGAGCGCATTCTCGTTTTCCTGGACGGTGACCGGATGACAGAGCGGGTGCTGCCGACCGCAATAGGACTTGCGCGGGCGCACAACGCGAGCCTCGTGCTGGTGTGCCGCAACCATACTTGCGGCGCGGACTACCTCGACCGCAAGTGCCGTGATCTGCAAAGTCAGGGTGTGACGGTGAATGGGTATCTTGTCGCCAGTGAGATCAAGTCGCTGCCAGCGTGGATTGTAAAGAGCGAAAAGGCAGATGCCGTTGTGATCTCACAAAAAGCTGTGGGTTGGTTCGAGCGCTGGCTGGGCGGCGATGCTGCCGCGAAGCTGCGGGCGAGCACAAACGCCGATGTGATTACTGTTGATGCGTAGCTAGCTGCGACGGATGGGGAACCTTAACGAGTCGGTATCGCAGTGGGTTCCCCATGACTTTAGAACTCGATGCCAGCGCGGGCAGGGATGCCTGCGTCGTAAGCGTGCTTGACTTTGGTCATGTAGGTGACGGTGTCGGCGTAGTCGATAAGTGCCTGGGGTGCGTTGCGCCCGGTGATAATCAGGTTGAGTGTCTCCGGTTTGTTTTCTTGTAGCCAGCCAATCACCTCATTAGGTTCCAGCCAGCCGAAGTGCATCAAATAGGTGAACTCATCTAGCACCACCAGGTCGTAGTCGCCGCTGGCGATCTTTTCCTTGGCGATTTCCCAGCCGTGCAGTGCTTTCGCCTGCGTTTCATCCATATCTTTGCTTGTCCACGTCCAGCCGTCACCCGTTTTGATGGCATCTAAGCCTAACTGCGCCAGTGCACGGATTTCACCCCACTGTCCGCTCTCGTGCTTGAGGAACTGCACCAGCGCGACGCGCTTTTTGCGCCCCAACATGCGCAGGATCACGCCAAATGCGGCAGTTGACTTGCCCTTGCCCTCGCCCGTGTTTACCAACACCAGCCCGCGCTTGGTGCGGTTGCGCCGGATTTCCCGGCGGCGGTCGTCGTCAATGCGTGGTTCGCTGCCGTCGGGTTTGCTGCCAGATGAATCGTTGTTGGTCATGCGTGCTCCTTTTCCTCGCTAAGATGCGCAGATTGCAGCCCGTGCAGCAGGTCGGCTATGGTGCGGTGTGTGGTATGGTTGCCGCCTTCGTGTAGGTGCCACACGGGAGATGTGCCATTACTAATTTCAATCTGGATGGTTGCCTCGGTCGCGTCTGCCGTGAGGCTGAACCCGGCGCGTTGCAGCGCCCGGCGCGTCCACGTTGCTTGTATGCCACCACTCGCAACATAAGCTGCCCGCCCGCGTTTGCGCTTGACGCCAAATGTGCCCGTTTCGCGGTCGAACACGATGCCAGCGCTGCTGAACGCTTGCTCAAATGCGCCGCTGAGCACAAGGTCTTCCGGCGCGCCTGTTTGCACCTGCCCGCCAGACATCAACCACAGCCTATCGGCGCTGCGCAGCGCCAGGTCAAGGTCGTGCGTGGAAAGCAATATGGCGCGTCCGGTGCTTGCCGCCAGGTGGCGCAGCAGTTGCATGACCTCGGCGCGGCGCGGTAGGTCAAGGTAGGCAGTCGGCTCGTCCAGCAGGATTAAGTCAGATTCCTGTGCGAGTGCCCGTGCGATCATCAGTTTTTGGCGCTGCCCGTCGCTGAGCTGCATAACAGGGTTTTCCGCGATATCTGTTGCGCCGACCGCGTCAACTGCCCAGCGGATAACCGCCTCGTCGTAGCTATCAAGGCGTCCTGTCCAGTCTGTGTAAGGGTGGCGTCCCAGCGCTACCAGGGCATAGCCATTAAGCAGACCCAGGTTCGGGCGCTCCGTCAGAACAATACTCAGGCGGGTGGCGCGTTGCTGCGACGTCAGGGTGGTGATGTCGGTATCCCGCAGGGTGGTGTGCCCGGCGAGCGGCGATTGCATCCCGGCAAGCGTACGCATCAGCGTGGATTTGCCCGCGCCGTTCGGTCCCAGCAGGCAGACGAGTTCGCCATCACGGAGCGATAGGTTTAGCCCCTGTGCCACGAGCACAGGATCGCGGCGTGCAGCAGTGTAGCCGATGGCGAGGTTGTGCGTTTGCAGTGTCGTGTTCATGCTGCGAAGGACTGTTGTAGGTTGCGTTGGCGCAGAATGACGCCGATGATAACGGGAGCGCCAATCAGAGCGGTCACGGCGTTGAGGGGCAGCACGAGGTCATTGCCGGGAACCTCTGCCATGATTGCTGCAACTAGCGCGACTATCGCACCTGTGAGCATGGTGCCGGGCACCAGCACGCGGTGATCTGACGTGTTAAACAGGCTGCGGCACAGGTGCGGCACCGCAATGCCAACAAAACCGATGGGTCCGCAGAACGCAGTGACGGTGCCTGCCAGCAGTGCGGTAGCGCTCACGATGGCAATGCGCGTAGTACGCACATCCATGCCCAGGCTGCGGGCGTACCCCTCACCGAGCAACAGCGCATTCAATGACTTGGTGAGCGCGAGTGCGATTAGCAGCCCGACAGCCACACCCGTTGCCAGGATGGGCATCTGTCGCCACGTTACGCTGCCGAAGCTGCCGAACGTCCAGTTAATGTACGCCTGGATGCGCTCTGGGATAGCGAAGTACAGCAGCAGGCTCACCAGTGCGGAGACGAGATAGCCCATCATCAGCCCCAGGATGAGCAGGGTCATGCTGCTGCGCACGCGCCCCGCAACTAACAGCACGAGGAACATGGTTGTGCCCGCGCCCAGCGCTGCTGCGCCTGCCAATGCAAGGTCGCTGGTTAGTCCCACACCTGCAAGCAGGGTTACGCTTGCCGTGCCAACGGACAGCACGACCAGTGCAACGCCCAAGCTCGCGCCACTGCTGATGCCGAGCACAAACGGTCCTGCCAGCGGGTTGCGGAAGAACGTTTGCATCATGAGCCCGCTGGTGCCCAGCGCGGCACCCGCAAGCATGGCGGTTGTTGCCTTGGGCAGGCGGAACTTGAGCACAATGTTCGTCCATGCCACGCGCTCTGCGTCGCCGCCCAACAGAACAGTGATGATCTGGTGTAGTGGAATGGTGACAGACCCCACGCTGAGGCTAAACAGGAAGACAACCGCCAGGCAGCCTAGCAGCGCCAGCAGAAGTAGCGGGCGCAGCCCGAGGTTGAGCCGTGCCGTTGTGTGTCGGTCGGGATAGTCGGATGGGTGGGGGAGTGGCTGGAAGGTAAAGTCGGTCATGGGTGATTAGGGTATCCCATGCCGTTACCCGCTGTGTAGCGAGTGTGGGTTGGTGGTTGTGTGAGCACGCTCGTCTCCCTTGTGCGCGAAGGTTCATGTACGAGCTAAGCTGGAGGCAGGCATTCGGGCTTCGGGCGAGTTTTCAGCAATCGGTCTACAGTTACAGCTTATGGTCACTGCGAACCGAAAATGATCAACTGATGACTTTCCCGTTACCGTTGCGCGACAGCGCCGGACTCTCACCGGGCTTTCCCTATTGTGTGCCGAACGTCCGGGTTCTGGCACACCTCACGCTTAGATAGCATGAGCGTAGCATGAGATATGGTGCGTTGTCAATGTGGTTGCTTAAGGGTATGGGGATGGTACTTAAGAGGGGTGTGTCCTCAGCAGCGTTTGCTGCCGAGAACACAAGGGGAGTTCAGCGAGAAAGGTTATTCTGCGGATTCTTCCGCTGCAGCTTCTTCAACTGCGGGAGCTTCCTCAACTGCGGGTGCCTCTTCTACGACGGGAGCTTCCTCAACTGCGGGAGCTTCCTCGACGACCTCTGGGGTCGCTTCTGCAGGAGCAGCTTCCGGTGTCGTCAGCTCAGCAGATGGTGCGGGTGCTTCAGCTTCCGGTGCTGGTGCTTCTTCCGTCACAACGGGTGCTGCCTCAGCAGGTGCTTCTTCCGTCGTTACAACGGGTGCTGCCTCAGCGGGTGCTTCTTCCGTTACAGCAGGTGCCGCTTCTTCCGTGACGACTACCGTCTCGACGTCAAGCGTAACTGCCTCAACTTCGATTGATCCATCCTCGGCAGCAGGCTCCACAATTTCTGCTGTTTCTGCGGGGGTATCGAGCTTAGCTACCTCTGCAGGGATGCAGGTGGTTTCTGATACGCTGATGCTGGTGTCGTACTGCACGCTAACGTCGTCGATTTGCAGTGCAGGTACGCTATCGTCAATGAGGATTTCGAAGCTGGTGTTTGTCCAGTTGTTTTCCGATGCGCCCGTCATGGTGTATAGCTGCGGCGGCGCGCCAGCAGGAAGGAAATACACGCAGGTGATGCGGTCGCTGATATCGTCGAAGTTGTACAGGTTCAGCGCAACAAACTTACCTTCTGCCGTTGGGTTGGCGAGGATTGCGGACGCCTCGAAGGTGGAGTTTGCCGGGAAGTCGAAGAAGATGGGCTGGAAGACGCCACCCACGTCTAACTGAGGCGTGTTGGTGGTTGCCTGCAGGAAGAAACCAACATTGCTGGGGATTGCCTCTACGAGGAGACCAAACTGACCGAAGCCAAAGGTGGTGTAGTCGAAGTCACCGTTCAGTAGCAGGTTACTGTTCTCAATGAGCGGGTTATTGCAGTTCAGTTGCCCAATGTTGTCCGACTCATAGGATACGCTGACGTCATCGACGAGCAGCCACTGCTCACTAAAGTCTTCCACGAACAGTTGAACGTCGGTGTTAGACCAGTCAGCACCGATTGTGGTTTCGAGGGAGTAGGTTTGCAGCGGCGTGTTTGCCGGAACGACGAACACACATGCTTGGCGTGATGCCCCGTTGAAGATGTCCAGAACGTGCAGGCTTACCAGCTTCGCCTCGTTGGAGGAGTTGCCCATTTGGATGCTTGCTTCCAGGCTGCTGCCGGCGGGCATAGCAAGGCGAGTGTTCTGTGCTAAAAGCGCGAAAGCGGGGTTGCCGAAGCCGTCGACCAGCGCGTTACGGGTCAGCTCCAGCACGTTGTTGTTGGTTACTCGGCTGGTCGTCTCTGCCGACTGGAAGTAGAAGGCGCTCTCGAACCCTGGCACAATGTCGAAGCCGCTGTTGATTACCATGTTGCCCTCGTCAATGAGCGGGGCGTTGCAAACAGTGCTGGGGGAGCCGTTGTTACTCTGTGTCACCTGAACGTTGTCTACCTGGAGGGACGGGTTGGAGAAGTCGTCGACGAAAAGCCAGAGGTCGGCGCGGTTCCACGGGTTAAACAGTGTGTTTTCCATCGTGTAGGTGGCAAGCGGTGTGTTCGCAGGAATGGTGAAGAAGCAGACAGCGAGATTGGCCAGGTTGCCCTCTTCCCAAACAACCAGCGTCACATACTTAGACTGTGAGGAGGTGTTCCCCATGTCGATGCTGGTGGTGTATGTGGTGCCAGCAGGAACAGCGCCACCTGTGTTTAGCTGCTGTGCCAGGATACCGTTATCGGTGGTGTCTATGCGGGTGATCGATGCGATACCGTCATCCGTGTTGCCGGTAAGGTTGTACGGAATCCAGTTGTCAAATCCGTTATCGAAAGAGCCGTTGGCAACAAGAATTGGCTCTGCTGACTCGACCGTGATGCTGTTATATGTTGTGTTATTGCGCTGGTCGCCATCAATGTTGTAAACGGTAACGTCGGAGAACACACCGTCATCCTGGGAGGTGGTGATGGTGATCGTCCCGGTTTGCAGCGGCGTCAGGCTGAGGATGGCGACAACCGGGCTATCGGGGATGTCTGCCGTGGTCGGCAACTCTTGTCTTGCAACAGCACCAAGGTTGTCAACGATGCCATTCCCTACCGCGCCTTGCTGGTAGTTGGTGTAGTCTGCACCATAAAACGGGTTGCCGTTGACCTGCACCTGTGCCGGGTTGAAATTCACATCAGCAAAGCAGGAGAACAGCGGGGTATTCAGGCTGTCCACGCAACGCATTTCAAGGTTGAATGGGCGACCTACCTCAACGTTCGTCGGACCCACCAGTGAGATGATGGGGGAGTTTGTCTGCGGGGCAACATCCTGGGCAAGAACCATCCCAGCACCCAGCACACACAGTAGCAGTGCGACGAGCAAAGTGGAGCGTTTGAGTACGTTCTTCATCAATTTCACCTTGTGTAATGACCTACTTATTTATCTTGACTAGGAACAGGAGCTTAATTGTTTTTGCTCGTATTTCTAGCTAGATTGCAAGCCTTATATTGACTTAGCCTCAATTATATCACCATTACCGTTACTCTGTGGGTTAAGATTTTGTTCTGTCTGAATATGCTCGTAGTACTTCCGTTACATAACAAACATGCCTGGAACACGACTAGAGACCAGCAAAGTAACATTCACAGTTTAATCGTAAGTGTAGCACAAGTACGAAGCCCTCGTAAATTCTATAGTCGGTAAATACAATTTTTCACAGATTATTTACGCTTTTCACGGCGGACACGACAATGCGGGTGATAGGAACGAGCATTTGCCCGTGTGCGTGCCTTCGGTTAAATTTGTTGAGTGATGAAAACACACGCTCGGATAAATATTCTTTGCAGACCAGAAAGAGAGTTATAAATGGTAGATCAATACATTATTGCCGTGGACGGCGGCACGGAGAGTGCCCGTGCCGCGTTATTTACGCTAGACGGGAAGATTGTTGCGTCCCATGCGGAAAAATACCCGTTGCGCCACCCCAACCCCGGTTGGGCGGAGCAGCGCCCGGAGGAGTGGTGGCAGTCGATTGTGGGTGCCATCCGCACGACGGTTGAGCAGTCCGGTGTGCCCAAAAAATCTATTATCGGCATCAGCGGGGACTTTACATCGTGTACGGTGGTGCTGTTGGATGAGAACTTCCAACCCGTGCGCCCGGCAGTCATATGGATGGATGTGCGGGCAAGTGAACAGGCACGTCGCATCGCGGCAAGCGGCTTTGAGGCACTGAAGTACAACGGCTACGGCAACGTATCCGCGGAGTGGATGCCGTGTAAGGCGCTGTGGTTGAAGGAAAACGAACCGGAAAGCTGGGCGAAAACAAAATACGTCGGTGAGTACAACGACTGGTTTACACAAAAGCTGACCGGGGAGTGGACGGGCAGCATTCAGAATGTCAGCATTCGCTGGTACTACGACCGCAACACGGGCGGCTTCCCACAGGACTTTTACGAAGGCATTGGGCTGGGTGATGTGCTGGAGAAGTTCCCGCAGCGCATCCTTGACCTGGGTGCTGTGATTGCCCCACTTAAGGCAGACATTGCAGACGAACTCGGTCTGCCTGCCGGAATCCCGGTGGGGCAGGGCGGCATTGATGCGATGATCGCACAGGTGGGGTTGGGTGTGGTTAAACCCGGCAAAGTGGCGTTTATCACCGGGTCGTCGCACTTGCACCTGGGTATCTCTGCACATCAGTTCCACGGGAAGGGCATCTTTGGCGCGTACACAGATGCTATCGTGCCGGGCACATACTTAGTAGAAGGTGGGCAGATTTCCACGGGTTCCGTCGTGCGCTGGTTTACCGAGAACTTCGCGGGTGGGCACAAGCAACGCGCCGCCGAAATGGGCGTAGAAGCGTTCACGCTGCTGACGGAAGAAGCAGAGAAACTCGCCCCCGGCTCCGATGGATTGGTTGTGCTGGACTACTGGCAGGGCAACCGCACACCGCTGGTAGACCCAGACGCACGCGGCATGATGTGGGGCTTCACACTATCGCACACGCCTGCACACGTATACCGCGCCATTATAGAAGGCATTGCCTACGGCACCGAGCACATTCTGCGCACACAGAAGGAACACGGCTTCGAGGCAACCGAACTCATCGCCACGGGCGGACCGACAAAAAGCCCGTTCTGGATGCAGATTCACGCAGACGTGAGCAACCTGCCCATCACACTGACGGAAGCGGGTGACAGTGCCGCGCTGCTGGGTTCTGCAATTTGTGGGGCGGTTGGTGCTGGCGTGTACGACTCTGTAGAAGCGGCGGTGGACGCAATGGTACGTACGACGACGACCATCGAACCCAACGCAGAACGCCACGAGGAATATAAGTTCTTTGTAGACCAGTACATCGCAACCTACCCGCAAATGAAAGACCTGATGCACGGCATGACACGCCACGTCGCGCAGCAGGCGAAGTAGGTAGGGAACAGTACGCCGTCTTCTATGAAGTTACACTTCTTGAAGGATAGAGGCAGTCGGGCACACGTAAACACAGCGTGTGCCCTTCATCTTGCGGGGTCTGGGGTTAGGGAACGAACTCGCCTATCCGGCGGATAACCGCGTTGACATCAGCTTGGTTGATAAAACCATCGCCATTCACATCGGCAGTGGTGTTGCCTCCGATAACTGCCTGTCCCAGGCGATTGGTGACGAAAGCGGCGTCTGCTGGGGTAATGACGTTGTCGTTATTTACATCCAGGGATGCCAGCGGAAAGTTACATGCTTGTTCCAATGCAGCATCCGCCTGGATGAGACCCGCTCCAGTGAAGAAGTCATAGCCGGGGGCGGCAAAGTCTGCTGGGTTTGCATCAAGCGCAGTTGTCGTCATAGCGGTGTACACATCGAACGGTCCGAGATTCGGGTTGCATTCCAGCAGCAGTGCTGCGACCGCTGCGGCGTTGGGCGCTGCGGCGCTGGTACCGAAAAAGAAATTCCCCTCCCCAAAGAACGTGTTGGAAATGCCATCGTTCGCAGTGAGCAGGGGCTGCGGGCGCACAACGGGTTGGGGCAGTCGGTTGCCAGCAATGTCGAACAGGATGGGCAACCCACCTAGCGACGTGAAAGTTTCTGCCGTGACGGTTTGTGTGAAGGGCGGCGATTGGAACCACCCAGAGGCAGCAACACCAGCGGAGAAAGCGGAGTTTTTGTGCCCGAAGGAGGTTGAGCTGTTTGTCGGGTACTCAATTTGAATTCCCCCACCGGACCTAATGCTATATATGTACTTAAGTGTGGTTGGGTCTGTACCGCCGAACTTGACGAGGGCAATGTTGACCGTTTCATTTACCTGGGTTGTATTTGTGTATGTAAGGATCTCGATCGGGTCGTTGCCGACATTGTCGATGTTGCTAAACGCGATTATATCGGAGATCGTCGCATCCCAGATTACAAATGCCATATTGGACGAAGCACCTGCGCCACCAGAGATCGAAAAGTGTGGGTCATCCCACTGAAAGCTAAATAAGACGCTTGTTGACGGTGGCAAGATAACTTGCTGGAACGTGTCTACACCGACGCCGGGATCGAAGTCGTGTTCAACAAAGTCGCCAACCAAGCGTCCGGGACGGTAGGGTGCCTCGTAGGATTGGGTCGCCCGGTTGCCGGCAGCCGTGAAGTACGGTATGCCCCCCAAGACGACTTCGTCTGCCGCTTGAGCGGCGATGTCATCTTGGTAGTAACCTTCACCGAAAAACGTTACGTCATCGACAATGATGTCGGCGCCAGCGTCGCGCAGCGCTCGAATGGCAGTTGCCAACGAAGCTTCCCCCTGGAAACCCTCATGAAAGAGCAGGGTCGCACCGGGGGCAATGTCGTGAATGAGCTGCATCATGGCGCGTCCTTCGTCAATTGCGCCGTTGCAGTTGCCTTCTGCGAGCACGATCACGTTGTTGGGCAGGTCACCAGACGCGACATCAGCTGCCGCACCACCCAGACAGTTATACGCGTCTGATATGACACCTACGGTAACGCCCGTGCCATCTACATTGAACTCGTTGCGGGCAACAGTAGCACGCATGGTGGAGTTTGCTTGGCTATCCACACTGCCAGCTTCTGTAAATGCCTGCGGAATGTAGGCAAATTGCAGCGTTGCCAGCCCGTCTAGCTGAGCGATGGCGCTGAGTGGCAAGCGCCCGGAGATAGTACGGTTGAATGCGGCGATCTGCTGGAAGCCCAGCGCTTGCAAGTCTTGCAGCAGGGCGTTGGTGCTGCCGCTGGCAACTGCTTCGATGACGATGGTCTGGTTGGTGACAGATGCGCCTTGTACGCCAGGGGAGAAATCGCCCTGGGCACCCGCTTGTTGATAGGCTTGGTAGTCCTCATCAATTTCGATGAGGTTGGTGGTGATCTTGCGTCCGCGCTGTGCTTCGGCGGCCTGGTTGTATGCCTCTAGGGCAGTGCTGTCTTCAGTTTGTGCCCGCAGTGATGGCGTGTGCACACTGAGCAAGCTGAAAATGACCATGAAAACGACGATGGTCTTATGCGTGGACAGGTTTGGCAAAGCAGTCCCCTCCTAAAGTTATATTGAGGATCGTGGTGGCAAGTGCAGTCCAGGTCGCTGCATTCCACATCCCTATTATACCGCAAATTTATCCATTTGAGATATTATTTCGTGAGATAAATACCATTATTGACTAGTTTGATGCCCTGTGCAGTGACAGTATCCACATCATTCACAAAGACCTCACC
>CAYVGI010000030.1:0-40358 GCA_964451095.1 uncultured Anaerolineaceae bacterium
ATTGCCTGGGATACAAGAAAGCGCTTCGCCTGGGTCGCCAGTAGTTCGTTTTGGTCGGTTATCGCGTCCACATACGTGACGTTCAGTTCGTAGATGCTTTGCGAGCCATCGCTGTTCGTCTTGTAGGAGACGCGCCCACCCGTTGACTCCACATGAGATACTAACCGTGCTAACTCGTCTGCGCTGAGGATGCCTTCGACCGGGCGTATACCGATGCCGTCGTGGGACGCTGTGAAGTTAAAGAATGTGGTTGCGTCAGATGGTGTTTCCAGCGTGTTCACCCAGTCGCGCAGCTTGGATGTGTCACCGCTCAACATCGTGTGAAACAGCAGTGGCGGCAGCGTGAAGTTATACACCATCTGTGCTTCGTCGTGCCCGCTGCCAAAGTAGGCAACATTCTCGGCGTGGGGGACATTCGTCTCGGTGATGAGAATCGTTTGGGGTGCAACGGCATCTAGCACAGCACGCATCAGCCGGATTGCAGCGTGGGTTTGCGGCAGGTGAATACAGGTTGTGCCGGGTGTCTTCCACAGGTAAGCAATCGCGTCTAGTCGCACCACCGTGGCGCCTCGCTCTACGTAGAAAAGCAGTACATCAATCATCTTCAGCAGCGTCGGCGGGTCGGCGACATTGATATCCACCTGATCTGCGCTGAAGGTCGTCCACACATGCACCGTACTACCGTCTGCCCGTTGGAACGGCGTCAGCAGCGGGGATGTACGCGGGCGTGTGACCGCGCTGAGGTCGGTCTCTGGCGATTCTGTAACGAACATAGCGGTGTATTCAGGTTCTTGCGCCAAAAAGCGCTGGAACCACTCGCTTTGCGCAGACATATGGTTAAATACCGCATCGAACATCAGCGCAAAATCCTGCCGCAGGGCTGTAACATCCGCCCATGTGCCCAGCGCCGGGTTGACCGCGTAGAAATCTTTCACCGCGAAGCCGTCATCAGACGAAAATGGGTAGAACGGCAGGATGTGAACATGCGAGAACACATCTTTGAGCTGTTTTACGGCAAAGCGGTGCAGCACTTGTAGCGGTGGCGCATCACCGTCGCGCAGCGTATCGCCATAGGTAATCAGGAAAACATCGCGCTCACTGAACCGTGCCCCGCCTGGTTGTGGTTGCGCTCGCCCGATCCGCTCCATAAGCGCGGTGTACGTCGCCTGCGCCGTCGCATCATCGTAGAGCTGCTGCAAACACGCATGTATGGGTTCGCTCATAACGAGGACACCTCTCGTTCTGTACCCAGCATATCGAGCACGATTGCCGACCAACTTTGCTGTGCCGGACCTAAACCTTGCCCGGTTAACGGGTCGAAATACTCGTGGAACCCGCTTTGTTCAACCAGATTAAGGCTGCGCTCGGCAATCTTCCGCGCCTGCGACACGTAACCGTAACGTCGCAGCCCAGTGTAAATCAGCCAGTTCACGGCTAGCCACACGTTGCCGCGCCAGTAGTGCCCGCCCGCAAAAGCGTCGCTGTCTGTCGGCGTAGTCGGCACGGGGAAAGACGGTGCATAACGCGGCTGTTCAAGCTCAGTGACCAGTACCTGTGCCTGCGCTGCGGTTGCGCAGCCACCAAATAGCGCGATGAACCGCGCGGCGCTGGTCACACCAAGTGGCGACAGTGCGTGCGCGTTCAGGTCGAACCCACCGTGCTTCGCCAGCAGCGTTTGCCCCACGGCACGCTGTATCTGCCGCGCCTGCTGTTGCCAGTGTTGTGCCTCATCGTGCTTACCAAGCCAATTTGCAATTGACCCAGTTGCCTCCAGATCCGCCGCGCAGATGGCATTAAAGTCGATCGGATAAACGCAGAAACTGCCGGATGCCACCAGCTTACGCGCATCACAATCCACACTTCGCAATTTTGCCACCAACGCATGCCGTGCCGCCTTTGACTCGTCATCGGTGGGGTCGTGCAACTCCATCGGCGCATCCCAGCGCGGCGAGGCATCCCAGCCGCTTTCCCACGGATGGATAATTGCCGCTAGCCCGGTATCGTCCAACACACGGCGGCGTGCTAGCCACACGTGGTGTGCGGTAAGGTGTGGGTACAGCGCGGTGAGGAAATCTTTGTCATAGGTGGTCTCGTAGACGCGCAGTGCCGCAATAGCGACCAGCGGCGGCTGCGTAATGGTGCTGCGATACGCTTCGCCCCACAGTTCAACGCCATCACCTTGCCAGTAGGTCATGTGGGGCAGCATTCCGGCGTCTGCCCCATCACGTACCTGCTTCGCAACCACACTCAACAGTTCGTCCTGCGCCATCAGCGGGTCGAACCAGCGATAAGTCATCGCATGGAAACAGGAGTCCCACAACCACTGATGTTCGTAGACATGTGGTGCTGGGCGGGTGTAACGGTCCTGACCGCTCGTGATCTGGTTACCGCTTAACAGACCACGACAGCGTGCTACCCACTCCTGCCACCGCACAAGATGTCGCTGCATCGGTGCTATTCCAGGTTGATGTATGCCAGCATCGCGTTGGGCCACACAAACCAATTGCGAGAAATCACAGCATGAGAGGCAGCATTGTACGCCTCCGGTAGTGCGCCGTCCCACTGTGCCACTTTCGCCAGGCGCTCTTCTACACAGCGTACACGCTCCTCGTCCCCAATAAGGCGGGCGTATACGATTTCTTGCACATCGCCCAGGGGCCACGGTCCTCTTGTGTGCACGGAGCCAAGTTTGCCGTCGTACTCACCGCCGATGTTGCTCTCCGTAAACGCAAAGTCCATCGTTGCTCGCCACACCGTGTCATCTACCGGAACCAGCCCCCACAAGGGTGCTAGCACCAAGGGCATATCATTGGCATCGTGGTAGCAGTGATACCCCCCAAGGGCATCACAGGCATAGGCATAAAGCCTCACACCCTCAAGCTCCGTGATGAAGTAATCATCAATCACCCGCCGCAGTCGGTCACGCATGACTGCAAAATCCTCGTCAATGTCCAGCAGAGACAACCGCTTGAATGTGTACCACATCAGTATGTGGCTGGAGAGATGGTAGGGATACTCAATCGGGTCGTCTGCCGGGGTTTCATCCGTCTTGAACAGCCATGCGTTTTCCGCCTTGTGTGTCATCAGCCCATCGATAACTGGCTGTACATGCGGCAACAGCCGATCAAGCGTTGCGGTATCCCCCGTGCGCTGAACATACGCGGCTAGCTCTAGCAGGGGGTAAAGCTGCTGATCGAGCTGGAAAGCGGGGTCTTTGACGTTGCCATTTGCCAGATATGCCCGCCCCCACATACCGTCAACGCGCTGTGCGACCTCAAACATCCATATCAGGTGCTGCCGCACCGTTTCTCGGCTCTCCCGCTGCCATCGCAGCAGGGGGATCGCCGCGTAGAACGAATCACGATTCCACGAGAGAGGCAGCAGCATGTGGTCTGTCAGCAGGCAAGTCGCATCCACATGTACGGGCACAGAACAATACGTCGTGTAGACCAGCCCCCGGCGCATCGGCAAATCCAGCAAGTGCCCCTCATGCTGCCAGTTCGTCCAGCGCTTGCTCCAACTATCTAGCTGGCGGTTTAGCGAGGTCTGCGCCTTTTCCGATGATGGTGGCTCAATGAAAATCACGGAAGATGGACTGATGGCGTAGCACAGATACAGTTCATCGTCGTCCGGTATTTCCACTGGAACCGTGATATGCACCCGACCTTTGTGCTTGGCGGGGTAACTGTAGTCAAATGCCTTCAGCCCGCCGATGTAAAACTGCTGGTGCAAGCGCCTGTTTTCAAGAACGAGCGCGTCGGGGAAGTCCGGCTGTTGGTGCCAGCGCGTATCAATCGACGGTGGCGGCAGCGGACCGCCCTCAGTGAGTTGGGTGTAAGCGCTGCGCTGGATAGACAACGTACCCTGCCACTGCACCTCAAACTTACCACCCGTGAAGTTCCACTTTTGTACGACAAACGACTGTGACCCGTGGAACACCACAAATGTGATGACTTCCGCGACCTTACCATCCCGAAACGTGAGCCGTATTTGTGGAATCGCGTCCTCTATCAGCCAGGCTTCGCGTTTCACGATGGGGGTTTCAAATGCGAAGCCAAACCCGTCTAGATGAACGAGATCGCGCCGATAGTTCCGCACCGATTCTGAATCATAGCGCTCCTCTTCTGAGAAGCTGCGGGCGGACGTCACCGTGACGTAGCCATACTCTTGATGAAACTGGTTGATGGCAATCACCCGCCCGTCCAAATTGACGGAGCCAGTGGTGCCATAGCCGCCGAAATCCAGGGGCTTGTATGGGGCATCGTGGTCTAATTGTCGGCGCTTGTGGGTTACTACAGAAGGTGGGGGCATAATAACAACCATCGCGAAACGGATTCAATTTCCCAAAAAGTATTTCACCATTGTAGCAAAATTCAGGTTGTGTCAATACCACCTGACGATATATCCCAAATTATTTCACAAATATTTCACAAACTTACAGGAAATTACCGCTAACCCTTCACCGCACCCGCAGTTAGCCCCTGCGTGAGGAAGCGCTCGAACGCAAAGAAGATGAGAATGATTGGCACGCTAACGATCAGAGAGCCTGCCATCAGCGCCGTAATTGGCACCTCCTGGTCGTTTAAGCGCTCCAACCCCAGCGGCAGTGTCCAACGATCCTGCGTGGTGACGAGGAACAAGAATGCATACAAGAACTCGTTCCAGGCGATCATGAATGTGTAAAGCGCAACCGATGCGATTGCTGGCGTTGCCAGTGGAATCGTAATGCGCCAGATTGCTGAGGCGTACGTGCAGCCGTCAATGAGCGCCGCTTCTTCCAGGTCTGGCGGAATGGTTACGAAGTAGCTGCGCAGCATGTACAACGCAACAGGCAGCGTACCAGACATGTAAACCACAATTAGCCCCTCCAACGTACCGCGCAGCCCTGTCCGCGTGAACACGACAAACAACGGGATTGCCAGCACAATCGCCGGGAACATGTAAATCAGCAGAATCCCCGCAGACATCAAGCGCCGACCCGGATAGCGCAACCGGGTGATCCCATACGCTGCGGGAATTGCCAGCAGCAGCGTGAGCGTCACAGTGAGCAGCGAGACAATGATGCTGTTGAGAATAAAAGGCGGAAAGCCCTGCTCTACAAGCACAATGGTGAAGCTGCTTTGCCCGAACACGTTCACACATGACTCCGGCAGGTTTGCGTTCACGGACGGTTCATCGGTGCCATAGCGCACCCAGCACCCAAGGGGGGTAAATGTGGTGCGGATGTTTTCCCAGGTAGGGTACAGGCGCGTTGGGTTGGTGAGGATGTCCTGTTCCGGGCGCAGCGATAGGTTCAGCATCCAGTAGAACGGGAAAATGGTTACGATGCCGAAAAAGACAATAAGCACCCACTTGATAACCCGCCCGATTACGGTTTCAATCTCCTCACGGGTGTAAACACGCTTCTCCAATGCCGTGCGAGCCGCTGTTTGATCGGTTCGTGTTGCCATGTGTTACGCCTCCTCCACCAAGAAGAACCGGAAGTAGATGAGCAGCACCACCGCCAGGATGAGTGCCATAATCACGGCAATTGCGCTCGCCTCGCCCACGTTGCTCTCTGTAAACAGTGCCTCGAATATCTGCACCGGGATCACCTTCGTCTGTGAGATGGGACCGGTAAGCAAGTACACATCATCGAACTTGTTAAACGTCCAGATGAAGCGCAGCAGGAACAATGTTCCAAACACTGCCCGCAACTGCGGCAGCGTAATGAACCACAACCGCTCCGACGGCGCGGCACCGTCGACCTTTGCCGCCTCGTAGATGTCATCCGGAATTGCCTGAATGCGTGCCAGGATGAACAGGAACGCAAATGGGAAGTAGCGCCACGTCTGGAACAAGATCACCATTACCAACGGAATGGGAACGCCCAGAAACGTATCGCGTGTACTGAGGAACGAGACGTCTGTGCCCAGCGCACTGTTGATTAACCCGTTTTGGCGGAGCAACACCTGCCACACGAACGCAACGGAAATCACAGGTGCTATGTACGGAAACAGGATGAAACCGCGCAATACCGTTCGACCTGGAAACGCATCTTTCACAATCAGCGCAGCGACCAACCCCAACAAAATTGCCAGTGTGGTACTGCTAATGGTGTAGGCAAGTGTGCGCCCAATCATCGGGTAGAACTCACTGTTGCGCACACCCACGGCAAGCTTCTCATCGCCCTGCGGGATGCTCAGACTCTCACGGTAGCCTCTGTAGTCGCTGCCGATGTAACGGCGGGCGTCCTCATACACCACCTCTCCCGTTTCTTCGTCCAGCGCACACGCACCGCCATCTGCCTGCTCACATGGAATGCGGTCAACGCGAAATCCCATTTGTGCCCAATAGTTGTCCAGCGACGCATCTGACAGGTTAAATAGGGTTACGTCGGCTAAGTCACCTGTGGAAATGGGGCGAAAGCTGAAAATCACGTTCCAGATGACCGGGAAGATCACAATACCCAGTACAATAAGCACCGCCGGGACGGTGAGCGCATATGCGAGGTAGGTAATGCGCGTTTGTACCGTCACCCGATCTTGAAAACGACCCATAGGGAGCAGGAACAGCGCAACAGACCAGATGACCAACAAGCCGATCACAGCGGGCAGTGTGCCTAGCGGCAAGCTTGCAACCGCAATCCCCGCCAGCAAGCCCATAACCCCACCGACAAGCGCACCCATGCGTGGGTCACGATTGCGTACGTAAAACACGTAGTATCCAGGGGCAGCACCCACCACCGCCCACAACAGCAAGTTAAATATTTGGTCAGTCATCGCCGCCGACCTATGAGGCTAACCGAAAAACAAGAAAGGGGACTACTATGGCGAGTAGTCCCCAGGTAAAGTGCTAGCGTCACACGGCTACTGAGCCGCTTCCTCTAGCTCGAATTGCAGGTCTTCTGCTGCAATCTGGATTTCTTCGAGTGCCTCTTCGACGCTTAAGTCACCGTTCAGTGCCGCCACCAGATTCTCCTGAATGAAGAACTCTACGCTGATGGCGCTTGCAAGCAGGTCTTGCCCCTGCCCAAAGCCCATACGCGTGTAACCGTCCGCACCATCGACGATAATTTGCAGCGTCTCTGCGTCGTAGAAGTCACTCAGCGGAGCGCGGCGGTCTACGCCGACTTCCAGGTTCGCCCAGCCCTCTGCGTACAGGTTCGGTTCATCGGCGGTGCCGGGGCGCATCGGGAACTTACCTTCTGCGGCAATCCCCAACCCGTCCAAATACGCCTCGTTCATCCAGAACTCCACGAAGCCCTGTGCCGCCGGGTCGGCGTCTGGCGCAATGCCGAGCGCATTCACGCTTCCATACGCGGCAGGTGCATCGCTGCTGTAGCCCGTAAATGCGGACACAACACTGGTGTTCTCGGCAACAAACGCCGGGTTCTCCTCACACGCTGCGCAGGTGGGCAGCACACTGTCACGCAGCCCCGCCATTTCGTCCAGCAGGAACGGTGACCAAACAACCATCGCACCGTTGCCAGCAAGGTACTCTGCGCGGGTTTGCAGCCAGTAGTAATCACTCTCCAGCGGACCGTAGTTGTTCATGAGTTCTACGTAGAACGCCATCGCCTCTACCATCTCTGGGGCGGTGAAAGCGGGGAAGCCCTCTGCGTCGGTGAGTTGTGCGCCGTTTGCCAGTGCAACGTGCTCGAACACCTGCCATGTGTACAACTCAGATGGGCTGGATGCGCCTAAGAAACCCACAAAACCGTTGTCCGGGTCGTGTAGTGCCTCTGCTGCCGTCAGGATGTTCTCGTAGCTTGTTGGCGGTTCCAAACCTGCTTCCTCGAACAAGTCCTGGCGGTAGAAAATCAACTGCCCCCACCCGTCCGATGGAATGGCAATCCAGCCGTCCGTGTCTGGTGCTTCGTACAGCCCCAGCGCACCCCCACTAAATGTGTCAGCTCCCAGGTCGTTGATAATCTGCGTGGCGAACTCATCGTCCAGCAGACCCTGGTCGTACCATTTGGCGGAAAGCTGGAGTGGGTGCAGCACGACATCCGGCGGGGTACCCGCTGCCACGTTCAGCGTCATTAGCTGATCCATCAGGTTTTCGTCCATCACGACGAGTTCTACAGTAACACCGGGGTTTGCTTCTTCGAAGCTATCAATAATCGCCTGTTGGCGCTCCACGCGCTCTGGTTGGAACTCATTTGACCAGAACGTAATCTGTGTTTCCTGCGCAAGTACGCCGGGGACAGCACCCACCAGCAGCACAAGCACCAGCAAAATAGCAAAAAGACGAGACTTCATTCCAAATACTCCTTTAGTTTTATGTTCAAAACACAAACGCGAAGGACGCACAACGCAGCAAGTGCCTTCGCGGGTTTGTCACAGCGGGTGTAACCCAACTGAGCATGACCTCTCTACATTTACAAATACAAAAGTGCGGGAAGCCACAGCGGATTTTTGTGTGGAAATAGGGGTTAAAAACAATGACTTTTGCATACAGGTTCACAAATTTTAAGTAAGCCAAAAAAGCATCAACGCACTGCCATTTGCTTATAAAATACCGCAAACGCACGCCATTGCCAAGTTCCGCAGCGGTAAATCCGTACGGAATGCTCGCCCACGCTAACGGGAAAGTGCGTAACTTTTTTGGCGGGCACCTGTTATACTAAGCGGGTAACAAGTCTACTTTACCCAATACATACTCTATTACTGATACACATGTGAAGGGAACAAAACATGAATAGACGCTTCTTTTTTGTTCTGCTAGTGCTAGTCGTACTGGCTGTTGGTGTTGCACCGCTTGCAGCACAAGATGACCCCGTTGAGGTACGCATCGCTTGGTACAACGACGGCAACGAAGGCGAGGTCATGCGTGAATTGCTGGATCGCTTTGAGGCGGACAACCCGGACATTACCGTGGAGCTGGACACCGTTGCTTACAACGTGGTCGTGGAAAACCTCCCCAGCCAGCTAGAGGCAGGTGAAGGTCCTGACATCGCCCGCGTGACCGACCTTGGCGGACTGTCCGAGTATTTCCTGGACATCAGCGAGTTCGTGGACACTGCATACTGGGAAGAGAGCTTCGGTAGCACGCTCGCCCCGCTGCGCCCCGCAGGGGAAACCGAGGGCATCTACGGTGTGATGACGCAGCTCACCATCACGGGTCCCTACATCAACGCAACCCTGTTCGAGCAAGCAGGGGTGGAAATCCCCGGTGATGACGCAACCTGGGCAGACTGGGTTGCCGCTTCCACCGAAGTTGCAGAGGCAACGGGTGTCCCCTATGCTGTCGCAATGGATCGCTCTGGTCACCGTATGGCGGGTCCTGCTGTGAGCATGGGCGCGACCTACTTCGGCGAAGACGGGCAGATTGACCTCATCAACGACGAGGGCTTCCGCGAAACCGCCCAGATGATTATCGACTGGCACGAGCAGGAGATCACCCCGCCGGAGGTATGGGTGGGTGCAGAAGGCAGCTACGCCGCTGCAATTGACCAGTTCGTTGCTGCGGAAATCGTCTTGTACATGAGCGGTAGCTGGCAGATCAACGCCATGAGCGAGCGCGTAGGCGACAACTTCGACTGGCGTGCCATCGCGAATCCCTGCGGTCCTGGCGGCTGCACGGGTATGCCGGGCGGCGCTGCACTCGTCCCGATTGCTGACACCGAGCACCCCGCAGAGGTTGCCCGCGTGCTGGACTTCTTCGCACAGCAGGACGTATACGCAGAGTTTGCTGCTCGCACGCTCTTCATCCCTGCGCACAGCGGTGTTGCAGCAGCAGGCGTAGACTTCCAGACGGAAGACGAGCAGGCAAAGGCAGCGATCCAGGTATTCACCGCACAGGTACCGCGCATCAGCCCGATTGCATCTGCACTGCAAGCATACCCGCAGAACTTCATCATCTGGCGCGAAGCACCCAACCGCATTGAGCAGGTTATCGTAGGTGAGATCACGCTGGACGAAGCAATCGAGCGCATCCAAGCAGACGTTGACGAAGCAGTTGCCGAGGCAGCTCGCTAAGTTTTTCCTTCCAGGTTAGCTAACCTGGGCGTTTCACTTACAAGCTGTTGGCGTCGGTGGATGCCAGCAGCTTTTTTTCTCGCAATTCGCTCTTACGTCCGATAGAGGCAGTCCCAATGACACAACTAGACTTTGGAAAAGACACCGCCACGACCTCATCTGCCACGGCTATGCGACAGTTCGCGCCGCTCAACTGGCTTGGCAAGGCATTCGCCCAACTGGTCGAGGTCGTGATGAACCTACTTGAACTTATTTTTAGCCCATTGCAGCGCTTGCTCGGCGTGCAGAACATGGGTTATGTATTCGTGCTACCCAATCTACTCGTATTTGGCATTTTCGTGCTGCTGCCCATGCTGCTGAACTTCTACTATGCGTTCACAGGCGGCACGCGCATTTTCCCACAAGATCGGGTGTTCATTGGCACAGAGAATTTTGGTGTACTGTTCGACTGCGGCAACTACCTAGACCCATCCTCCTGCCAGGAAGACCGCTTTTGGCGTGCCATTTACAACACCTTCTTCTTCGTGACCTTCCAGGTCAGCGGTATGGTGCTTATCTCGCTGGTCACAGCGCTGGCGCTCAACCGGGATATTCGCGGGCGTGGGTTCTTCCGCAGCGTATTCTTCTACCCGGTGCTGCTCTCCCCCATTGTAGTGGGCTTGATCTGGCGCTGGATCCTCGACCGCAACGGCGTGCTGAACGCGGTAATCGCGTCGTTCGGCGGGGATTCGATTGTGTTCCTTAGCAACGCGGACTGGGCACGTTTCTGGGTCTTCTTCGTGAGCATATGGGCGCAGACTGGCTTCTACACGCTCATCCTGCTCGCCGGGTTGCAGGCAATCCCAAAAGAGCTGTACGAGGCGGGGCAAATCGACGGTGCCAACCCGTGGCAAAGCTTCCGGGGTATCACCCTGCCGCTGCTCATGCCAACCATGTTCGTCGTTTTGGTGCTGTCACTCATTCGTGCGGTGCAAGTCTTCGACCAGGTATTTGTGCTCACTGGCGGTGGACCTGGCACATCAACGCGCTACATGGTGCAGTACATCTACGAAAAAGCATTTGCCGGTTCCAGCAGCATCTACGGTATGGCGGCAGCAGCATCGGTGGTGCTCGGTGGCACACTCTTTGTATTCACCATGATTCAACTGTACATCGGGCGCCGCACAGAAGCGGCATAGCCAAAAGGAGTAAACGACAATGAGCGCTGGTGCATTCTTAATGCGAACTAAGGGCAGAAACCACCTGGAAACCGCAGACATCCTCACCTATGTCTACCTCACGTTTGGCACCTTGATCATGTTCGGACCGATTGTTTGGTTGGTGCTGTCGTCCTTCAAAACCGAGGCGGAACTCGAACGGTTCCCACCGTCGCTGCTGCCCTACTCACAACAGACTATCGAAGTCGAAGGCTACGACGAACCGCTACCCCTGTTCGAGGTCCCTCAGGAAGACGGCACAACCATCCAGATGGCGCGTGTGCGGCGTGTGGGTCTCGTTGCCACCATGGTAGACCCAGCATCCCCCGCTGAAACCATTGACGTTGATAACAATACGCTAATCGAAATCCGCTCCATACAGCTTGCCTGGAGCAACTACGCAGAGCCGCTTACGCGGTTCAACTTCCTGCGTTACTTCAGCAACAGCGTGATCGTGACTATCACGGCGACCATCATCACACTGGTTATCAATAGTATGGCTGCCTTCGCGCTTAGCAAATACAAGTTTCGGGGGCGAGACGCTATTTTCGTGGTTATCATCGCCACATTGATGATCCCAATCACGGTGATTCTGGTGCCAGCATTCCTGGTGATTACGCAACTTAACATGAACAACACACTGTGGGGTGTGATTATCCCCGGTGCAGCAACGCCAACAGGCGTGTTCTTGCTGCGGCAGTACATGCTTACCATCCCGGATGAGCTAATGGACTCCGCCCGCATTGATGGGGCGAGTGAGTGGCGCATCTACTGGCAGATCATCCTGCCGCTGGCACGCCCAGCGATTGCGGTGTTGGCAATTTTCTCGATCATGTGGCGCTGGAACGACTTCCTGTGGCCCCTCATCGTTCTCAACCAGAACGAGATGTTCACGCTGCAAGTGGGGCTGAACAGCTTCCGTGGGCAGCACGACACAGACTGGCACTACATCTTGGCAATGACAGTGCTCACGCTGCTGCCGATCACAGTTGTGTTTGCGTTTTTGCAGCGCTTCATCACGTCCGGTATTGCCACTACAGGCATGAAATAACGTCCAATGGGGAGTGATAGCATTCACTCCCCTCTGTCAAAGCTTACGATTGCCTTCTGCCCTGCCTTGTAGCCCAGGTCAAAGAGCGCATCAAACTTGTCAAAATCGAACAAGCCATAGCCCGCAACCGCCGGGCGGATGATCACATCGGCGTGGGCAACTTGCTCGTGTGTGATGTTGATGCTACTGATGGCGTTGGAGCGCATGAGGATAGACAGGATATTGGGCACACGCAGTGGGTCAGCAAACGGGTTTAGCCGCCGCCACAATACGTACGCGCCGGACAGATGCTCGCCGTAGTCGTAGTGAATCTTCTCGCGTTCGGTAAAGCCCAGGTCAACCGCGATGTTGACCCCACTGTCGATGAAATCGCGCATCACATCTGCTGGGGTGTTGTTGACTACACCGCCATCAATGTGAATATTCCCGTGCTCATCTGGTGCTGGCGGGAACATCCCCGCGATGGACGTACTGTAGCGCACCGCATGGCGCAACAGCCCGGTTTTGTTCACGGACTGGCGCGTTTGGGTCATGTTCGCACTAATCGTGAAGCACGTTGTCCACAGGTCTTCCATGTGTGTGTCAGCGA
Organism: uncultured Anaerolineaceae bacterium; assembly: GCA_964451095.1. Classification (GTDB taxonomy): domain Bacteria; phylum Chloroflexota; class Anaerolineae; order Aggregatilineales; family Phototrophicaceae; genus DAOTTY01. Next base: position 12,799 of record CAYVGI010000030.1, read on the forward strand.
AAATTGACTGGAACGCCTTACTCATCTGGTGCGCAGAGCTAATTGACACAACAGGCACCGTTAAGTTCACGATCACACTGCGCTTGAGCAGTCGCTCGCGTGCCAGTTCCGTGATGGTTTCAACATCCCAGCCCATAGCATACATTGCCGCCATGATGGAACCGGAACTTGTACCGCCCACCACATCCGCATAGTAACCCGCCTCGTGCAACGCTTTGATCGCACCAATGTGTGCTGCCGCACGCATCCCACCACCCCCGAACACAAAACCGACCGCCTTACCCCTCAAAAAGCGTGCCACCCGTTGCAGTCCGGCATCATCATCCAGTGCAACGTGATGGTGGCGGGCAATGTTGCGCTTTTCCAGCCACGGTACGGTATTGTACCCCTCGTTTTGGCGGTGAGCGTGCAGCAGCACAAACTCCTGCGGTGCGAGCAGTTCCGGTTGGGGTACCTGCCCTAAAAAATGCTCTACGGGCGATAGGTCTGGCGAGTCGGCGGCACGCCCGACGACAAGAATGCGGTCTGCCTGCTCAATGGCACGCTGCGTCCAGTTGGGGGAATCAGTCGTGCCCTCAAACACCAGGAACGCATGGTTCGACGCCAACACACGCACCCAATCATCAAAATCGTAGTCCCGGACGTGCGCCTCCAGATCGTCCAACATGTGTTCGGGCATCAAACCGTCAAGATGATCGGGGTGCAAGTAGAGCGCATTCCCCAGCGCATCCACCAAACGCCGCGCAAAGTCCCCCATATCATGGCTAGCGGGCAAAATGACAATGGATTTCCCACTTTTGTGCGGTGGTTCCACCCCGGCGATGCGCTGCATACGCTGCACAAGCTGCATACCCAGGCGCGTCATGCCACGGGGGTACTTCATGGTGAGTTGTTCATAGCTCGTGGGCGTGAGGTAAACCAGCTCGCAATCTCGCACGGCAACAACAGTTGCCGCCCGTTTCGCCCCACTGACGATTGCCTCCTCGCCGACAATTTCGCCCTGGTATGCCTCGACGGAGATTGTGCTTCTATCCTTTTCGCGGGTGGTCACCCGCAAACGCCCATCAACAATGCTGTACAGGGCGTCGCTCTCATCCCCCTGCTGGTAAAGCACATCCCCACGCTTGAGGAAGCGCCACTCCAATGCCTCAAGCAGGTCAGCAGCAGCGGAGTCTGCGTGTTCGGCAGACTGTGCGGCAAAGGCAGCATTCGTAGAACGTGCCAGTTTCTCTTCAATTGTGCTGCTGAACAGGGTCTGGTGTGCCTCGCGCACCCCCTCATCAAACACACCCAACGCGCTGGCAGTTTGCGGATACAGTCCCGTATCGAGCGGGTAAATTTCCGCAAACGCATAGATCAGGCGGGCACGTTCGATGGCAGTCGTTGGCACCAAGAACTGCCAGTGCACCACACTGCGCTCCAACATCCGCAAAGACACTCGCTCACGATAGGACTGCGGCATTCCCACCGGGCGATCCATCAGCAAATCCACTGCCTCCCGCCGCTTCGCGTGGATGTGCACAACCCGGCTTGTGATCTGCTTGAGGAGTTGGTCTGCTGTCATGCACTCACCTATAACATTTGTTTACAGTGTACTAAGCGTGAAGAAGCCCCCACAGCAACCTGAAGGGGCTAACCATCATGATTCAAAAGCACAGGCGCTACCCCAGCTCAGCGAAGACCTCACCAGCCTCATCTAGCGTCTGCTGAATCAGCTCGTCGGTGTGCTGGGAACTAACGAAGCCCGCCTCAAACTGGCTAGGCGCGAAATACACCCCCCTCGATAGCATCGCATGGAAGAACGCACCGTAACGCTCTGTGTGAGCGTGCAGCTTGGCGCTGGCATAGTCCACGATGGCGGCATCATCCTGTTTCAGGAAGTAGAAGCCAAACATCGTCCCTGCATTGCCCACTTGCAGCGGCACACCGTACTTATCGCCCAGTGCTGCCATGCCGTCTGCCAGTATTGCGGTCGCTTCCGCAATCGCATCGAACACACCCGGCTCCTGCAACAGGCGGATCGTTGTGAGTCCGGCGGTCATTGCCAGCGGATTGCCAGACAACGTGCCCGCCTGGTACATGCTGCCGACCGGCGCAACTGCCTGCATCACATCGCGCTTGCCAGCATAGGCACCCACAGGCAAACCGCCACCGATGACTTTACCCAGGCAGGTGATGTCCGGGTCTAGCTCGTATGCTTGCTGTGCGCCACCGGGCGCTACTCGGAACCCGGTCATGACTTCGTCCAGGATGAACAACGCGCCGTACTCGTGGCAAAGCTCTTGCAGTCCTTGCAGGTAGCCATCTGCGGGCGGCACAAAGCCCATATTTGCAGCAATTGGTTCGGTAATTACCCCTGCGATCTCATCCGGGTACTGTTCAAACAGCGCCCGCACCGCGTCTAAGTCATTAAATGGCGCAGTGAGCGTATTTGCCGCTGTAGACTTGGGCACGCCGGGCGAGTCTGGCAGTCCGAGCGTGGCAACACCGCTGCCTGCCTGCACCAGCAGCATATCTGCATGACCGTGGTAGCACCCAGCAAACTTGACAATCTTCTCGCGCCCGGTGTACGCCCGTGCCAGCCGCAGTGCACTCATGGTTGCCTCTGTGCCGCTGTTGACGAAACGGATCATCTCAACGGAGGGCACCGTGTCGATCACAAGTTGCGCGAGTTCGTTCTCCACGGCAGTTGGGGCACCGTAGCTTGTGCCCCGGTGCAGCGCCGCCGTCAGCGCCTCGACCACGGTCGGGTTGGCATGCCCCATCGCTAGCGGACCCCAAGACAGCACATAGTCAATGTAGGCATTACCGTCCACATCGTAGACGTGTGCGCCCTCGCCCCGGTCGATAAAGCGTGGCGTGCCGCCCACGCTCTTAAATGCCCGTACGGGGCTGTTCACCCCACCTGGCATAAGCTGCTGTGCAGTTTCGAATAACTGCTCCGATGAGGATGTTTGCGTGTTTATCATAATTGCATCTCTACTTCGTTTGTTTCCGTAACAGTAATGTTTTGGATAGCACGCCTGGCACCATGAACCGTGTCGGGTATGCCGACGCCGTCGTAGCTTAGCCCGGCGATGAAAATGTTACCCGGCAGCGCGTCGCGCATCGCCTGAACACGCTGTTGGTGCCCCACATCGTACTGCGGGTAGCCTGCGTGCCAGCGCCCCACCCGGTGGAACAACGGTTCCGCCTCAATGCCAAGGATGGCATGTAACTCGCGGCGGACTTCCGCCAGCAGCGCATCATCAGGCAAATCTAGCATGTCCCGCGTGTTCGGACCGCCAAAGAACACCCGCAGCAGATGATACCCCTCCGGTGCACGGTTTGCCCACTTAGACGACGCGAATGTAATCCCGTCAATGCGCCGCCCCTCTACCCCCGGCACAACAACACCGTAGGCGTCCATGGGGTGGGGCACATCCTCGGCGCGGTACGCCAGCGCCATAGAACCAACCCCCTCGTAGCGCAGCACCCCAAGCTGCTGTGCCGCACCTGCCGATACAGATTCCAGCAGCTTGGCGGTAGCCGTGGCAGGTGTCGTGATAACCAGCGCCTCTGCGTGGGTCGTCCCGCCAGTGTGGTGCAGCGTATACGCGTCACCGCTGCGGGAAATCGCCTCAACACGGGTGTTTGTGTGCACATCACCTGTGAGCTTGCCCGCGACCGCTGCGGCGAGGTCTTCCATGCCATTGAGCATAGAAACCAGCGCGGGTGTATCCGGTTTCTGTTGCTTTGCCCGCATTTTCGCCGTCATGCCACGCACCAAGCTGCCATACTCACGTTCCAGTGCGGGGAACTGCTTAAACGTCGCGCCCATGCTCATGCGCTCTGCGTCCGCATTGTAAACGCCCGCTAGCATCGGCTCGCCCAGCCGCTCAAGTGCTTCTGTGCCCAGTCGCCGCTTGATAAACGCGGCTACCGATTCGTCGTTGGTGCTCTGTCTGCGCGGCACAAGCGGTTCTGCGAGCATCCGCAGCTTACCCCAAGGGCTAAACAGGCTCGACTGCATAAACGGTATCGGTTTTGTGGGCACCAGCAAATACAACCCATCCGGGATGGCGTGCAGCTTGCCGCCGCGCAACACATAAATCCGCTCTGGCAGGTCACGGATGGGCGTTGTCTCCGCGCCGACGTCGCGTGCCAGTTCCAGCGCCCACGGCTTACGCGTAATGAATCCGTCAGGACCGTACTCCACTGTGAACGGCGTATCGCCGTAACCCCACACCTGCTCGGATTGCGCTTTGCCACCGAGCCGCCCTTCGCATTCTAGCAGCACGTAGCTCAACCCGCGCTGCTGCGCGTACCATGCTGCTGCCAGCCCAGCAAGCCCACCCCCTACAATTGCGACGTCAACCATAGCTACTTGCTCGTGTGCTCGTGTACGAACTCGCACAGCCGCTTGACGTTGTCTACGGGTGTGGTTGGCAAAATGCCATGCCCCAGGTTAAAGATGTGCCCGTCACGCCCCTGCATCCGGTCAAGAATGTCCTTGGTGCGTGCTTCCAGCTCATCCCACGGCGCGAACAGTGCCACCGGGTCGAGGTTGCCCTGCACCGCCACGCTATCGCCAAGCTGTGCCGCCGCGACGTCTATGTCGACGCGCCAGTCCACGCCAATCACATCGCCACCCGCATCACGGATGTCCGTTAACATGCCGCTGGTATTTGTGCCAAAGTGGATCATCGGCACACCTGCTGCACTGGCGATTTCAAGGGCACGCTTGCTATAGGGGGCAACACGCTCCCGATAGTCACCCGGTGCGACCTGCCCCACCCAGCTATCGAACAGTTGCAGCACATGGGCGCCCGCCTCCGCCTGTGCCAACAGGTAGTTGCCCACAACGTCTGCCAGCTTAGACATCAGCGCATCCCAGGTGTCCGGCTCACTCATCATGAGCGCCTTCACCTTGTCGTGGTTTTTGCTGCCACCGCCCTCAATGGCGTATGCCGCTAACGTGAACGGCGCACCGCTAAAACCAATCAGCGGAATGCCCAACGGATCAAGCGATTCGCGGGTGAGTTTGATCGCATCCAGCGTGAACCACAACGCCTCGCGGGCGTCTGGCACATTTAGTCGTGCCACGTCCGCCGCCGTACGAATCGGGTCGTGCAGCACCGGACCTTCGCCCTTCACAAACTCCAGCGACATGCCCATACCTTGCAGCGGGGGCAGAATGTCCGCGAAGATAATCGCTGCGTCGAGGTCAAATGCGTTGATGGGCTGCATCGTGACATCGCGTGCTAGTTCCGGTGTCTTGATAATGTCTAGAATGCCGTAGCTCTTGCGCAGCTCACGGTACTCGACCATATAGCGCCCTGCCTGCCGCATAAGCCACAACGGCGTCGCATCCACCGCTTCGCGGCGGCACGCCTTCAAAAAGCGGCTGTCTTGCAAGTCTGTCGTCGTGGTCTGTTGTGCCTGATTGTCTGTCATCCGTCGTCCGTTCTCGTTTTCGTGTCTACAATAAGTTAATGGGTGTCGGTGGTGCGTCTACGCACCCAGCCACTCACATGCGTCTTTTGCAAAATAGGTGATAATCATATCCGCGCCCGCCCGCTTGATCCCAGTCAAGCTTTCCAGCGCCGTCTGCTGCAAGTTTAGCCAGCCGTTTGCCGCTGCCGCATGGATCATGGAGAACTCACCGCTCACCTGATAGGCAGCAATGGGCAGGTTGTGCACTCGGCGCATATCCGCGAGGATATCGAGATATGCCATGGCAGGCTTCACCATCAGCATATCCGCGCCCTGTGCGACATCCAGCGCCACTTCGTATGCTGCCTCCCGCCGATTGCCGGGGTCCATCTGATATTGATGGCGGTTGCCAAACGATGGCGGGCTTTCTGCTGCATCCCGGAAGGGACCGTAGAATGCGCTGGCAAACTTCGCCGCGTAGCTCATCACAGAAACGTGATCACAGCCGTTGTCGTCCAGCGCATTGCGGATTGCACCAACCATGCCGTCAATCATGCCAGACGGCGCAATGATGTCCGCGCCAGCTTGCGCGTGCACGACAGATGAACGCCCCAGCAGTTCTAGCGTGGGGTCGTTCAGCAGGTAGCCGTGAGGTAGCTTTGGGTTGTAGTTGTCGGTGTCATCCGGCAGGTTGATGACGCCGCAGTGTCCGTGGTCGGTGTACTCACACAAGCACATATCGCTAATGACCACGAGTTCTGGCGTGGCATTTTTGATCTCTCGGATGGCGCGTGCCATGAGTCCATCCGGGTCATAGTTTTCTGTGCCGCAAGCGTCCTTGTGTTCCGGGATGCCAAACAGCACCACTGCCGGAATGCCCAACCGTTCGATGGACTTCACTTCCGCCGCCAGCTTGTCGATGCTGATTTGGTATTGCCCCGGCATAGACGCGATTTGACGCTGCTCATCTTCGCCGTAGCGAATGAACAGCGGGTAGATGAAATCTGCTGGCGTGAGCATTGTTTCCCGCACCATACGCCGCAGGTTATCCATGCGGCGGGTGCGGCGCGGGCGCACCACGGGTGGCATAACATCTACTCGTGTAGAAACCCTATCTTTTTGTATCGTCATGTACTGCTTCCTCCCCAAATACCGATTCCAAAACTGTAAGCATCCCCCCCAGGGAATAATCGTGCTCCGGTTCCACAATCTGCGGGAACCCTAGGTCGCGTGCCGCCCCACCTGTGATCGGACCGATGCACACCGCTGGCAAGTCCAACACGGTGCCACACCGTTCGACGAACCCACGCACGGTAGACGGACTGGTGAACGTGACTGCGTCTGCAGATAACACTGCATCGACGCTCACCCCACCGGACCCCGTGACCGTCCGGTAGGCGTCTACTTTGGTCACCATTGCGCCAGCATTTTGCAGCAGGTCACCCAGCACGTCGCGAGCGATGCTGCTCTGTGGCAGTAGTACCCGTTTGCCGCACACATCAGGGATCGCCGCCGCCAGCCCCTCAGCGACCTGTTCGTCGGGCACTACGTCCACTGTCACGCCCAGTCGCTGCTCTGCCGATCTCGCGGTCTTCCTGCCAACCGCTGCCACCTTCAACGGCGCCAGCGTCAAAGTCGGGTGTTCTAAGCGGCGCTGGAGCGCAACCACCGTGTTCGCACTGGTCAGCACTAGCCAGTCAAACTGCGCGATGTCGTTCAGCGCATTATCTAGCAGGGTAGTATCTTCCGGCGGGGCAATGTCAATGCAGGGGAACAACAGCGGTTCCGCAGCACGAGCACGCAGCAGGTCTGCTAGCTTGCCTGCCTGGTGGGGTGCCCGCGATACAACAACCCGCCTGCCCTGCAAGCTCACACCAACGCCTCAAGAATTTCGCTAGCGCCACGCTCAATGGCGGACTTTGCTAAGTCGCGTCCAAGCGAATCTGCTCCGGTGCGTCGGGTGTCGCCCGCAGCAAGCTCAACACTTTGCTCCAGCCGGATGACCTTCTTGCCATCCACGGATGCCACACACACGCGCAGCAGCAACGTATTTGCATCAAGCTCTGCCAGTGCCGCAACAGGCACCGAGCACCCACCGCCGAGCGCGTTCAAAAAGGCACGCTCCGCAGTCACCGTCAGCATCGTATCCTCATGTTGGATGGGGGCCAGCAGCGCGAGCGAGTCGGCATCGTCACGGCATTGGATGCCCAACGCCCCCTGCCCTGGTGCGGGCAGCATCACCTCAAACGAGAAAATCTCGCGCACATGCTGGGACAAGCTCAGCCGTTCCACGCCTGCTTTCGCCAGTATCGTCGCATCGTAGATGCCATCTGCAGCAAGCGTTTTCTCGATGCGCGTAGGAACGTTACCCCGAATGTCAACCACGTTCAGGTCGGGGCGGCGCTTGAGCAGTTGCGCGGCACGCCGCCTGCTGCTGGTACCCACCGTTGCGCCCTGCGGGAGCGCGTCGAGTCGTTCCCCGTTGCGGCTCACCAGCACATCACGCACATCTGCCCGTGTCGGGATTGCACCAACGGTTAGCTCAGGGGCGTCTTCGGTGGGCAGGTCTTTGAGGCTGTGCACAGCGATATCAATCTCACCCTCGCGCAAAGCGTGTTCCAGCGCCTCTGTGAACAGCCCCTTGCCACCGATGGACGGCAGCGACTTATCCAAAATCTCGTCACCCTTGGTGCTGATGATTTTGATTTCCGCAGTGAGACCAGGGTACGCCTGTTTGAGCAAGTGGATAACGTGGTTCGTCTGCCAGAGGGCGAGGTCACTACGGCGTGACCCCACCACGATATGCTGCTTATCCATGCATTTCCTCAAAATCCAGCGCAAACAGGTCGCGCACAGCGTAAATGTACTCCTCACCGGACGCCTGCGTTGCCTGCCGCCGCAGGCGCATGGTCGGTTCGTGCAGCACCTTGTTGACAATACGGTGGACGAGCTTCTCAACCACAGCGTGATCCGCATCCGGGATCTGCCGCAGCGCTTGTTCAAGCTCTGCCGTGGCGATCTCCTGCACTTTGCGCCGCAGCCCCTTAATTGCCGGGACGACCTCACGCTCGCGCATCCACGCCAGGAACTTGTCGGTCTCTTCTGTCAGTATTGCCTCAACCGCAGGGATGCACGCAGCGCGTTTGGCGTGGTTTTCGTCCACCACCTGCTGCAAGTCATCAATGTTGAAGTAGGCGACCCCGGCAACGTCCTCTACATCTGCGCTGATGTCACGCGGGACTGCTGTGTCGATGAGTACCTGCTGCCTTGCGCCGCGCATACACATCACCCGTTCCATATCCGGTTTGTGGATAACAGTGTGAGGTGCGCCCGTCGCGCTGATCACCACATCGGAGTTAGCGATTGCCTCGTGCAGCGAGTACCAGCCATACGCCCGCCCGCCCGTCACGTTGGCAAGCTCCTGCGCATGGGCTTCCGTGCGGTTAACTACATCTACAGGTTCGATCCCCTTAGAGCGCAGCGCGTCAATTGCCAGGGATGCCATCTTCCCGGCACCGATGACCAGCGCAGTTTTCACCTGATCGCGGTCAATCACGGAGAGTGCTAGCTGCACTGCTGCGTGGCTAATTGACGTTGTATGCTCACCAATTGCCGTTTCCGTGCGGGCACGCTTGCCGGCGTGTGTTGCCGCCTCGAACAGACGGTGCAGTGTCGTGCCGCTGGAATGGGTCATGCTGGCGAGCTTGTTTGCATCCCCCACCTGCCCGAGTATCTGCGCCTCTCCCAACACCATAGAATCCAGCCCGGCGGCAACACGCATGAGGTGTGTGACTGCCGCCTGCCCGGTGCTGGCGTATAGGTGCTCCATCAGCGACCGCTCTGTCAATCCGTTTTCGCGCTCAATGAACTGAGCCACCTCGCACAATGCGCGGTCAGCATCCAGGGCGACGCCGTACACCTCGAAACGGTTGCACGTAGAAAGCACGACGCATTCCGATAGTCCCGCTGTGCTGCGTAGCTGCTCCATCAGCAGCACGCTCTTCTCACGGGAGAGATGTAGGCATTCACGCAGTTCGACCGGGGCAGTGCGATGGTTGGCGCCGATAAGGAAGATGGTCACAAGATTTAGCTCTCTGCCTGTTCAGTTTGGGTTGTGGTGGGGCGGGGGCGTGTGCCGGGTAAGCAGCAACTTGCCGGGCAAACATCATGATTCGCGCCGCGTTCCCCCAGGTAACGCCGGGTGGGGTTATCCGTCATGCGTTCCTGGATCAGTTCACGGATCATGCTAATGAATGCCGGGTGCGTGCCCGCTGTCGCGGCGCGGGCGATGGTCATACCCAGTTCGTCCGCCTTATCCTTCGCTTCTACGTCCAGGTCGAACAGCACCTCCATATGGTCGGAGATGAAGCCAATCGGCATGATGATCAGATTTTGAACACCCTGCTCGTGCAGTTCTTCGACGTAATCGACAATGTCCGGCTCCAGCCAGGGCATACTCGGCGGACCGCTGCGGCTTTGGTATACCAACTGCCAGCGGTCGTCTGTAATGCCAACTGCCTCTGCTGTCAGCCGGGACGACTCGGTTAATTGCACTTCGTAATCGCTGTTGCGTGCCATGCCCATGGGGATGCTGTGCGCCGTGAAAGCGATTTTTACCTCATCGCGTACATCCTCCGGGAACTGTGCCAGCGCGTTTTGCAGGCTCTCCGCACATACCTGGATGTAGTTGGGGTGGTTGTAGAACATGCGCGTTTTGTCAAAACGGGGGGCATCGTCGCCCAATGTCTGCTGCGCTTCCACAATGTTTTCGCGGTACTGGCGGCAACCAGAGTAGCAGCTAAAGCCAGATGTGAAGAACGTAACCGCACGTTTCACACCGTCTTCCTGCATCTGGCGCATGGTCTCCCCGATGAGCGGATGCCAGTTGCGGTTACCGAAGTAGATCGGGATATTAATGCCGTGCGCGTCAAGTTCGTCGCGCAGCTTGTCAATCAATGCACGGTTTTGCGCGTTCAACGGGCTAACCCCACCAAACATGCTGTAGTGTTCGCCCACTTCCGCTAAGCGCTCGCGCGGGATATTGCGCCCACGGGTCACGTTTTCCAGGAATGGAATGACATCGTCCATGCCTTCCGGACCGCCGAAGGACATCACCAGCACCGCATCGTACTCGCGTCCTTCGTCCTGGAAGCGTCCAATATCGAGGTTCTCCACGTTCATGATCGTACGTGGCTTGCTCATTTCCGTCACAGTTACAAACACTCCTCGCTTACGTTACTTTAGGCGTGCTGGGTGCCGACGTAAATCACGCCATCACGAATCTCAACTTGGTAGGTTTCCACGGGCATGTTTGCCACGCCGTCCACTACTTGCCCTGTTGCTAGGTCAAACTTGGCGTAGTGCCACGGGCACAGCACAGAACAACCGCCGTCCTCCTCATGGTTAACTTCACCCTCACTCAGCGGACCGCGTGCATGGGAGCAACGATTGCCGATTGCGTACAGGTCGCCGTCCACATTGAACAGCGCCACCTGCTTGCCCGCCAGGTAGATCATGCGGCTCTCACCCGGTCCGAAGTCATCGAGCGGGCACACATCAATCCATGCTTCCTCTACGGTCTCATCGTCCAGCGGTTGCGAGATTGCCGGACCGCCCAAGGCGTCTAGCGCTTCTTCCAGGCGCATGTTGATGCAGGTGAAAAGCGGGGTGTCTTGTAGCGTGTAGCGGCTCGCTTCCGTCTCGCGCAAGTCCTGCACTAAGTCAAGGAAGTCCGACGGTTCATCCGTTTCAAATGCAAGCACAAACTCGTAGTCATCAATGCCGAAGCTGTAGGTTGTGTTCAGCTTAACGGACGGGTACTTGCGCCCCACGGTGATGTGCTCGTCCATCATGCCCTGGCGTGCTGGCAAGGACATCATGTACCAATCACGGGTCTTGATGAACGGGTACATGAACAGGTACTTCGCCTCTGTCGGCTGGATGATGAGGCGCTCTTCGTCTTCTTCCGGGTTATCCCGGATTTCGTAGATGCTGCGCTTCGTTTGGGAGAAGTACGAATAGACAAGGTTCAGGTAGCTGCCCATACGTGTCCCTATGATCGCCGCTGCAAGCTCCTGGAACGGCAATGGAGACTCCGAGATCTGCCACAGCAGCAGTTCTGCATCGGAGCGGGTGCCCATAGTGCTATACGGACGCAGCAGCATCCGGCGGTTGAACCCCTCTATTACCTCTACCAGCTCTTGCTTCTGTTCAATCTGCTTTTCAGCGGGTAAGCGACGCCAAGCTGGGTCTATTTTGTAGAAGGCAAAACGCACGTATTGACGCTTAGTCAACTGCTCACTGCGTTTTTTAAACTCCTCTTTGTTTAATGTTGGCGGCTTTTGGGAAAGGAACTTTGGTCGCCCCATATCTGCTAATTCCTATAGAAATCTACATACAATTTGCTAGATATTAGCAGAATTTACTGGAATTTTGCAAGGAAAATACCCCTAAAGTGTACTATGTGATATTCGTCATGTAAGTTCCGTGACTAGACCCATTCATTTTCCACTTATTTCACACTCTCATTTTAACTGTCGTTAAGGAATTGGGTAACATTCGCATTGATGTGACTGTCACCGCGTACAACCCACAATTAGCCCACACTTACGAATAAGCACTTGAGATATTCGCCCTCCGGGAACGTGACAGGATGATCAAGCGCGTGCCCGGTGTGCTGGACGTTCGTCAGGGGGCGTCCCACAGACTGTTTGACAACGTCAAAGAATGCCTGTGCCTTCACCCTGCTGGAACAGGACGCCATCACGAGTTGACCACCATCCCGCACCAACGCGCCGCCAAGCTCCGCTAGCCGTGCGTATGCCCGGAGTGCGCCGTCCACCTCCGTCTGGCGCTTTGCAAACGCAGGCGGGTCAATTACGACCACGTCAAATCGGCGTCCCTGTGATCGCAGCGCTTGCATTCCCTCAAACGCATCGGCAACCATGATGTCGTGTTTCGCTTTTGCAACATCGGCATCAGCGGGCACGTTCAGCGTCATATTGTGCTTTGCCGCCATCAGTGCGGGTTCGCTCACATCCAGGCTGGTGACGGTACGCGCCCCGCCTGCTGCGGCGTAGACTGAGAATCCCCCCGTGTACGCGAACACGTCCAGCACTGCTGCCCCTCCCGGTGTACTATCGCGCACGCGGGAACGGTTATCCCGCTGGTCAAAGAAGAAGCCTGTCTTGTGCCCCGCCACCACATCTGCTGCAAACGCAAGCCCATTCTCGCGGAAAGTCACCGGGGCATCGGGGGGTGTGCCCAGCAACGTCTGCCCATCAAGCAACCCATACGTCTGCAGCGACTGCAAATTGCGGCTCAGGCGCAGCACCAGTCGCTCACATTGCTGTGCATCAACCAGCGCGGGCAGCACATCACGCAGGTGGGGCAACCACGCGGCACTGTAAAGCTTTACAACTAGAGTCTGTGCGTAGCGGTCAGCGATGAAGCCCGGCATCCGGTCGCCCTCGCCATACACGACGCGATAGCCGTTGGTGTCCGTTTGCGTGATGGCTTCCCGTATGTGTACTGCCGCCTTAAGCGTCTCAGCAAACCAATACCCGTTGATGCGTGTGCGTGTGTGGTGGTGCAGCACCTTAACACGAATTTCCGAATCCGGGTCGTACAAACCCACCGCCAGAAAGCGGTCTTTTCGGTCGAAGATCACGGCTAACGTGCCTTGCCCGCCCTCATAGCTTACGCTGCGTATGGAGTCCTCGAACACCCAGGGATGCCCATCACGCAGCGCCCGCTCGGCAGCGGGTTTCACATGGATCGCCATGTTGCGCGTGGGGTGAGGGGGTAGAACGTGCAGCACATCGGATAATTGCGTTGTCAAGGGATTGCGCTCCCAGCTTACCGATTCAAGACTTTCGCACTATAATAACGGGAGTTCAAGCGCTCTCAACGAGATCAACACCCTATGGAAAACTATGGAAAACGCTGAAAACACCGATAAGACCACACAAAACGTCAAGGTGGAACACAAAGAGACACAACCCGGCGAAAAGACAATCCGGTTGTTTGCCACCCTGCGCGACCTCATCGGCAAGAAAACCCTCACAATTCCATTCGAGGAGGGTCAGACGGTGCGCCAGTTGGTTAATGACCTGGGTGCACTGGAACCTAAAATGTATAACGAGGTAGTCGCCCCAGATGGGGCGCTTACCGGGGCAGTTCGCATTCTTTTGTGTGGGTACAACATTGATGACCTGGAGGGTTTGGACACAATCATCAAAGCGGACGATCAAGTTGTTTTGATGCCACCCAACGTTTAAGGCTAGATTTTACGAGGGGACAGTGCCCCACAGGGGGCAGGTCTTCTAGCCCTCGTCCTCAACCTCTTCGTCCATAATGCTGTAAACCTTATCAAGCAGGTCTTCGGCATCGTCCAGCGCGTCGAACGCACCTTCGTCGTCCTTTTCCATGAGCAACTTTGCCGCCGTGAGCATTTGTGCCGCTGCCTGCGCCACCAATTGCCCGACATCCTGGTAATCATGCTCGGCAATCAGGTTTTCAATCGTGTCTGCTGCTTGCTGCGCTGCCGCCAAACTTGCCTCGAGTTGCTTAATTGCTTCTGCTGATGTGTTCATGATCTGCTCCAAGGTAGGCATAAGACTATGCAGATAGGGCACGTTGCCCTTTCCTGCATATTCTACTCCGTGAAATGTCACCTGATTACTGCGAACTTAAAGTTACGGGAGCTTGAGTGCAGGCATAACACTGCCGTGCCGCCTTACGTTGACTTGTCCGCAGCGCTAGGGGTATAACCACCCTCTACCCACGCAGAGCCATCCTTCCACACTTCTTTTTTCCATACGGGCACAATTTCTTTTAGGCGGTCGATGCCGTACTTTGCTGCCTCAAAGCAGCCATCGTTGCGGTGCCCGGCAGAGCAGGCAATCAAGATTGTATTCTGTCCCACTTCCAGCTTGCCTACCCGTTGCACAATCGCCACCCCTTGCACCAGTGCCCAGCGCTCACGGATTTCTGCCGCGACTTGCTGCATTTTGGCGACCGCCATGCTTTCGTAAGCCTCATACTCCAGGTGCTGCGTGTGCAGGGTATCGCCCCCTGTTTGGCGCGTTTGCCCACGCACCATCCCACTGAACACCACCACTGCCCCAGTACCGGGTGTAGTAATAGACTGGATGAGTTCGTCGTGGTCGATGGGTGCATCTGCTAGCCGGGTGATTGTCGGCAGGTCGTCGCTGCCACCGCTTACGGGCGGGAAGAACGCCACAGTATCACCGTCGTTCACCACGTCCTGCGCAAAGGCGTATTCCTCGTTCACAGCGGCGATTGCTGCCTCCACGTTGGCATCCATCGCCGGGTAAAGCGCTACCAGCGCTTGTTTGACCGCATCTACCGTTGCTTGGTCGCCGTTCAGTTCCAAAGATAGCTTATTTTGCCCGGCAAGCTGCTTCAGCGTGGCGAACAGCAGCACATTAACTTTCATTGTTATTCCCCTCCTCCTCTGCCAGGTAGTCGCCATGCGCACCACCGCGCTTTTCTAAAAGCCGGACGTTCGTGATTTTCATTTCGCGGTCAACTGCCTTTGCCATATCGTAGATCGTCAGTGCCGCGACATTCACCGCCGTCAGCGCTTCCATCTCAACGCCAGTTTTGCCGCGTGTCTTCGCTGTCGCCCGGATTTGCACTGCGCTTTTCGTTTCATCCAGTTGCAGTTCAACGTCAATTTTCGTCAGTGGCAGCGGGTGGCACAGCGGGATTAACTCTGACGTGCGCTTTGCCGCCATAATGCCCGCGATTCGTGCAACGGTCAGCACATCGCCCTTTTTGATGTTGCCGTCTCGTATGAGTGCCAGCGTCTCGGGTTTCATTGTCACGGCACCTGCTGCCACTGCGACGCGGTCTGTATCTGGTTTTTCGCCCACATCCACCATCCGCGCAGCGCCCTGTTTGTCAAGGTGGGTTAGTTTATCGTCCATTGTGTTTACGTATAGTTCCATTTTGACGGATGAAGTTCTAGAACAACGTCGCTATGATACTCCTTCACACAATTTGTACCAGAACAAGTGCTGGCAAGCCCCACAGGTAAAACAAGAACATGACTACACAGCAACCCGTTCGGGATCAGTTTAACCGCCCCCTGCGCGATTTGCGCATCTCCGTGACAGACCGCTGCAACTTCCGTTGTCCGTATTGTATGCCGGCGGAAATTTTCGGGGAGCACTACGAGTTCCTCAAGAAAGCGCAGGTCCTCACGTTTGAGGAGATCACACGGCTAGTGCGCGTGATTGTGCGCTTAGGGGCGGTCAAGCTGCGCATCACTGGCGGGGAACCGCTTGTTCGGCGCGAACTCGATACGCTCATTGGGCAGCTTAGCGCTGTAGACAACGTTGAAGACATCGCCATGACAACCAACGCCAAGCTGCTTACCCCTGAAGTCGCCCACACCCTTAAAGCGGCTGGGCTGCATCGTGTTACAGTCAGCCTGGATTCGTTGGACAACGATGTTTTCCAGCAGATGAACGGCAACCGCGCCACCGTTGATGATGTGCTGCGTGGTATTGACGCGGCGGAAGATGCTGACCTGGGTCCGATCAAGATCAACACGGTGGTGCAGAAGGGCGTCAACGACCATACGATTGTGGACACTGCCGCCTACTGCCGAGAGCGCGGTTATACCCCGCGCTTTATTGAATACATGGATGTGGGCACACGCAACGGCTGGGAAATGACCCATGTTGTCCCGGCAAAAGAGGTCGTCGCCCGCATTAACGCCGCCTTCCCGCTGGAACCCGTTAAACCGGATTATTTTGGTGAGGTCGCCAACCGCTTCCGCTACAAGGACGGCAAGGGTGAGATGGGGGTGATTGCGTCGGTCACGCAGCCCTTCTGTGGCAGTTGTACCCGGATGCGCCTCTCGACAGAGGGGCAACTTTACACCTGCTTGTTCGCCACCAAGGGCACAGACCTCAAAACGCCGCTGCGTGACGGTGCCACCGACGACGAACTGGAACAAATCGTGCGCGACACATGGGGGCACCGCATTGACCGCTACAGCGAAGACCGCGCTGCTGGGGTGGCACACGATGGGGACAAAATCGAAATGTACTACATCGGTGGCTAAGTGAGATTTTCTGCCCGCCGCTCTTGAGAAAACCAGGCACCTCTGGCAAGATATAGAACATTCTTGCTACACTCATCAGAAAGCACGACATGAGACAGTACGACCAGAAGATCGCCGCCCGGCTGCAACTGCAACCACAGCAAGTCGCGGCGGCAATCCGCCTGTTTGATGAGGGCAACACGGTACCATTCGTCGCCCGCTACCGCAAAGAGGTCACAGGCGGTATAGACGAGCTAAAGCTGCGCCAGGTGCAAACTGAGCTGACCACCCTGCGCAAAGTTGATGACCGCCGCGATACGATACTTGAGGCGGTCAAGACGCAGGACGCGCTGACGCCGGAGCTTGAGACGCGCATCGAGATGGCGGAAACACTCACCGAGCTAGAAGACCTGTACCAGCCGTACAAGCCTCGCCGTCGCACCCGTGCAGCAAAAGCTGCTGAGTTTGGCTTAACCCCACTGGCAGATCTCATCCAGGAACAGCCACGCGACAAAACGACCGCAGAGCAGCACGCAGCGGCATACATCAGCGACGAAGTCCCCACCGCAGAAGATGCGCTGGCGGGTGCCCGCGACATTATCGCGGAGCGGATCAGCGACCATGCAGACATCCGGCGGGATGTGCGCGAGAAGGCAATGCGTTATGGCACGCTGATTGCGGAGAAGACCAAAAACGCGCAAGACGAGCGTGCCACCTACGAAAGCTACTACGATTTCTCAATCGGCGTGGGGCGCATACGCCCACACCAAACGCTTGCAATCAACCGGGGTGAGGCAGAAAAGGTGCTGCGGGTGAAGCTAGACGTGCAGGAACGCGACTGGCGGCGTGTGGTTGAGTTCCATTTCCGCCCAGACCCACGCTCTCCGCTAGCGGAACAACTAGAACTTGTCATTGCAGACGCGGCAAAGCGCCTGCTGCTGCCCGCGATTGAACGTGATGTGCGCCGCTCACTCACAGAACAGGCAGAGGCACACGCCATCACCGTCTTTGCGGATAACCTGCGTGGGCTGCTCAGCCAACCACCGATTAAGGGGCATACCATCATCGGCGTTGACCCCGGTTATCGCACAGGGTGCAAAATCGCCGTAATTGACCCCACGGGCAAAGTCATCGACACGGGCATGATTTACCTGCACCGTGAGCAGGATGCCCAGCAAAAGCTAGAAGCACTCCAGCGTAAGCACAACGCCCGGCTGTTCGCCATTGGTAACGGCACCGCCTCCCGCGAGGCAGAACAACTTGTCGCTACGCTCACCAGTAACACACCCGACGTGCAGTATCTCATCGTGAACGAAGCGGGTGCCAGCGTATACAGCGCCAGCGAACTCGCCCGCGACGAACTGCCCGACCTTGACGTGACGCTGCGTGGGGCGGTGTCCATCGCCCGGCGCGTGCAAGACCCGCTCGCGGAACTGGTCAAGATTGATCCGAAATCGGTCGGGGTGGGGCTGTACCAACACGATGTGAACCAGAAGGCACTGTCCGACGCAGCAGAGGCGGTTGTGGAAAGCGTGGTAAATCAGGTTGGCGTGGAACTCAACACAGCATCCCCCGCGCTGCTGGCCTACGTCGCTGGCATCGGTCCCAAGCTGGCGCAAAACATCGTCGCCCATCGAGACGAAAACGGCACCTTCCCTGACCGCAAAACGCTCAAAGAGGTGTCCGGGTTGGGCGCAAAGGCGTTCGAGCAGTGCGCCGGATTTATCCGTGTGCTGGGCAGCACCAACCCATTGGACGCCAGCGCCATCCACCCGGAGAGTTACAGCGTCGCCAAGCAAGTGATGAAACGCGCGGGCATCACACTAGACGAACCCATGCCGGAGCGTGAGACGGCACTGGGCAAGCTGCGAGAAGCACAGCCGCTGGACGCGCTAGCGGGTGAACTTGGCGCGGGCCTTCTCACCCTGCAAGACATCTTCGAGCAGCTTACCCGCCCCGGACGTGACCCACGCGACGATGCCCCGGCACCTATCCTGCGCAACGATGTGCTATCCATGGATGACCTACGCACGGGAATGCTGCTCAACGGCACGGTGCGCAATGTCGTGGATTTCGGCGCATTCGTGGATATTGGCGTCAAGCAAGACGGGCTGCTGCACATCAGCCAGATCCCACGCGGTCACAACCTCAGTGTGGGTGATGTGCTAGAGGTGAAAATCCGCGACGTGGACAAAGATCGCGGACGCATCGGCTTGGCGTGGGCATGAGATCATCTTAGAGTGGACGGGGCTAACATGGCACGGGTAATTCTCCACCTGGATTTAGATGCTTTCTACTGCGCTGTGGAAGAACAAAGCGACCCAGCACTAAAGGGCGTCGCATTTGCCGTCGGCGGCGATCCGTCTCGGCGTGGTGTGGTGGCGTCGTGCTCATACCCAGCGCGGGTGTACGGCGTACGCTCTGCCATGCCGATGGCAACCGCTGTGCAGCGCTGCCCACAGTTGGTGATCGTGCCGCCGCACTTTGACCAGTACCGTGCCATGTCCCGCCAAGTAATGGCGATACTGCACAACCTCACACCGATCGTGGAACAGCTTTCCATTGACGAGGCGTTCCTCGATGTAACGGGCATCCAAAAGACGCCCAAACAAATCGCACGCAACCTGCAAGTGCAGATCAACAACGAACTGCATTTGCCGTGCTCGCTTGGAGTAGCGACCAACAAACTTGTCGCCAAGATTGCGAACAATCTCGGCAAGGCAAGTGCACCCAAGGGCGACTATCCCAACGCTATTAACGTCGTGCCGCCCGGCGGTGAAGCAGCGTTCTTGGCACCCCTGCCCATCAAGGAGCTTTGGGGCGTAGGACCGAAAACGGCGGAAGCACTGAACCAACTTGGCATTTTCGACCTGGGCACACTCGCCAACTACCCGGAAGCGGAACTGCAACGCCAGTTCGGCAAACACGGCACGGACATTGCCCGTCGCGCCAAGGGGATTGACCCACGCCGGGTGGAGACCAGTCACGAGGCGAAAAGCATCAGCAAGGAAACCACCTTCAGCACAGATGTCACCGACGAGGCAACCTTGCTGCACACATTGCGCCATCTGTCAGACGGTGTGGGCTTTCGGCTGCGTAAAGCGGGCTTGCGTGGCACCACCGTGCGCATCAAACTGCGCTGGCGGGATTTCACAACACTCACCCGGCAGACGACCGTCGAATTTTCAATTGACCAGGACGATGAAATTTACAAGCACGCACTGGAGTTGTTCCGCACGCACTGGTTGCAAGGGCGACCGGTTCGGTTGCTGGGCGTGGGTGTGAGTGGCTTCGATGAGGGCAGCGCCCACCAGTTAGGGTTGTGGGACGCACCGCCCGCGGAAGACAACCGTCACTTGCAAAGCACGCTGGACGACATCCGTCAGCGCTTTGGGGAGAGTTCCATCAAGCGCGGCACCGACCTTAACGACAAATAGCTAGGGCACCCAGCGCGGGAAGAAGCCGTTTTCCGCGACCTGCACCAGTTCATCCGTCTCCATGCTGTATGTCCATATCTGTGGGCGCCCGCTGTTATTGACCTCGCCATCCTCCGTCAACTGTGGGAAGCGCTGCATCACAATCTGCGTCCCGGTCGGATCCCAGTGCACAAAACCATGGGCATAACGCTCGTCCACCACTAGCGGCTCTGCTTCGCCCGTCGCTGCGTCCATCAGGTAGACCTGCAACCCGCGTGTGTAACGTTCATCCCAGTAGCGCCGCCCTACTGCTAGGCGCTGCCCGTCCGGGTGCCACACTGCCACGTCATCGTCCAGGTCTTCACCTTGCGGGCTTAGCGGTTGTACAGTCTGTGAGCCAATGCTCGCCAGTATCAGCCGGGAACGGGCACTGCCGTCGCGGAAGACCAACTCTGGGAACACAAGCGAATCACCATCCGGCGACAGGGCGCCAGATGTGCCATGCTGGCTGGGGATTGCTTCCACTTCGTCCGCCTCAAAGCTGTAGACGAGGATTCCGGGCAAGCTGTTGTCAAATAGGCTTAGGGTTGTGCCATCCTGTGACCACTGCGGACCGTAGCCCAAAATCTGTGAGTCCTCGAATAACGGCTGTGTCGTTGCCGGGTTGGTGGTCATATCCACCAGCCAGATGCGCGGCGGGCTAATGCCTACGTTAGACAAGCCTGTGTTGAAGTCCACACGGGTGTACGCGATCATGCTGCCGTCCGGTCGCCATATCGGGCTGTTGCAGTCGCCATCATCGCAGCTAACGATAACCTCAACAGTGTTGTCATCCAGATTTAGCAGCTTTAGGTCTGTTGCTGGGCGATCTGTCCGCCGCTCTGAGAATGCAATCGAGCGCCCATCAGGACTGACGGCAAAGTCGAACACACCAGCGGTGCTATTCGTGATCTGGCGAGCGCTGTTGGGGTTTGCTGGGTCTGCTATCCAGATGTTCTGCGGGGAGCTATCCGCCGGAGAGAGGTAGGCGACCTGTGGCTGCCGCACGGTGAACGAAAACTCGTACTCGTCCAGTACCGCCCGTCCGCCTGTGCTTTCTGCACCCGGCAGCAAGGACACGGTGTAGCGCTCGCCGGGGGTCAGCGGTAACTCCGGACTGAAGATAACCGTATCGCCGCTCCAGCGCACATCGCCCGGCACCTCTGGCACTATTTGCAACCGCTGCTCAATGGTGTCACGGTTCATCTCGTCAGAAAACTGAATCAGAATCGTATCGGTGCTGTGTGCCTCGTCTCCGAGTGGGAACACACGCACAAGCTGCACACCGACGCGGTCTCCCATCAGCACTACGGCACCAATCGCTACCATAAGCACCAGCACGCTGGCACCGATAACTCGGTCAAACTGTGTGAAAGGCGACATATTACGGGTACAGGTAGGGGTGTTCCGGCATATCAACGACGTTTACCGCGTCGCCCTGCACAATCGGCAGCACATCATCGCCGAAGTCATCGACGGTGATGCTGCCCTGCACCTGCACCCACTCGCCTGTTGGCAGTTCGTCCGCGCCCTCATAGAACACGGGCAACCCCAACGCTGAAGCATCTGCCACACAGCAGGCGACCGTGAAGCGTGCCACCATGAACTCGTTTGGTGCGAAGTCGGGTTCCCGGTACACAAAGCCGACCACATCGGCGGGCTGCCCGTTGAACACACTATAATCTGTGCTCGTGTTGAACTCACGCAACCAGTCCAGGATGTTTCGATTCTCTGGTGGGATGGTGAAGCCGCGTTCATTAGGTCGCCGCACCGCGGTCGTGCTCACGCTGCCCTGGATTGCCCCAGCGCCCAACGGCTGCGACGGAATCATCACGCCCAGCACCAGCGGCACCGCTGCCGTTGCGATGACTGACCATGTCGCCGTCTGTGCTGCGCTAGAGAAGGTGTATGCCGCTTGCTCTTCAGCGCCCTGCACCAGCCGATATGCTGAAAACGCCGCCAGTGCAAAGAACAACACCACTGCAATCCAGCTAAGCCACACAAAGCGCTCGTTGATGTAGTTCGCCAGGTTGCCACTGAAGATGTTGTACGCAAAGTACACACCCAACCCCGCCAAAATGGCAACTTGCAGCCAGCGCTGCAAGGATGTGTGATCTCGTTTTTGCTCGTCTTGTGCTAACGTTACATCCATGTGCATCCAACTCCTAAAACACCACATTCAAGTTCAGCCAGATGCTCAACAGCGCAGTCATCAGCATGGGCAGCACCACCAAGTACAGCACAATCCGCTGCCGGAACACGCCCATGAACATCAGCATACTTTTTATGTCTACCATGGGCCCGAAGACCAGAAACGCCAAGATTGACCCGGTTGTGAATGTGCCGGCGAACGCCAGCGCCAGGAACGCATCCACCGTAGAGCACACACTGATGACAAACGCCAGCAGTTGCATCACCAGCACAGACTGCACCGGGCCCTGCCCCAGCGACACCAATACATCCTGTGACAGCGTGGTTTGCATCCCTGCCGCTAGCATTGTGCCAATAATCAGGTAGCGCCCCATCTCGAAAAACTCATTGGATGCCACCCCCATTGCATTGGCAATGCCTGCCCACACGCTTTTGCGCGGCAACGCATCAACTGATGCACCACCAACGGGTGCCAGCGACTGCGGCTGCAAGATTTCAATCGGGCGGGCAGCGTAGGAGAAAATTAGCCCTACCGCCAGGGCAACAATCGCTGTCATCACAAACCGACCGATAAGCACAACACCCCACCCAAACGCAATATATGTGCTGACGAACACAATCGGGTTCATCACCGGGGCGGCGAGCAAAAATGCCACGCCCACCCCCATCGGCAAACCCTTGCCGTACAGCCGCCGCACCACTGGCACAATGCCACACTCGCACACGGGGAACGTAAAGCCCATGAATGTGCCCACAATCGTTGCGGGCAGCGCCCGGCGTGGTATCCACCGTGTGAGGTCAGCAGGCGTGATAAACGCCTCGATCAGGCCAGAGGCGACACTACCCAGCAGCAGAAATGGCACTGCCTCAATAAATATGCCCAAAAATCGCGTGGAAAACACGCTGAGCACATTGGCAGCGCTGCTATCTGTTGCCAGCACTGCATTAAACAGCGCATACAACGCCAGCAGCACCGTCGGTATGAGTACGGCTATGGTTAGTGGCTGTCGCAAGATGTGGATCGGTTTGGGTTGGGCGGTCGTGGTCACAGGCGCGTCCCATGTCACTTACAAACGCGGCATATACTAAATCAAATGTGTAGTGACGTGAATGCCAGTTTGTAAGTCAATGAGAATTTGTCGAGAAGGATTTCACAAACGGGCTTGGGGTGATATTATTAGACTGACCAGTCGGTTTAAGGAGGCACTCATGCCCATGTCAGATGAGCCGAAGGCAACAAACACCCGTGAACGAATTTTAGACGCTGCCCTGAGTGTGTTTTCTAACAAGGGCTACCACGACACCCGTCTGGACGAAATCGTGGACGAGTCCGGCACCTCGAAGGGGTCAATCTACTTTCACTTCCCCAACAAAGAGAAGCTGTTTATCGCACTGGTAGATAAGTTTACGGATTTACTGGAGCGCAAGGTGCGGGAGAGCGTGCCCGAAGACGCCCCAGCGATTGAGCGTGTACGGGTCGCACTGGAGGCGGTGCTGAATACATTCGGCAAGTATCGCCGCCCTGCCAAGGTGCTGCTCATCCAGGCATCGGGGTTGGGGACTGTGTTTGAAGAAAAGCGCACGGACGTTCACGACCGCTTTTCCGATCTCATCAAGGGCTATCTTGACGAGGCAGTCGAGCAAGGTGATATTGCTGCAACTGACACAGAAATCGTCTCCCGCGCATGGATGGGCGCAATCAATGAACTGGTCATCCGGTGGGTTTACACAGGCGAGCCAGAGCCAGAACGCATCATAGAGACGCTCCTGCCTATCCTGCTGCGCAGCGTGGGCTACGAGCAGACCCAGGAGGCATAAATGCAGCGCGTCGGTTCAAAGAGCCTCACTGCAACCACACCAGATAAACTCAACGGGCATCTGATTGTCTACTCACAACCCTGCCCGAACCTGCCGCTGGTTGACTTCCTGCGCCGCGCACATGGCGAGCGCCGCATCCACTGGGAGAACGCCCGCGAGTCGCTAGCCTTCGCGGGGTATGGCGTCGCAGTTGAACTCCTCGCGGATGGCGACGAGCGCTTCGAGCGTGTCCAGCAGATGGCAGCGCAAATGTTCAGCGACGTAGTCAACGTGGATGATAGCGCGATGCCGCTGCTGTTCGGTGGATTTGCCTTCCGCGATGACTTCAAAGCGCAAGTGGTATGGCATGGGATGCACGCCGCGCACTTTGTGTTGCCACGGGTGATGCTGCGGCGCGATGGTGACGAATCTCACTTGATATTGAGTGAGTACGTCCCGGTAGATGCTGATATAGAACAGGCACAGGTAGACATCAAATCGCGTTTCGAGACCTTGTTTGATGACCTGTTCTGGAACTTCTCCGGGCAGGTTTGGAACCCGGCGTGGGAGGAGGCATCCGACATCGAATATCCGATGACCTACGACGCCTACGAGCGTATGATTATCAACGCCACCGCACAGATGAAGGCAGGGCAACTGGATAAGGTCGTGCTGTCCCGCATGTGCCAGATTCGCTTCAGCAACCCGGTCAACATTGTGCGAGCACTGGAGTACCTGCGCGGCGCTTATCCAGACTGTCATCGTTTTCTGTTCGAGCCAGAGCCACACAACGCGTTTTACGGGGCGACCCCAGAGACATTGGTAAAGGTGCAGGAACGCGATGTGTTCGCAGATGGTCTCGCTGGGACAATCAAGCGCGGGGCAACGCCAGCGGAGGACGAAACACTAGGGCAGCAAATCCTGAGCGACCCCAAGGAACGTCGTGAGCACGATTACGTGGTGCAGGGGCTGCGCAAGCAGCTTGCGCCCTATGTTGACGACCTGCACGCCGATGAAGCACCGGGATTGCTCAAGCTGGGCAACGTGCAGCACCTATTCACCCCTGTAACGGGCAAACTAAACGACGATTACGGCGTGCTGCCCCTGGTCGCAGCGCTGCACCCCACTCCGGCGCTGGGCGGCACCCCCCGTGACGTTGCCGAGGGACTGATAACCGCACTGGAGCCGATCACGCGCGGGTGGTATGCCGCGCCCATCGGTTGGATTGACCACGAGATGAACGGGCATTTTGGCGTGGGCATCCGCAGCGCCGTGAGCCGTAAGGGGACGGTGTGGTGTTATGCGGGCGGCGGCATCGTCGCGGAGAGCACCCCCGAACGCGAGTGGCGCGAAACAGAACTGAAGTTCCGACCGATGCTGAACGCGGTAGGGGTGCGCTCGTGAACCCGAATACATTCTATGCAGAGACGTTCGTGGATGCGTTGGCACGCGCTGGACTCGAAGCAGTGTGCATTGCGCCGGGGTCACGTTCCACGCCCCTGACGCTGGCATTTGCCAAGCACGACCGTATTAAAAAATACACGCATCTGGACGAACGGAGCGCTGCATTTTTCGCGCTCGGCATGGCGATGGCAAGTGACAAACCCGTAGCAATGGTGTGCACATCCGGCACGGCGGCGGCGAACTTCTTCCCCGCCATCATCGAGGCGAACATGTCTCGTGTGCCGCTGCTGGTGCTCACCGCAGACCGTCCCCACGAACTGCGGCACAGCGGCGCAAACCAGACCATCGACCAGGTGAAACTATACGGTGACCATGTGCTGTGGTCAGTGGATATGGCGCTGCCGGAGCACAACCCGCCAGAAGTGGCGGTGCGGAACCTGCGCACGATGGCGGCACGGGCACTTGCCACCGCAGACGGGCGCATGGAGTTCCGGCGCAAGGGCGTGGTACATCTGAATTTTCCGTTCCGCAAGCCGCTTGAGCCTGAATTCACGGACGACACAAGCACCGACACTACGGAAATAGCGGTGACAATCCACGCGCCGGAACTCAGCGAAGATGCTGTTTCTGGCAAGACGGTGATGGCACTAACGGCGCTTATTAATCAATATCGTCATGGTGTTATTGTGTGTGGACCAAACACACCAAAAGGTGACTTCCCCCGTTTTATAGACGCATTCGCTCAGAGAACGGGTTACGTGTTGCTAGCCGACCCAACATCGGGGGTGCGGTATGCTGCCGGAGAAGATAGCTTCGGGGTAGGTTACTATGATACGCTGCTGCAAACGCAAAGTGTTTTGGCACACTCAAAACCAGTCTACTCGCCTCCCGATGTAGTGATTCGTTTCGGGGACGTTCCTATCTCTGGGGCATTGAACGCTTATCTAAAAGCACTGCCAGCAGCCCACCGCGTACACATCACCGCAGAACGCCATTGGGCAGATGATAGCCACACGACAATGGATACCGTGTACGCTGACCCGCTGGAATTAGGCGAAATTCTTTTCGCAGAGCTTGACCCTCATCTTAAGCTCAGTGATTGGAGCGCCAATATCTATAACGAAAATCACATGCTTGAACAGGCATTTCCCTCTTTGCTGGACGCTGAGTTCTTCGATGGGGCGGCAATACACCGCAGTGTAAATGCGCTGCCGGGCAGGGCTGTTTTGTTTGTTGGTAACAGCAATGCTGTGCGTCATCTCGATCAGTTTGTTGGTAAAACACCAAATGCACTTACTGTTTATGCTTCGCGTGGTGCCTCCGGCATTGATGGACAGGTGTCAACAGCGCTTGGCATCGGAGCAGCGACACAATCACACGTCTACGCCATTCTCGGTGACATTACCTTTTACCACGACATGAACGGACTGCTGGCTGTTCAACGCAATGGCATCACGGCCACGTTCATCGTTATCAACAACAACGGGGGCGGTATCTTCGAGCGTCTGCCCATCCGTGAGCACGAGCCGCACTACACCAAGTACTTCACCACGCCGCACGGCCTCACGTTTGAACATGCGGCGGCGATGTACGGCCTGGAATACGCCTTTGCCGACGATTTCGAGTCACTGGACGCGGTACTGGATCAATACATCAACGCGGACGTGAGCAGCATCATTGAGGTGAAAACCGACATCAAGACGGATGAGGCGCGCCGCAAAGAGATCATTGAAATTGTGAACCAACAGATACGGCAGAGCCTATCTGATAATCAATAATGTAAGAACCGTAGGGACTTAGTATGCTACGTCCCTGCCCACACGAACATAAGGAGACAACCATGGTTGCACCCACACAGGCAGTACAATGGGAAACCGTAAAGGAGTACGAAGACATCACCTTCAAGAAGTACGACGGCATCGCGCGCATCGCGTTCAACCGCCCAGAAGTGCGTAACGCGTTCCGTCCGCAGACGATTACCGAGATGATCGACGCGTTCAGCCACGTCTGGGAAGACCAAGAAGTGGGCGTGGTGCTGCTCACCGGCGAGGGTCCGTCACCGAAAGACGGCGTGCACGCGTTCTGTGCAGGTGGCGACCAGAAAGTACGTGGACACGCAGGCTACGTTGGCGATGACGGTGTACCCCGCCTGAACGTGTTGCAACTCCAGCGCATCATCCGCACCATGCCCAAGCCCGTGATCGCACTGGTCAACGGCTACGCGATTGGCGGCGGGCATGTGCTGCACGTCATCTGTGACC
>CAYVGI010000031.1:0-39179 GCA_964451095.1 uncultured Anaerolineaceae bacterium
CCCGCCTTCACCATCGTTGCGGAGTGCAAAAACGCACTCGCAGGGGTGGGGGCGTCCATTGCGCCCGGCAGCCAGAAGTGGAACGGGAACTGAGCACTCTTCGTAAAAGCGCCCAGCATCACCAGGATGGCAATAGCGATATACCATGAGTGCCCGCTCAAGTCCTGCGAGAGGAGTTCACTCAGTTCGTAGGTGCCGCTTGCCTCGCCTATCAGCAGCAAGCCCGCTAGCAGCGCCAAGCCACCACCGCCCGTCACCACGAGTGCACGCGCTGCGCCCTCACGGGCAGATTGGTATTTGTATCCCTTGAAGCCAATCAGCAGGAATGATGTGATGCTGGTTAGCTCCCAGGCGATGAACAGCGTAATCAGGTTGTTGGAAAGCACCAGCCACAGCATCGCGCTCATGAAGATGAGCAGAAGCCGTAAGAAGCGTGCTCGCTCCTCAGGTTCCTCAAAGTAGTAGCCCGCATACCAGAACACCACCACGCCCACACCTGTGATGATGAGACCAAACAACAGCGACAAGCTATCCAGGTAGAAGCTGAGGTTTAGCCCATACTGTGGCACCCACTCCAGCACATAGGTGGCAGCGCCTTGTTCTGCAATGACGGGTTGGTATGCAAGGCTGAGTAGCATAGCGAACATGATCGCAATGACGCTGCTGATGACCCACGATGGGTTGAACCCTTTTGGCAGGCGGGTTGCGATGGGGGGGGATAGGGCACCCGCCAGCAGCAGCGGCAACCCAATTACAAGCAGGATGGTGTACACGATGGAATGCTCCTTATGAATCCCAAGCTTGCCAGACGATACTAAGTTAACGTATCGCGGCAATTAATTGCTGTGCTCGATCATGTTTTTCTAATAACTTCGGGAAACACCGTTTGCCGAAGGTGGACCCCCGAATGGGACATCTCTTAGTTACACAACTGCTGAATACGGAAACGGTGAAGGTTTTCAGCAGGATTTTGCTCATAGACGCCATAAAAAATAGCAAAAATTACGAAGTGTGTTCCCCCCAATTTTTAGGGGTTATCAACACGAATATGGACCTATGAATGCGGATGAACCATATTACACGATAAATCACTTACAGCAAGCTCGTTTCACATTAAACTAGAATAATAATAACATGAGTGCAGCGTGAATCGCCGTGCCCAACGGTAGCGCAAACCCTTAGCTGGGTACGGGCATAAATAGTTGCTGTGGCATTTGTATTTCTATTTGACGTTCACCACACAAAAGGCTAATCTTATGTGATGCTGTTGTTAAACACTGAACAAACCCACCTGAATTGAGTATTAAGGTTAGCCCCATGAGCACTGCTTCTCCAGAAATCAGCACACCCACGATACGCCCCCGCCGCGCGAGTTCGCGTTTAACGGGTTGGCTGGCAACATTCCCATGGTGGATAGCAGTGATGATAATGGTGGGGATGTTTGTCATTTACCTGATTGCGAATGACCAGACCTACACGCGCATTTTTACGCAATTGCGCACAGGCATACAAACAACTATTTTCGTCAGTTTCGTGTCCTACGCAATTGCCCTGTCACTCGGAATGCTTATTGGCATTGTGCGCTCGTATCCACCAGATGAAGAGAGCGGTTTCTTTCGGGTGCTGGGCTATCACATTGCTACATTCTACGTCGAGGTTTTCCGTGGGCTGCCGATCCTGGTTGTGCTGCTCATCACAACGTTTGTTGCGGTGCCCCAGTTCATCAACTTCTTCAACAGCATTATGCAGGGCTGGGACATCGGCTGGGAGTTGGACGGACGCTCGATCACCTATACATGGCGGGCGATCATTGCACTGGGGCTGTGTTATGCCGCGTTCCTCTCAGAGATCTTCCGGGGCGGCATCCAATCCATTGAAACCGGGCAGATTGAAGCAGCACAGGCAGTAGGGCTAACCCGTCTACAGATTATGCGCTTCATTATCATGCCCCAGGCGTTCAAGCGCATTCTGCCGCCGCTGGGCAACGATCTTATCGCTATGGTGAAAGACTCATCGCTGGTGGCAATCCTCGCCGTGAGGGACATCACACAAATGGCGAAGCTTTCCGCCGGGCAGTCGTTCTTATATCTGGAAACCTACCTCGTCGCTGCTGCAATCTACCTGTTTATGACCGTTATCGGGTCTATGCTCGTCCGCCTGCTGGAAAAGCGCATGGCAACCAGCGGCGCACACTAGCGCAACGGGGGCAGTTCGCCCCCAAACGCGCTAGCGTATGACCAGCCGATAGCCGGTTTCCTGTTCTAGCATAGCGCTGACCTGCGCCAGCTCCTCATCGCTGATTGTTTGGGTGTCCACCAGCTTGATGCTCACCTCTTGCCTGTCTGTGTGGATGCCCGGTCCCTTCTTCACAGACCAGCCCACTTGCCGCAGCAGCGTGCGCGTCATATCCAGGATGATATTCTGCATCGGATGCTCGTGGAGGCGCATGGGGTAGCCGGTTTTCGCGGCGAGCTGCGCAATTTCATCGGTGTAGCGGGCACCTAGCTGCGGGCTAATAAACGTGAGCACCATGGTACCGTTCTTGACGCCCGCTTTTTGCAGACCTTTGGGTTCCAGCGCTGCTTTGACGGCGGCGTATGCGGCGTTAATTTCCATGGGTCCGGCAGGAACCGATTCTTCCGTGGGTGCCTGTGCCGTCACGTCAACCGCGATGGGTGCTGCTGCCGCTGCGCCGTTGGTGCCCGCCGCGCTCTCCCGCCGGATGAGCCGCAGCCCGTAGTTGGTCAGGTCCTGGTAGGCGTTCTCTGCCTCGGTGATCTGTTCGGCGGTCAGGTCTTCTACCTCAGCCGTAACCTCTTTCTTGTCCATGAACAGCGACGGACCCTTCACCACCCGTGTACCAAACGGCAGCACCTCTGCTACAGCAGACGATAGCGCCTGCTGGTTGGTCGTCATGCGGATGTTTGCCTCCCAGCCCGTTTCCAGGCGCAGTGCCTCGATGGAGTCACGATATTTTTCGCGTGCTGCTTCGGGGAAGTCAAAGTTGAGGATAAGCGTGTTCTTGTGTGCCAAAATGCCGACCTTACGCAGGCGTGCCTCCGGCGGGAACGCATTGATTGCCGCCTCTCGCGCCACCTGCTGGTTAACAGGTCCGCTGGGCAGGGCGCGTTCTAGCTTCAACCCATCGAACTCGTACATAGCGCCATCGCGTGCCAGTGCGAGCACCGCCGCAGCCATATCCACCAGGTAGGCGCGGTATACCTGTTCCCCGATTTCGCCTTCGGGCAGTGGGTCCGGTGGCAGGTCAACGAGTTCACTGGGGTTGACTAATTCGTCTTTCGCCGCGAGGAGTTGGCGTTTGCTGTACGGTACTACCCGCTCAATCGACGCTTCCGCCTCCTTCAGTAGATCATTTAGCTGGAGCTTGATGTTCTCGTCGTCGTCGCCTTCCCAGTCGCCAATCGTCCACACAAAGTGATCGCCGTCGTGCTGCATCGCCTTGCTACCCTGCATAATCGCCGTGAAGCTATCCTCGGCGACAGACCGCACTACACCCAGCCGAGGTTGGTGGTTGGCGTTGCGCAACACAATCAACTGTCCGGCAATGTGCGCGTTGCGGCGCATCACCAGCCGGGAGCGGATTGCCTTTTCCACCTGCCAGCGCTTTTTAATCGTAAATTGGTGCTTTAGCCGCCAGTCCTGTGCAAAGTAGGTGCCGTCTTCTTCCAACGCTTCGATCACTTCCTGGTAGCGCTCGACATCGCCGTACCACACCTGCGCCATTTCTCGCGCTGTGATTTCCTCACCTTGGTGCCCAACGAGCATCTGCCACAGCCCTTCGGCGTCCATTTCTGCCGCCTGGGGTTCCAGTTCGCCGACTTCGCCGTCCTGCTTGACGACCAGCCGCCTGCGCTTTTCGATGTGTTTTTCCTGCCCGACCTTCGGGCGGGACACAGCACGCCCGCGCCCCTTCATCTTCTCCCACAGGCTGCCGCGTGCCTCGGCGTCCCCGTGCACCAGGAACACGCGCTGGGCGTCCATGGCGTCTGCCAGGGCAATGAGTTCGTTTTCGTCCGCATGGGCGCTGAGTGAATACGTGCCCAAATGACAACGGAGCGGCACCTTGTCGTTGCCCAGTTGCAGCAGCGGCACCTCACCACGCTCCTTGCGGCGCATCACATTCTGCAAAAAGCGCCCCGGCGATTCCTCGTCCTGGTACCCCGTCAGGAAGATACCGTTACGCTCATCGCTGGCGAACGCCGCCGCATACGCCACACTCGCACCGCCCGTCAACATACCGCTTGAGGCAACCACCACGAATGGGTCTGTGCCGCGCATAATGTCTTCGCGCTGCTGCTTGCTTTTGACGGCGTGCACGTTCTCCCGGAAGAACAACGGGCGGTTGCGTGCCATCTTCACCGTGTTCTTGGGCAGGATGTCGCTGAAGCCCGCGTAGGCATCGCACACAGCACGCACCATACCGTCCACATAAACAGGCACGTTAAGCTGGTCACGATAGGCGAGGATAATCTGGATTACCTCCTGCGCACGCCCCAGCGCAAACGCCGGAATCAGCACCTTGCCGCCGCCGTCTGTCACCTGCTTAATCGTGTCGATCAGGCGCTGTTCTTCGTATTTACGGTTAGCGTGCTGCCGACCACCGTAAGTGCTCTCCAGCACCAGGGCATCCGCCCGGATGCGCGGGGGTTTGGCACTCACTACGGTGCGCTGTTCGCTCACGCTGTCGTCGCCGCCCATCACCAGCACACCCTCAGTGCTCTCAAACACGATCATTGCCGCGCCAGCGATGTGCCCGGACGGATGAAACGTCGCTTGCAGGTCTGCGCCCAGCTTAAGCGCCTTGTTGAACTCTACGGGCTGCCAGTTATCCAGCAGCAGTTCCACATCCGCTGTATCGTACAGCGGGAGTTCGCCTTCTGCCTCGAAGCGGGTGCCCATCAGCCGGGAGCTATCCAGCAGCAGCACACGGCTCAGGTCAATCGTTGCCTTCGTTGCGTAGATCGGCACACGCGGGTAGCTGCGCACCACCTGCGGCAGCGCCCCGGTGTGGTCGGTGTGCGCGTGCGTGATGAGAATCGCGTCCGGTCCGCCGATGTCGGTTAGGTGCGCCAGGTGGGGCAGTTGGTCGTTTTGCAGCCCACGGCTGGTCTTCGGGCTAATGCGAATGCCCGCGTCCACGAGGATT
Organism: uncultured Anaerolineaceae bacterium; assembly: GCA_964451095.1. Lineage (GTDB taxonomy): Bacteria > Chloroflexota > Anaerolineae > Aggregatilineales > Phototrophicaceae > DAOTTY01. The sequence goes on from CAYVGI010000031.1 coordinate 5,168, forward strand.
TTCTTGCCAGCAATGTCGATAACGGTACAGCTTGCGCCGACCTCATCGGCGCCGCCCAAAAATGTCAATTTCATGACGACTCGGTTACTTTCTTACGTTTTCGGAATGTGTTAACTATAGCATTGCACGCACGGGGATGGAATTCAGTTTTGCGTCAGGTCATATGCCATGTGCACGAGCGTGGTGCCGGGATATTTGCCAGGGGTGCGTTTCGTTTCTCTAAAGCCGTAGCGGGTGTACAGGCGAATGTTGTCCGTCATGATGACGTTGGTATACAGCGTAAGCTGCAAAAACGCCTGTTCGCGCCCCAGCGCACACGCACGATCCAGCAGCGCACGCCCGTAGCCGCGTCCCTGCATCGCAGGCGTGACTGCTATGTTGTCAATGTATAGCGTGCCATCTTCTGGATACAGCACCAGCACACCGACCAATACATCCGCCACCGTCAGCACATGGACGTGCCCCTGTGCCACCAGCGCCTCATAGTCCGATCCCATCGGCTTGGGTTCGTAGCCAAGCTGCGGGATGTAAACCGCATAGGCGCGGTTTACACACTCGCGGATGGCGGGCACGTCGTGTGCAATGGCGGGGCGGATAGTCGGGTCTGTCATGCTAGCGCGTTTGCTACCACTTCTACGGGGTGATATACCGTGTGCCCGGCGTCGTGGATTTGTGCGCGGCAGGACGTGCCCGGCGCAGCAACAACCGCCTGTGGGTTTGCCTCAATCGCAGGTAGCAGACGATCTTGCCCAATCTTCATCGACAGTTCGTAGTGCTCATAGCCGAAACTGCCTGCCACACCGCAGCACCCACTGTCAATCTCTGTCACCGTTGCACCGGGGATGTGTTGTAGCAGCCGCATTGTCTCCGCTGTGCCCCACAGCGCCTTCTGGTGGCAGTGCCCATGCAGTAAAACCTCGCCCGGCGTGTCTGTCCACTTGAGCGTACCCGCTTCGTTTGCCTCCGCAAGCTGCCCGGCAAACCACGCTTCCACGGGTACACAGTGTGCCGCCAGTTGTTTCGCGGTGGGTTGCAAACTGCGGTCTACCAGTGTCAGGTAATCATCGGTGAACGCGGAGAGGCAGCTTGGCTCGATGAACAGCAGCGGCAGGTCGCCGTGCTGCTGGCTGAGCACGCGCACGTTCTCATTCGCCATTTCTTTGCCGTTGTCCAGCAGCCCTTTGCTGATTGCCGGACGCCCACAGCAGCCCTGCCCCGGCAGGCGCATCACATTGACCTTTGCGCCTAGCTTATCCGCCAGTTTAAAGATCGCGTGTCCGACTTCGGGGTGGTTCCACTCGGTGAACGTGTCCACGATGAGTACCGCATCGGGTGAATCGTGCTTGCCATGCCCGTTCAGTGATGCTGTGAATTGCTGCTTGTACAGCGGCAGCGGGCGCTGCGTGGGAATCCCCAGTAGGTGTGCGCCCAGCTTGCCGAGTGGGTTCGTTAGCATAAAGTTGCTCAGCGCAGGGAAGCGCCCGGCGAGCTTGTTCACCTGATGAATGTTGCCGAACAGCCGCGTGCTAAGCGTCGTGCCATTGTGGTCGTGGTACAGCGCCAGGAACTCTGACTTCATACGCGCCACATCCACAGATGAGGGGCATTCGCTCTGGCAAGCTTTGCAGCTAAGGCACAAATCGTACACATTTTTGAGCGCGGCACTGCCCACACCATCCGGTAAGCGCCCGCTGATGGCGGCACGTAGTGCGTTTGCCCGCCCGCGCGTGGAGTGCGCTTCGTCCAGCGTTGCCATGTAGGATGGGCACATGGTGCCGCTGCCCTCCTTGCGGCAGACGCCCGCGCCGTTGCACATTTCTACTGCGCCACCCAGCCCGTTGTCCGCCGTCCAGTCGAAGCGGTTGCGCATCGGCAACACCTGGTATTCGGGGGTGTAGCGCAGCACCGCCGGGTCGTCCATTGCCGGCACATCTACAACCTTGCCAGGGTTCATCAGGTTGTCCGGGTCAAATGCCCGTTTGATCTCGCGGAATGCGTCGGTTAGCTCATCGCCGAACAGATGATGCCCGAACTCACCGCGTGCGATGCCCTGCCCGTGCTCCCCGGTGATGGTGCCCTGATATTTCTTGACCGTCTCGGTCACGCGCTCCGCGATGGTGCGGTACTGCTCCCGCCCCTTGAGCGTCTTCAGGTTGACCAGCGGGCGCACATGCAAGCAGCCCGCACTGGCGTGGGCATAAATTGCAAACGTTGTGCCCTCCTCGGTGATGATGCGCTCCACATCGGTGATGTAGTCCGCAAGGTTTTCCACTGGCACGGCGGCGTCTTCGATGAAGGCGATAGGCTTCGCCTCGCTGCGTTCGCTCATCAGCAGTCCCAGCCCTGCCTTACGCACCGTCCACACGTCGGACTGTTCCTGCGGGGTGGTGGCAATGGTCACGCTGCCATGGTAGCCCAGGTTGTGCAGGTGGCGCTTCAGGTCATCCACCTTGGCAGTGAGTTCGGCATCGGTCTCGCCCACGAATTCGACCACGAGCACTGCTTCCGGGTCGCCGTCTACAAACGTGAGCTTGTCCTTGTAGCCCGGCGCGACTCGTGTTTTGTCCAGCAGGAACTTATCCATGAGTTCAACGGCAGCGGGTTCTAGCTCCAGGATGCGCGGTGTTGCCTCTAGTGAACTGCGCAGCGTATCAAAGTGCGCCATTGCCAGCCGCTTTTTCATAGGACGCGGACGTGCCACCAGTCCAAGCTCTGCCCGCACAATGGTGCCGAGTGTGCCCTCACCGCCAGCAAACAACCAGTTCAAGTCCACGTTGTGCGGGTCGATCTTATCCAGCGCGTAGCCAGCAACGGTACGCCACGTTTTGGGGTAGCGCTCCTGGATGTGCTCGGCGTGTTGATGTGCCAGCTTGCCCACGGTTTCGCGCAGTGCAACCAGTGTCGATGTGCTGGCATCTGTCCAGGTGAGTTCACCCGACGGCAGCACCACTTGCAGCCGCTTGATGTGATCTGCCGTCATGCCGTAGCGGATGCTGTGTGCTCCGGTAGCGTTGTTGCCGATGCAGCCACCGATGCTAGCGCGTTCTGCGCTGGCGGGGTCGGGTCCGAACATTAAATCCAGCGCTGCCAGACTTTTATTGAGCTGCCCCAGCACAAGCCCCGGTTCCACGTCAACCGTCTGCGCTTCTGCGTTCACGCTGCGCACACGACGCATGTGTCGGCTAAAGTCCATGACAATCGCTTCGCCGACGGTCTGCCCGGCGAGGCTGCTGCCCCCGCCACGCGGCAGCACGGGAACCTGATATTTTTTAGCAATTTCGTGGATGGCAACAACATCGTCGGCACTGCGCGGGAATGTCACGCCAACGGGCATGATCTGGTAGTTGCTGGCGTCCGTGCTGTACAGCACGCGCGTCATGTAGTCAAACTGAACTTGATCTGTACCGATGGCGCGGCGCAGCTTGTCAACCAGCGTTGCTGTTAAGTCACTAATTTGTGCAGACATAACCTGTATCTTATTTTCAGAACGGATGTTAGTTGTATTCTAACACCCGTTCCGCGTTATAGCTGTATTTTCTTCGTGTTGCTACTGCGATTCTGCTGAGGATGGGCGCCCACGTGGACGCTTGCGCTGTTTAAACGCATCAAGCGTTGCCTGCGTGAACACCCACGCACGCCCAATCCGTTCCCCTTCGATTTCCCCGCGCCGGATGACGTACGTTTCCATCATAGAACGGGAAATGCCGAGATAGTCCGCCGCGGTTTGCATGGTGTACAGTTTCTGCTGGTTCGTCTGGTCGTAGCCGTACAACTCAATGTAGCGCACAACCACCTCATTGATCTTGTTCAGGGTGGCTGCGGCATCCATCGTGGCAACAATGCCGCTATCCGTCACGGATAAGTTCGACCCGACCTCATCAAACGCTTGTGCCATCACGCGGTGATGCCATCCGAACTGCTCAAACCGCGCAATGGTGCGCAGCACGTCCAGGCGGAGTGTGTTGTCTACATCGTCAGACTCTAACACGACGGTTTTCAACATGTCCGCCATCTGTTGGGTAGTGGTAACGTCTTCGAGCATACATGCCCTCCCACTTGTTTGCGTTAAGCACATTATACGGCTCATTTTGTACATTTTTCCTTGCCCCCCAATAGTTGGGGGTTTACGCCGTTACTGAATATCGTAAAGTTTCTTTGGAGTTCAGCAGAGGTCAAAAAATGACGCAAGAAAGTGTGCGCGACATAACGTTCCAACTGGGTACACGTTACCAGCTAGAAGTTCCGAAGGGCACAATTTCCGAGACAGGTCACCTGCTGATTCAGCGCTACATCAGCGAACAGGTGCCCAACGAAGGCGAGTGGAAAGAAAAGAACCCGGATACCGAACTCACATACCTGTATTCACTCCCTTACGACTGGGACTGGGTGTGGAAGGTCGAAGATGGCGACTACCGGGGCACGTTCCCGAAGCGCGTCGGCAAGTACTATTACAAGCAATTCCAGCTTAAAGCACCGGATAGTTTCCTGGCACACATCGGGAACATTGCCCGTGAGCACAGCGAGACGGAAGCGCATTACGACTTTGAGTTTGTAGACGACTTTAACTGGCAGTCCGGTGACTTCGGCGACGATGACTCGTGCTTTTGGGGTGGGCGCACCCAGGCACGCAAGATCATGCGTGAGAATGGCACAATTGCAATCCGGTTCTACCAGAATGATGAAGGCAAGGCGCGGGCGTGGGTCTATCCGCAGGAGGATGATGGGACGTTCATTGTCTTCAATGGCTATGGCTTTTTGGGCAACGCTACGCTGACCATTGCCAAGGTCATGTCACAGTTCTTTGGGCTGCGGTACAAGCAAATTCGCCTGACGAACTGGGATGTTGACGACATGATGATCTGGATTAACAGCGGTATCGGATACCTTATTGGCACGGAAAAACAGGTCGAAGCGGTCACGGAGCACAACTTCCAATGGGGTGCGCCGGGCGCGGACGAGAAATAAGACCCCCAACATCAGCTCTCTGGCAAATCGTGGGTGGGTTGGGGTTCCGCTGTGCGAACAAGATTTTGCGTAATCCACAGATTTGGATCGGGGTAGTCGCGGAACTGCGCACGCATCTGCCTGATGTGGGTTGCGATGTCGGCATCTGTGAGTACGTGCTCAATATGTTGGCGGATAGCGCCCGCGTCGTCGGTGTTGCGGTCTGCCACGACTCCTAGCTTGTGATAACCGACACGGACAGCACTGCCGTGTTGGTCTGTCGTGTCAAACGGATACACCACCATCGGTACCCCCGCCAGAATACACTCATTGATGGTAGTAATGCCGCCGTGGATGACTGCGCAGTCTGCGTGTTCCAGCACATACGGCTGCGGTACCCACCGGAAAGCGTGCACATTGGTGGGTATGTTGACCAGTGCATCAGCGTTTAAGCGCCCACCTAAGCCAAACACCACATCCCACTCTGGGTGAGCACTGACCGCTCCCGCCACCTGCTGCCAGAAGGACGTATCATCCCCCTGGAAGAAGGCACCAAATGCGCAGTAGATCAATTTGCGATCTGAATCGGCATTTTGGTGCTGTGTAAGTATCGTGCGCAGTCTCTCGGCATCTGCCGCGCCCATGGATGCATAGGGGTCGTCAGGCGCTCTAGCGATCATAGTGCCGATGTAGTGAAAGTTCGGGTGCGCTTTGTGTGGGAAGTCGAGTTCAGCAGCGTTCAAGCTGAGCACGGGCAGGCTCCGATAGGAAAACGGAAATAACCACTGCCCAAAATCCACTTCGGACTGAAACGGGAAACCGACCTGCCGAGCGAACGCGCGTAAGATGGCGACATCGTCGGCACCTGCCCCGCGCAGCCACAGCCGCCGGTGCCGCAGCCACTTGCTCACCCGGTAGCGGAACCACGCAAACTCAATGCCCGCAGGTGAGCCGACCCAACCGACGCCGGGCGTAATCGGCAGGTGGGGGGGGGGCACCCCGGGTTGCTTGAACATGCTGATAAATGTGCTCAGCAGCGCAACAGGTACGCCTGTTTGCTGGGCAGCGATGATGTACTCGTGCGATTCAACATCAATCAAGAGGAGATGGGGCATCAGTTCGTCAACTGTCTCTCGGAAGCCGCCCATGCGCAGCGCCGCGACACCTTCTTGGATGCGCTGTCGTGACCGGGGGATGTCGCTCAGCCACTCACGGATTTTGGCGGCGGCTCCGCTGGGGGACTTGCGGCGGGCTTTCGCGTCGTCGTTGTGGCGCACGAAGTCAAAGCCGGCGTTTTCGACCTTGGGTTGCATTTCCAGCTTGCCCATAAACGTGACGCGGTGCCCCGCAGCTTGCAAGCGGCGGGCAAGTTCAAACGTTGGGTAGAGTTTGCTGGCGATTTCGTAGGGGATAACGACGATATGTGCCATGTTACTGTTCTCCGCCCATAGATTTTACGATTGCTGCTGCCTCGTCGTCGCTCATCGCCTCAATGTCGGCTAATAACCGTGCTGCGCCGGGATGACTGGCGAGTGCTCCCGCGATACGCTCAGTTAGGTCGTCCTCCGGCGCATTGTTGCTGTTGAGCGCTGTATCTTCCATGGGCAAAACAGCCGCCTCAGTCACAGCGGAATGGCGTCGAAGTGCTTCTTCGATCTCACCAAGCTCAATGCGGTAGCCATTGATCTTCACCTGATGATCTACGCGCCCCAAGAACTCAATCGTGCCGTCTGGCAGATAGCGGGCGAGGTCGCCAGTACGATACAGCCGCCCATCCCCAAATGGGTTTGCGAGGAAGCGCTCTGCCGTAAGCGCCGGGCGGTTGTGATAGCCCTCCGCGATGCCCTTACCGCCGATGTACAGCTCCCCGGCGATGCCAAACGGCACGGGTTGTTGTGCGCCATCCAGAATGTACGTTTGCATAGTGGGGATGGCGCTGCCAATGAGCATTTTTTGCGCGTCCGGGGGTATTGCCCACGCTGTGCTCCACACGGTGCCCTCAGTCGGACCGTATTCATTGTAGAGGGTAGCATTGGGGAGGCGCGTGTAATGTCGCTGCACCAAATCAATTGGGCAAGCCTCGCCAGCGACCATAACCGTGTTCAGAGAGTCGATTTTCGCGCTGTCTGCGTAGTCCAGCAGCACACCATACAGGGAGGGCAGTGCCAACAAATGCGTGATGTCGTACTCGCTAATCAGGTCTGCCAGTTGGGTCACGTCGCGCTCAGCATACTGTGGTGGCAGGTATAGCGTCCCGCCTGTACACAGCGTCCAGAAGATACCGACTACGGAGCTATCAAACGCGAAGGACGACAGCAGCAGGAACGCTTCGGGGTGCTGCGGGTAATAGATGAAGCGTGCGTGCGTGGAGTGTACCAGATTGTAATGCGTAATCCGCACGCCCTTGGGTTTGCCCGTAGAGCCGCTGGTGTAAATAATGTAGGCGTGGCTGCCGGGGGTAATTTTTACGTCCGGTTGGCAAGCGGGCAGTTGTGTAAGCTCAGCACTTGCATCTAACGGGAGCGCCGCCACATCTTGCCCGGCGAAATCCGCCATTAACGCAGATTGCATGAGCAGCGTGGTGATGCCTGCATCTTCTATAATGTAGCGAATGCGCTCTTGTGGGTAAGCGGGGTCAATCGGCACGTACGCGCCGCCCGCCTTCAAGATCCCCAGGATGCCTACCAGCATCTCCGGTGAGCGCTCCACGCAGATTCCCACCGGGGTACCCACCCGCAAACCGTGTCGCAGCAGATAATGCGCTACCTGGTTGCTGCGTGCGTTGAGTTCGCCATATGTCATCGCCTCGCCGTTGTACATCACCGCTGCTGCTGTGTCGGGTTGGCGGGCAATATAGTCATGGATGAGGGTGTGGTCAGGTTCCGGATGAGCTTCACCGCCGCCAATACTCAGCAGTTGCCTGCGTTCCTCGTCCGGCAGCAGGTTTAACTCGCTCACGGGTGTATCGCCGCTGTGCGCAATACTGCGCAGGAGTGACGCATAGTGCGCGAGCAAGCGCTGCCCCGTCGACCTGCGGAAAAGCGCCGTGTTGAACTCCACACCCACATTGAACGCGCCGTCTTGCAGGCGTGCGAACAGTGTTAGGTCGAACTTAGACACGCCCGCATCGACCTGGAACGGATGAACGTCCGCTCCGCCAAGCTGTGGCAGCGTCTCCTCGTCCTGGTAAACAAACATCACCTGGAAGATGGGGTGATAGCTGGCGTCTCGCGGGGGTTGTAGTACACGCACGAGTTCGTCAAAAGGAACATTCTGGTTTGCCAGCGCTGCCAGGGATTGGTGCCGCACGTCCGCAAGCAATTTATTGAAAGACTGTGATTCGGCAAAGTCCGCCCGCATGACCAACGTGTTCAGGAAGAAACCGATGAGGTTCTCAACTTCTGCGGCGCCACGGTTAGCAACGGGCGTGCCCACCAGAATGTCATTTTGCCCGGTGTAGCGGTGCAGCAGCACCTGGAACGCCGCCAACAGTGTAACAAAGGGGGTGGTACGCGCTGTTTTGCTAATTGCCTGCACTGCCTGCGATACATCATCCGGCAGCGTGGTCGTCAGTAGTTCACCGTTGTAAGCCTGTACTGCGGGGCGTGGATGGTCAGTCGGTAGGTGCAGCAGCGGTAGGTCACCGCTCAACTGATTGCGCCAGTAGTTGATTTCATCGTTCCACGCACCGGACTGCATCTGCTCGTGTTGCCAGTGGGTAACATCTGCATACTGAACGGGCAAGTCCGGCAGGTTAGGCGCTTGTTCGTTCACCTGTGCAGCGTAGGTGGTGGTAAGCTCGCGCCACAGCACACCCAGCGACCACTCATCACACACGATATGGTGCACGACAAATACGAGAACCGGGGGGGCATCATCCGGGCGCAGCAATGTCACGCGCAGCAGCGGCGCAGTCGTCAGGTCGAACGGCTGCGCGACGATTTGCTGTATCCGGCGGGTAACGGCGTCGGCGTCCAGTGTTTCCTCATGTACAGTGACCGTGGGTGAGTCGGTTACCTGCTGAATGATCTCGCCGTCTTGCATGACAAACGCGGTGCGCAGCGCCTCATGCCGCTCAACAATAGTGTGCACTGCCTGCTCTAGGGCACGCACATCCACCATGCCGCGAACTTCCGCCGCACTGACCATATTGTACGCCGTGCTGTCCGGGTGCAGTTGCTGCAAATACCACAAACGCTGCTGCCCAAACGAGGCGCGTGCGGGAGCATCCTCCGGGCGCGGTTGGATGGTGAGGGCAGGTGTTACCGCCGTGTTGAGCTTGCCCTTGAGCTTTTTGGCAATCAGCGCTTTGCGTGCTGCTGCTAGCTTTTGCTGGCGGTCGTCGCTCATCACTCGCTTTCCTCCAACAGTGCTTGTAATTCCGCGTCGGTGAGGGCGTCCAGGCTGTCCAGTAGGTGCTCCTCGATAGCCTCGGCAAGCTGAGCGATGGTCGGGTTGGTAAACAGCCGCTCTAACGGGAAGTCTATGTCGAACAACGCCCTGATGCGTGATGTCACGCGAATTGCTGGCAAGGAGTGCCCGCCGATGTTGAAGAAATTATCGTGGATGCCCACGCGCTCCAGTTGCAGCACCTCCTGCCAGATTTCCACCAGTGACATTTCAAGCTCGGTCGTCGGTGGCGCATATTTCGTGGAAATAAGCTGTGTTGCATCTGCCGATACGTCCGGCAGTGCTTTGCGGTTGACTTTGCCGTTGCTAGTGAGCGGCATTTCATCCACGAGCACGTAATATGCGGGCAGCATGTTCGCGGGCAGCCGCGTACTCATGAACGCACGCAGGTCAGATGTGTCGATCACGTCATCAGCGACGTAGTAGGCAACAAGGCGTTCATCTCCATCAGCCTGGTTATCATTGCTATCGGGCGTGCCGCGCACATCGGCGGCGGCACTGTACACCAACGGATGTGCCAGCAGCGCTGCTTCGACTTCGCCCAATTCGATCCGCACGCCGCCGACCTTCACCTGGTCATCCGCACGCCCCAGGAACTCAAGCTGTCCGTTTGCTGTCCAGCGAGCGCGGTCGCCTGTCTTGTACATGCGGCGCGTGCCGTCGAACGGATCATCCATAAAGCGCGATGCGGTCAGGTCGGGTTGATTGAGGTAGCCACGCGCAACATTGACACCAGAGATGTACAACTCCCCGATGGCACCTGCTGCGCTGGGTTGCAAGCGGTCGTCCAGCACATAGACGCGCATGTTGTCCGCTGGGGCACCAATCGGCACAGCAGCAAGAACATCTGCCGCCGGGTCGTAGCGGTGGATCATGCAGGCGACCGTGCCCTCGGTCGGTCCATACTCGTTAAACTGCACAATCCGCCCATCAGACGCGGTGTGGATCGCGTGTGCTAGCTCCGTCTTAAATGCCTCACCACCAACGACAAGTGTGCGTATTCGCGTGCCGGATAAGTCCATGTCTCGCACCAGCGCCAGATGAGAAGGCGTCAGCTTAATGACGTCAACCGCGTTTTCCTCAAACACCTGCCGGATGACCGCGCCGCCCTGCCCATCATTCGGGTAGATGCGCAGCGCTCCGCCGGAAACCAGTGGCACAAACAGCGATGTGACGGTGAGATCAAATGCAAGCGAGGAGTAAAACGCGAACACACTCGGCGTTGTCGTGACGTAGTGCTTCTGCGCCCACAGCAGGTAATTGGTTAGTCCGCTGTGCTGTACCTGCACACCTTTGGGCTTGCCCGTTGTGCCGGACGTGAACATGACGTAGGCGAGGTCTTGCGGCAGGGCACGGCGCGTTAGGTTGGTTGCTTGTGTATCTTCTGCCGTAATGGTTTGCGTTGTGTAGCCCATCTGGGTGAACCGCCCTGCGTAATGCTGCTGCACCAGCACGAACGGTGCGTCGTCCACTGTTTCCAGCACCGCTTGCAGGCGCACATCGGGGTGAGTCGGGTCTAGCGGGACGTAAGCGCCGCCTGCCTTGAGCACCGCCAGGATGGCAACCACGACATCGAAGCTGTGGTCGGCGCACACGGGCACGAGTGTTTGCTGCGTGACGCCGTTGCTGATGAGCGTTTGCGCGAGCGCATTGGCGCGGCGGTTGAGTTCGGCGTAGGTCAGTTGTTTATCGCGCAGATGGAGGGCGGCGGCATTCGGGGTGCGTGCCGCCTGTGCCTCGAATAGGTCTACCACGGTTTGCTGCGCGGGATAGGGTGTGTCCGTTGCGTTAAAGACAGCGATGTTGCGCTGGTATTCCTCCACAGAAAGCAGTGAAATCGCATAAATCGGTGCGTCCGGGTTGTTCAGGTAGGAATCTAGCACGCGCAAGAACTGTTGGACGGCAAGTTTGCGCTGCTGTTCGTCAAACAACGCCTCAATGAAGTCCATCTCCATCGTGTAGGTGCCGGTTGCATCCCAGTCGTGGATAAGCACGCGCACTTTGTGGTTGCTGTCTCCGTGCCCGGTGTGAACCCACCGCGTCGTCGTGGGCATATCGGCAAAGTCCGGGAAGCCCCCGGTAATGAAGTTCATCAGCACGTTGTAGGCGCGGTTGTGCGCTGCCGTCCCGATGCCGGGTTGTGCGTTTTGCAGCGTGCGTAGGTTAGCAGCAGCGACCTTTTTCACCAGTGAGGCGAACGTTTCATCTGCGCTAAAGTCCACCTGTAGGAACAGCACCTCAATAATCATACCGAGCTGTTCTTGCAGCGCAGGCGTAGAGCGGTTCCCCAGCGGGGTTCCCAGGCGGATGGTGTCGTTGTGTGTCATCCGGTGCAGGTACGCCAGCACCAATGCACCAAACAGGTTCGCAAACGTCAACTCACGGGAAAAGCTGCGGATACCCGGCGTAGTCGCAAGTTCCTCCAGCTTTGCCATGCGTGCGGCACCCAGCGGAACCCACACCCGTTCTGTTAGTGTGGTTGTGCTCTCGTCCGGCTCGCCATACAAGCTGACGGGGTCCACCTGCTGCTGCAAGCGCTCCTGCCAGTAGGTTTCCGCCTTCTTGAACCCAGGCGTTTGCTGGACGCTTTCCACATGTGCGATGTAATCTGCGTAGGGTGGGATGCTAGGCGGGGTGAGGTCACGCCCGACGACAGCATCCTTGTACAGGCGGCTGAGGTGCTTGTACGTGAGAATGCACGAACTCGCGTCCATGATGATGTGATGTTGGTTGAAGTACCACACAAAAGTGCGCTCCCCCAGCTTGAGCAGCACACTTTCGTACAGGCACTTTTCCAGGTCAAACACATGTGTCCGGCGCTCGTCTACCCAGGCGACGAGTGCTGCCTGCGGGTTCTCCGCATCCGCCAGGTCAACAAACGGCATATCTTGCCCAATGTCTCCACGTACCACACGCTGCGGACTGCCATCCTGCGCTTCAATTACTGTGCGCAGGTTATCGCTGGCAGCAACGAGCGCCCGGAACGCTGCCCGGAACGCTGCCACATCGACTGCACCGTCAATCGTAAAGGTGAAGACCATGTTGTACAGCGGCGCATCGGTGTGCACCTGCTGCCCCAACCACATGAGCCGCTGTCCTGGCGTCAGGTTCGAGGGTTGCAGATTGACGTTTTCCACGGTCATTAGCTGTTGCTGGATGCTTGCAGGTAGCCAACAAGGGCGTTGATGGTCATGAAGTGCTCGATGGTGACATCTTCCACGGGAACGGCAACTCCGAAGTCTTCCTGGATGAAGGCGACAAGCCGCATGACGCCCAGGGAGTTCACCAGCCCGCTTAGCAGCAGGTCGTCGTCGTAGCCGACCTGTACGTCATCCATGCCAACCAACAGTTCGTTCTCGATAAAGGTCTTGATGCGCTCTTGCATGATTTCTGCTCCAAAAGGGATAAATGCTCGTTATCAGGATAAAATTGCGTGCACTTGCTAGATCGCAGGTGTGCGTTGTGCTTCTTGTTGTAGGGCGCGGCGGTCAATCTTGCCTGTGCCCGTGCGCGGGAACGCATCCATAAAGCGGATGGTATCTGGCACGGCATATGGCGGTACCCGCCCGCGCAGGTATGCAATCAGGTCTGCCTGGGTGAGTTCTGCGCCGCCACGTAGGATAACAGCGGCACCCACATGGTCGCCGTCGTCGGACTTGACCGCGTAGGTGGCACCCTCCTCCACCAGTTCGTGAGTGGTCAGCGCGTGCTCAACCTCCGCCAGTTCCACGCGATAGCCGCGTATCTTCACCTGGCGGTCTTTGCGCCCGAAGTAGTGATAAACGCCATCGTCGTCTTGCTTGGCAAGGTCGCCCGTGCGATAGAACACCTTCTCAAGACCCGGCGCAACAGAAACGCGATAGAACGCCTTTGCGTTGAGGTCAGGGCGGTTCCAGTAGCCGCGCATCATCGTGCCAGACCGTATCGCCAGCTCACCGATTTCGCCGTCTACTGCGAGGGCGTCGTCAGCCGCCAGGATACGAGCTTCTACGTTCTGGCACAGGTACCCAATCGGCACCGGGCTGTTATCATCTGCCCACTCCGCTGGCGGTGGGATGTGATAGTACGTACACTGGTTCACCTCCGCCGGACCGTACACGTTGCTAAAGCGGGTGCCGGGTAGTCGCTCTATGAGTGCACGCAGGTGCTCTAGCGGGAACGGCTCTCCGCCGTAGAGCACCCAGCGCAGCGAAGTAAGGTCGCGTTGTTCCAGTGCACCGCGCAGCAGCAGTTGGATGAGCGCAAACGGCACGGAGTACCAGATGGAGATGCGTTCTTTTTCGATCAGCTGCGCCAAGTTAACCGGGAACAGCTTGTACGCCTCTGGGATAATGATGGTGGTTGCGCCGGATGCCGGTCCCGTCAAGTAGTCGAACGTGGACATGTCGAAGTGCAACGGCGAGTGGTTGCTCAGTCGATCTTCCGACGTAACGCCGTAGGTCGCAGCGGACATGCGGACGTAGCTGGCACCGCTGTAATGCGTGTGCATCATGCCCTTGGGCTTGCCCGTAGAACCCGATGTGTACATCACGTATGCAAGGTCGTGTTCCATGAGCCGGACGTTGGGCAGCGTGGTCGGCAACTGCGCCACGTCATCCCAGGTGTAAGTGCGTATGGGCAGGTCGTGGGCATCGCTTGCCGCTGCACCTACAGCGAATTGCAGCACATCTTGCTGCGTGCCCGCATCTGCGAGCACGGCGCGTTTGTTGGGCTGCGTGATGATGCCGCGAATTCCACAGTCCTGGATGATGTCTGCAAGGCGGGTGCTGGGCGATTGGGGGTCAAGCGGCACGTAAGCGCCGCCCGCCTTCAAGATGCCGTAAATGGCAATCATCGTTTCCAGGCTCTTGTTCAGGAACACGCCCACACGGTCGTGCTCGCGGATGCCCTGCTCGCGCAGTAGGTGGGCAAGTTGGTTGCTGCGCTGGGAAAGCGCCGCATATGTGAGTGCCTTGTCGCCCATCCGCGCAGCATCCTGTTGCGGGTAGCGCTGCGCAGACTGCTCCAGATAGTGGTGCAGTAGAAAATTCATTGTGTTACAGCCCAAGCAACCCGGCAATCAGATTGCGTTGAATGTCCGACGTGCCGGAGTAGATTAGCCCGCCAATGGAATCGCGCAGGTCACGCTCCACACCAAACTCGGACATGAAGCCGCGCCCGCCGTGTACCCGGATGGCGTCCAGGCTGTTTTCCATGAACAGTTCGCTAATTACCAGCTTCGCCATTGCCGCGTCCATGGTGGCGTCTTGCCCGTGGTCGATCTTGGAAGCAGCGCGGTACATAAACATACGTGCCGTTTCCAGCCGGACTTTCATATCGGCAACACGGTTGGATACAGACTGATATTTACCGATGGACTGCCCGCCTTGCTTGCGCTTGTTGGCAAATGCGATGGTCTGGTCAAGCTGGCGTGCCATGGAACCGACGTGGCTGGCGAATATGAAGCTGCGTTCGTACATCATGGAGGCGTTGAAGATGCCTGCACCGGAGCCTTCCCGACCGAGCAGGTTTTCCGCCGGGACGAACACATCCTCGAAGCAGATGTCGCCCGTCAGACCTGTTCGCAGCCCCATTTTCTCCTTGGCGTCGCTCAGCGTCACGCCCTTGGCGTCCGCTTCCACGATGAACGCTGTTACGCCCCAGCGCCCAACGTCGGGGTTTACGGTCGCAAACGCCAGGATAATATCTGCCACCGGACCCAGCCCGATGTAGATTTTGTGCCCGTTGAGCACGTAGCCGCCGTCAACTTTGCGGGCGGTGGTGCTCAGGCTAAACGCATCGGAGCCGGACTCCGGTTCGGTCATGCCGTGGGCACCCTTCAGCTTGCCGCTGACCATGCCTGTGAGGTACTTTTGCTTCTGCTCCTCGGTGCCGAACTTGAGAATTGGCTCCTGCACTGCCCACATCTGTCCGTTGACGCCAAGCGTGAGTCCGTTGTCTGCGCAGCCGTAGCCCAGTGCCTCTAGCCCATGGATGGTTGTGACCATGTCATAGCCGCAGCCACCGTACCGCTCCGGGATGTAGTAGCCAAACACGCCCTTCTGCGCGATCTTCTGCCAGTTCTCCTCGGAGAAAACGCCGTCGCGGTCGCGGTCAATGAGGTCATCTTCGAGTTCCTCGCGCCCAAAACGCACGACATCGTCCCAAAGTGCCCGCTGCTGATTCGTCCAACTAAAATCCATACCGTCACCTGCTCCCTGTAAGATAAATCAAATGCTATTGCTTATGGAATTACACAGGCGTCTGCTGCGTTGATGTCGCTGTAAAAGCAGTTGTACAGCGCCTGTGCGAAGTGCGCATGTCCGGCAGCAGTTAGATGACCGCTGCCGTTCTCAAAATAAAGTGCTTGGATGTCTGCTGGAGTGGTTCCTGTTTCGCGCATGTACTGCCCCATCCCCAGGAACGGGATGTCGTTCTCGGCGGCAATTTCCGCCAGACGTGCTTCCGGCAGCAGCAAGTCATAATCCCCCAGTGCTGTATCCCAGTCCGCAGTAGTCTGCTCTGTGTAGAACTCCTGTGGGAAGTACGGGATGGTGACAAGCTTTACGTCAGAACCGCGTTCCTGCCGGATTTCATCTGCGAAGGTGCGAATTTGTGCCTCCGCGATGGTGTATGCCTGTTGTGCGCGGTCGTCGGGTGTGGTTGCGAACACAAAACTTGCCGCCCCCATCGGTTGGTTTGCCGTTGCCCCGTCAACGTGCTGCGGGATTTCCGGTAGCCACTGTTCTATTCCCAGCGCCCCGCGCACCTGACGATCAACGAGGTTGAACACCAGCGAGTTGCTGGCAATGGTGCGGGTCAGGATGATTGGGTCGTGCCCGGCGACAACCTTGTGTGCCAGTTCGTGCCACAAAGCAAAGTCGTCCTCTACGATGGCTGGATAACCGTCTTCATCGACCTGTGCGCGTGGTACAGCGCCTTGTTCATCAAAGTTCACCTGGAAGTCGTTCGCAAGGTGGAAAAACACGACAATCTCATCGGGTTCCATCTGCCGCCAGATGTAGTTGTACATGATGGGATTCACCACCATGGTCGCACCGTAGCCGGGCTGCCCCTGTGCAATGACCTCAGTTGGGTTGTCGGCATCTGCATTGATGAGGGTCTCTAGCTGTACACCCATGTGCGCCTCCGTCGGGATTTGCAGCGCCTGAATGAACGAATCCCCGTTGAGGATGACGCGGCGGGTACCGTCCTCAAGGCGTGGCTCTGGGTAGTACCAACCAAACCCGTTGGTCTGCCCGTTGGCGAAGCCCTCGTCATCCTGGTAAACACGCCCGTGTGGAACCGTTAGCCCGCTGAGGTTGTTTACCGGGTAGGCGTTCAAGTAGGCAAGCCCTTGCAGCGCTCCTTCGAACAGCAGCAGCGCACCGATTAGCCCCAGCGCGACCTTGCGCCACATCTGGAACGGGGCATCGTCACTGGGTTTTGCCAGCAGAACCAACAGCGTAAACAGACCGATGAGCAGCATCACCGCGCCTTGTAACAGTTGCAACAGCGCCCAGTAGTGGATTGCTGTCATGCTCCAGATGATGATCGCAAAACCAATCCACAGAGCGACGTACAGCCAGGGTGTGCGCTGGATGTAGGCAATCATCTGCCGCATTTGCCCAATGGCACGAGGCGAGGCAATCACCCGGAACCAGAACGCAAATATGGCGGTGTACACAACAAACAGCGCAAAAAAGCGCACACTGTAACGCCCGAACACCTCGGTGGAGTCACTCTCGAACGCGAACATATCCACCCAGCCCGCAGCCCACGCCATAATGACGATGGTGAGCGCAATTACGTACTCGCCCTGGTCAATCCAGGGTTGCAGGCGCTCCTCTGCCGTTTTTGGCGTGTCACTCTGCGGTTTACCGGTTACTTCCGTTACGGTCATGCCTCGTTATCCTCATCATCTCTCTGTGCGTTGTACTGCTCATCCAGTTGTGCCAGCCGCTTTACCAGCCGCGCTCCCACATCGCCTACAAACCGCGCTTGCAGCAGGTTGATGTGGTCGCCACGCACGCACTCCACGTAGATCTTGCCGTCTGTGAGTGCTTCCCAGCCGAGCGTGTCACCCTGTGTGCTCGTCCATGGGCTGAGTGTTGCGCGGTAAAGCGTCAGGTTGCCCGTGTGTTGGCGGGGTTGCGAGAAGTAGTCGTCAGACATTCTCGCCAACTTATCCCACTCGTCAAAGTCGTAGATGGGCTTTGCCGGGGTAGGTAAGTTAAACTGTTTGGCGACTCGCCTGTTTAGGCGTCGTGCCATCAGCTTTACCAGTTCGCTCACCTGCCATATCACGTCACCTGCATACTGAGCGCGGTTGACGTCGCCACGGGCGAACCGCTGTGCGGTGGTACCTAACCAGTTCTGCAACCCCTTTACGCGCCCCAGCTTTTGCGAACCTTGCTCGACATACGTGTCAAACAGGATCACTTCCACATCCGTGACGCCGCGTTCGTTCAATTGCCGTGCGACCTCGTAGGCAATCAGCCCGGCGATGGACATACCACCCAGATAATACGGTCCTTTGGGTTGCACGCGCAGCAACTCATCCACGAACATAGACGCCAGTGCCTCCACGGACGAAAACGCCTCGTGCTCCGTGGGTGCTTCGAACCCATGAACAGGGCGCACCCCTGCGAACGGCTCACGGAGGAAACGGTACGGCGTCACGCCCAGCCGATGCACGGGGAAACAGTACAGCGGGGCACCGTCGCCGTCGTGCTGGATCACCGTAATGAGTGACTTGTGCGGAGCTTGTGCTTGCTGTTGCAGGTGTTCTGCCAGCTTGCGAACGGTTGGCGCGGTTAGGACGAGCGAAACGGGAACATCAGCGTCAAACGCTGCTTTGACCTGCGCGAGCAAGCGCACTGCCAGCAGCGAGTGCCCGCCGATCTCGAAGAAATCGTCATCTAGCCCCACGGTCGGTATGCCCAGCAAATCGCACCAGATGCCCTGGAGTTTGCGCATCACGGCGTTTTCTGGTGAGGTATCGGTTGCGTCGGGCGTGGTTGGGGGGGTGCGGGGGGATGTTCCCGCCGTTGCCGCTGCTCGCAGTGCCGCACGGTCAAGTTTGCCATTGGGTGTACGTGGCATCGCGTCTAGGACGATAACCTCGCTTGGCACCATGTAACGGGGGAGTTGGTCACGCAGGGCGCAGTTGATGCTGTCAACTGTGTTGTCTTCGGCAGCGGGCGACGTCACAAAGGCAACAAGCTTTTGCCCAGTGCTAGGGTGTGCTTCTGCGACAATGCCCAGCCGCAAGGCAAGCAAACGCTGCTTTTCCGGCGAGAGGGATTCAATCCGCTGCTGTGTGTTAGTATGTTGTTGTATGTTACTGTAAATTATTGCTGCCATAATGTTATCTCCTGTTGCTACGCGCTTGATTCAGCACGCGTAGCTCTGACCCCGCAATACCGCATCCCTGACCATGGATACCATACACAGTAACGTTCGTACACATACAAGTGTTTAGATCAATTTTCTCACATTTGGCTCATAAAGGCGCTAAAACGCTTGACAAACGTTTTTAGTCTGTACAGTCTAATAAACGTGAGTCGGCGTTGGATACCCTGGTAATCTTGTGGAGGTATGGCGAAGTGCATGTCGTGTTTCGCATATGGCAGCACGATACCACACTAAAGCGCGAGCTGGTTGAGGGTGACGTACACCTTTGGCTGGTAGAGCTTGATGCGACTCCGTCGCCTTCGGTGGCTACGGCAGCTTACCTGAGCAACGCGGAGCGCGAGCAGTGTGAGCGCTTGCGCACACCACAGTTGCAGCAGCGCTTTGTGGCACGTCGAACTGCGCTACGGTGTTTGCTGGGCAGCTACTTGGGTGTCCCGCCGCAGGCAGTACAGTACCTGCACAATCGGTATGGCAAGCCACAGGTGATGCAGACGGGAACCCGAGATAGATTGTTTTTCAACCTGTCGCACTCACAGGATGTCGCGCTGGTAGGGTTGACCTGTGTTGGCGAGATCGGCGTGGACATCGAGAAGGTCGTGCCCATACCGGACATGGCGCTGCTCGTGGATCAGTGGTTTTTTCCACTGGAGAAGGAGCAGTTCGATCAGTTGGCGGGTAAGGCGCAAACACGTGCGTTTTACAACGGCTGGACACGCAAAGAGGCATTCGTTAAGGCAGTCGGGCAGGGGATTAGCTATCCACTGTACAGCTTTTCGGTGAGGTTGAAACCGTATGAACCGACACGATTACTGCACAGTGATGCACATATAGCGCATGAGGTAACGGTGCTTGATGTGCCTGCACGGAACGGTTATGCGGCAGCGTGTGTGGTTTTGGAGGAGTCTTTGTAAACTCATCGGTAGGTTAGTAACATTTGAATTTGCATTAACAATCGGTGTGTATTCGCGCCCAGGCAACTTGATTGAAACTTTACAAACAGTAATACTGAGCGCATCAGGGCATCATCAATCGTTCGAAAAATCTAGGGAGCTTGAACCCAAATGACACGCATTACCATTGCACTGATCGCAATTTTCGCAGTTTTTTCCGTCGCGCTGGCACAGGATGACGCAGCAGGTACGGTAGAGTTCCGCGCAAACGGCGAGGACTTCGTTCGCCAAGGTTTCGTTTCCAAAGACGGCTGGAACGTCAACTTTGACCACATTTTCGTCTCTCTGACGAACATCCGCGCTCACCAGACAACCCCACCGTATGATCCGTTTGCAGGTGAACTGACCCGTAGTGACGTGATGATTGGTCTGGCAGGGCAGTTGATTGTTGACCTCGCAGAAGGTGACGCTGACGCCGACACAATCTTGGTTGGCACCGTGGAAGACGCACCCGCCGGGTTCTACAACGCGGTTGGTTGGATGATGACCCCGGCACTGGACGGCGACATCGAAGGCTTCTCCCTGGTGATGAACGGCACGGCAGAGAAGGACGGCGAGACCATCGAGTTCATGATCAGCATTGACGATTCCTTCACCTACACCTGCGGCTCCTTCGTGGGTGACGAGCGCAAGGGCATCCTGGAAGCAGGCGCGACCAGCGATGTTGAAATGACATTCCACTTCGATCACATTTTCGGTGATGCTGACGCGCCGATGGACGACGCGATCAACACTGGGGCACCTGGCTTCGATGTGTTTGCAGCGCTCGCTGAGGACGGCGTTGTCGAGAAGACCATGGACGAGCTTGAGATGGAAATGGCAGCAGAAGACTACCAGATGTTCGTTGACATCCTGCCGTCGCTGGGTCACACCGGTGAAGGTCACTGCCACGAAGCAGCCGCATAGCTAAGACGAGAAAGTAACTGATGAAACAGCTTGCGACGATCATCATCGCGGCTGTGATTGCACTCGCACACACCGTGCCCGCACTGGCGCACGGTGTGCGCATTACCCACACTATGGATGAAGCAACGGGTGAGGTGACAGTCACGGCAGCGTTTGACACAGGCGAACCGCTCGCCGGTGCCCAGGTTACAATTTTCTCGCCGAGTGATCTGGTGAACCCTTGGCAGTCGGACACTACAGACGAGCAGGGACAATTTACATTCCTGCCAGATTACACCGATGAGGGTTTTTGGGAAGTTCAGGTGCGGCAGGCGGGTCATGGTGGGTCAGTCAACCTGGAAATTACCGCCAGCATGATGCCGGAAGCGCCCAGCGAAAATGAAGCATCGGAAGCGCTTGTAACTGCGCCGGATGGCACGTCAACCTTTGTCATCAGCGGCGATGCACGTTTCGAGGTGCAAGGCGATGTCGTTATCTCTGCCACGGGCACGACGACCACCAGCGGTAGTATGACAACAACTAGCGGCATTTCGCTGGAAGGTTTTACAGCAACACAAATCGTAATTATGTCCGTCAGCGTGATTTGGGGCTGTGTGGGGACGGCACTGTACTTCGCTAGACGAAAGTAGTAGGAGAACGTTCTTATGCACATTCCTGATGGCATTTTGACGCCGGAAGTTGTTGTTGGTGGCTATGTGGTAGCGGGTGCGCTCACCGCGTATTCCTTGCGCAAGATCAACCAGTCGCCCGACCCGGAGGCGAACATGCCCAAAGCAGCGCTGATGACAGCAGCGTTTTTTGTTGCCTCGTGGATCCATATTCCCGTGCCGCCGACGAGCGTGCACCTGATTTTGAACGGTTTGCTGGGCGTGGTGCTGGGTTGGTATGCGTTCCCGGCAATTGTTGTGGGGCTATTCTTACAGGCGGTCATGTTCCAGCACGGCGGGCTAACCACGCTTGGAATCAACGCGACGATGATGGGGCTGCCCGCGCTGTTTGCATTTTTCATCTTCCAGTTGCGCACACGCTTTAACTTGCAGGGCACCGTCGCCACCAATGTGTTTGCATTCCTGGGTGGGTCTTTGGGGTTGGCATCAGCAGCGCTCATTGCCTGGGGTGTTCTCATCACCAGCATACCCACATACATTGATGTGGCGATGGAGCGTGGGGCGATTACATCGCTCACACTGGCGTACATCCCACTGGCGGTAATTGAGGGTATCTTCACGGTTATGATTATCTCGTTCTTGTTGCGGGTGCGCCCGGACATGGTGGAAGCCCATGCACCTACATATTGACGAGTACGCGCACCTGGACTCCGCCATTCATCGTTGGAACCCACGCGCTAAGTTTGTCTCGCTGTTTGCAGTTATCATCGCGTTTTCGCTTGTGCAGGATTTGCGTTTCGTCCCGCTGATGCTGGCGGTCACGGCAGTGTTGTTTGGCATGTCCCGGCTTCCGTTCGGGTTCCTTATCTCGCGCTTGCGCTACCCCGGGGTGTTCCTGGGTGCGCTAATCGTGATTCTGCCGTTCTTCACCGGGAACCCGGACAATATCGTGTTTGAGCTAGGCGTGCTGAGTGTGAAGGCAGAGGGGCTGACCTACATGCTGCTGGTCGTCAGCCGCTTTATCGCCATTTTGACGGTATCCCTGGTCATCTTTGGGACGACTACCTTCCTGACGACGGTGTACACGCTGCGGTCGATGGGTATTCCGTCCATTATGGCAGACATGCTGCTGCTGACGGTGCGTTACATCTTTGATATTGCGGACACGCTGGTGCGGATGCAGCGGGCAATGCGCTTACGCGGGTTCCAAATGTCCCGGCTGGACGGCAAAAGTATATCACGCATGGTGAGCCTGATTGCTAGCCTGCTCATCCGCAGCTACGAACAGTCCGAGCGCGTTTACAAGTCCATGCGGCTGCGCGGCTATGGCATTGCCAAGGATACCGACGAGGAGATAACGATGACAGCACAAGCAACCCCTCAAGCGGCAGAACCTGCTGCGTTGCAACTAAAAGACCTGCGGTTTGCCTATCCCGGTCGCCCGGCGGCGCTCAACGGCGTTGACCTGACCATTCGCCCAGGCGAGCGCGTCGGACTCATCGGACCGAACGGCGCGGGCAAAACATCACTGTTTTTGTCAGTTTGCGGTGTGCTCAAGCCCGATTCTGGCACGGTGTCCGTTTTCGGTGAGTCCATCGCCGCAGGCACGTTTACATCGTCGATCGGTTTGGTTTTCCAGAACTCCGACGACCAGCTTTTCTCGCCCACGGTACAGGAGGACATCGCGTTCGGTCCGGTGAACCTGGGCTTGGACGACGCGACCGTCGAAGAACGTGTAGCGGAGGCAGTTCGCCTGACGGGAACCGAACACCTGTTAGAGCGAGCACCACATCACCTCTCCGGGGGAGAGAAGCGCATGGTGTCCATTGCGAGCGTGCTAGCGATGCGCCCCGGTCTGGTGCTGTATGACGAGCCGGACGCCAACCTAGACATGCGCTCACGCCGCCGCCTGATTCAGTTCCTGCAAGAGGCACCCCACACGCTCATCATTGCATCCCATGACCTGGAAATGGTGCTGGAGGTGTGCGACCGGGTGATTTTGCTGGATGGCGGCGAGGTCATTGCAAATGGCAACTCGCGTGAGATCATGGCGAACGTGACCTTGATGGAAAAACACGGGCTAGAGAAACCCCACTCGCTGGTGCCGCACATCCACGGCGACGGTACTATCCACGAAAGCATGGAAGCTGCGCAGTTCGCAGACTAATCGAGGACATAGGTCATCATGTTTGAATTTATTTTCGAGAATTTTCCAGTCTACCTGGCACATGCGATACCGGGCGATGCTGGCGCAATAGAGGGCTTTTTGCACCCGCTGCTTGGCATGGAGCACCTGCTGGCGATGGTCGCAGTCGGGCTGCTGAGCGCACAAATCGGCGGTCGTGCCATCTGGACGGTGCCGGTAACATTTGTGGCTGTGATGGCAGTAGGTGCTATTGTCGGCTACTTTGGCGTTTCCACGCCCATCGTAGCGTATGGCATCGCTGCATCGGTGATCTTGCTGGGTATCGCGCTGCTCATTCAGCGGCGCATCCACGAAGCACTGGCGCTGTTTGTAGTCGGCTTATTTGGCATTTTTCACGGCTATGCCCATGGCGAGGCAGTGCCACCAGAGCAAACGCTAGTGTTCCTGGTCGCGTATGTCGTCGGCTTTGTGATGTCCACCGCGGGGCTGCACGTTATTGGCGCACTGCTGGGTTACATTACACTGCGCTCGGAGCGTGGGGTGCTCATCCTGCGGGTGACGGGCACGGTCATTGCGCTGCTAGGCGTTTACTTCCTGCTAAACGTGCCAACTGCATAAAACATCATCAAAACGGGTTAGGTTTACTGACACAAAGGGAGCTGTAGAGATGACGGAAACACCGATTCAACCCACGAAACGATTTGCTGGGCACCAGCACCCAGAGGGTATCATTGGCTGGATTGGCGCGGCGCTGCACCTGCCGGGCTTTGACCACGACCACGGCGAAACCGATAGCGTTATCGTTGACGAAGCGGTACGCGATAACAACATGGGCATCATCACACTGTGGGTGTCCCTTGGGTTGCTGTGGCTGACGACCGTCGTGCAGGCGGTGATTTACTATTACAGCAACAGCGTTGCCTTGCTCGCGGACACGGGTCATAACCTCGTGGACGCACTCAACTCTATCCCGCTGCTGATTGCGTTCTACCTGGCACGCCGTGCAGCCACGCGCCGCTTTACATATGGCTTTGGGCGTGCGGAAGACATCGCGGGCATTTTTATTGTTCTATCGATTGTGTACAGTGCCGGGCACATCATGTTCGAGTCGTTCCGGCGCTTTTTCATGCCATTTGAGCTAGAAAACCTGGGGCTAATCACAGTGGCAGCACTGGTAGGTTTTATCGGCAACGAGGCGGTTGCCTCCTTGCAAATCCGCGTCGGTAAGCG
This sequence comes from uncultured Anaerolineaceae bacterium, assembly GCA_964451095.1. Lineage (GTDB taxonomy): Bacteria > Chloroflexota > Anaerolineae > Aggregatilineales > Phototrophicaceae > DAOTTY01. Next base: position 29,758 of record CAYVGI010000031.1, read on the forward strand.
CATCGGCTCCGACGCGATGATTGCGGACGGGCAGCACGCCCGCATTGACGGGGTGACATCGCTGGCGGTGTTGATCGCTGTCTTCGGCGCGTGGATCAATGTGCCCATTCTCGACCCGATTATCGGCGTGCTCATTGGCGTCACGATTATCGGCATTGCTTGGCACGCAGTCACCAAGGTGTTCTACCGCCTGATGGATGCCGTAGACCCCGCTATTGTCAACCGCATTGAGCACTTTGCGGAGACGGTGGAAGGGGTTGATGAGATTGTTAAGCTGCGTGTGCACTGGGTAGGGCACCGCCTGTTTACAGAGGTTACTGCCACTGTGGACGCTAACCTTTCCCTGCCAGAGACAAACGCGATTGCCAACAAAATCCAGCAGTCGCTTCACGACTCTATCGCGGCAATGGGCGAGGTCGTGGCACACATTCAACCGAACTATGCTCAGACGAAAGTGGGTGACGCTGTTGCCGCACTTGCTGCTAACCAAAGCCTGATGAACCTGCTACCGCCGCGCTACCAGAACCAGGTTCCCAGTGCCGCACCAATGGGCGCTGCCGGGCTAAAGTTCGATGGCGACGGCAACGCTGCCTGGAACGAAATCTGGACGGACTTCTGCGATCTTGCGCTAGCCGGCGGTCCGCCGCACCGAGGTAGCTTGCTGGAACCGGGCGACCCGAAGCTTATCGCGGAAAATCCCGAAGGCTATGAAAACGCGCTGCAAGAACTTGAGCGCGGCATCCGCATGGTGACAGGGCTAGAAACCGTGCGCAGCAATATGCCGGGATGGATCGGCTTGGTGTGCGACAGTGAGGAAATGGCGCTGTGGCTGCTGCGGGCAATCGTGGTGGAAAACATCAGCGTGCGCCGCGAGGATAACGTGCTGTACTTCCCAGCGGGCGCAGATTTCCGCCTCGAAAAAGAGATCAAGAATGTGGTTACGGTCGTTGCGAAGACGAACCACTACTGGCAGGAACATCTCACCACCCGCACCGCCTAGTTCTCCAATAAGAACTGTCTTTCATATGTGAACCGTCGGGCAGAGCTGCATGTGGGCTGCCCGACACACATCCCCACAAGGTGTGGCACTGGGACGTTTTTAGGGCAATCGCATATGGAAGCTAAATGCTTCATCCGGTAAGTAACTATGCAAAAGTCTTGCGCCAGACGTAAGGCTTTTTGTTTTGGTTCCAATGACAGGTTGCCCACTCAATCGCCTTCACAATCTCATCAACGCCCTGAAAGCAGCGTCCTTTGAGAGCCAATGAGCGCAGGGTTTTCCACCAGGGTTCAATCAAGTTCAACCAAGGGGAATAGGTGGGCTGGAACAGAAACTGCACCTGCGGGTGTGCCAGTGCCCACAACAACACATCAAGCGTCTTGTGGGTCGAGAGATTGTCCAAAATGATGTAAACCCTTTTCTCAGTCCAAGTATCTGCCACAACATCTAGGAAGGCGACGAAGTTGGCACTGGTTCGCCCATCGTAGCAACGGGTTAAGGCTTGTCCGGTCGCAGGTTCAAAGGCCCCAAAGGTCCACGTTTTGCCGCGCCTGCCATAGTCGGCTTCGACATGCGGACGCTTTCCATCCCATCGGGGCGCGACATAGGTCTTAGCCGATGTGGGGCCCATTTCATCCACACACAGTACGTAGGCGTCTGCGGGGGGATGGCGATACAGGCTCACTATCGCCCCCTTTTTTCCACGAACTGCGGGTCGGGACTCTCACTGAAATAGGTTTTCTCCTGATACCATTTCAAGCCTTCTTGCTTGAGCACATCGCCCAATTGACTGCGCGAGATGGCGATGTCCAGGGTCTGGTTGACGTAAGCCACCAACAAATCTAGCGTCCAATGTCCAAATGGGAGGTCAAGTTGCTGTGGGTTCGTTTTGGCGGCTTTCACCATCTCTCCCCGTTGTTGCTCGTTGTAGAGCAGGGGACGTCCCCCACGAGGTAAATCGTCCACAAATGCCAGACCACGATCATTAAACTGATGCACTTGGTGGTAGACCGTTGATGGCGTCCGCCCGACGGCTTGGGCAATGTCTTCAACGCGTTTGCCTTCCCTGAAAAGCAGCACCATTTGAGCACGCTCAACCGCCCGTTGAGGTGCCGTGCGGGAGCGGCTGATCTGCTGTAATTTTGCCTCTTCGCCTTCCTCGAAGGCTCGCAGTTCCAACTTTTTGGGCATCGGGGACGCTTTCGTTTTTACCCATTCTACTCTTTTTTATCGGCATTTACCGGATGAAGCACTAAAGGGAGGATAATGGGACAAAAAAGGTGCTGCTATGTTACCCGAAAAACACATTATATCATAATTTATTTATGGGCATCGGTTTGCTCGGCTAGAGCCAGGAAATAGTTAACATGCTGCTGCTGGAGCGTCTCTAGTTCTCCGCTAACAGAGAGTTGCTCCAGGGCGTATTCACGGATAGTTTCCAGCAGCATGAAGCGCAGATTAACATCTGAACCCGTTTCTTGTTTTACCAGGTTTTTGTCAAGTAACGACGCCATGCCTTCTAGAAGGTCCAGGCTAAGGTTTTCCATACAAACCGCTTTAGCAGCTTCGATTGTCCAGCCACCAACGAACACCCCCAGGCGCCGAAACAGTATCTGTTCCTCAATATTTAGCAGTTGGAAGCTCCAATCAATAGCGGCTCTAAGTGTGCGGTGTCGTGGCTCAAGGTCGCGCAGTCCGCCGGATTGCAGCATCAACCGCCCCCCCCAGTCGTTCTAGCAGAGCCACAGGAGGCAGCAGTTTGACCTGCGTAGAAATTAATTCGATTGCCAGTGGCAGTCCATCTAGCCGCGCACAAATAGCGGAAACGTCCCCTAAATTTTCTGGGGTGAGGCAGAAGTTGCCCTTATCCTACGGGTAGGATGTCAACACATGTACCAATGATGCGCGCTGAGGTGATGCTTCTTTGTCACCTCAGCGTGATTTTCCCTGTGGGTTACAGTGCCTTAGGTTGTCTACCCGATCAGAACGGAATTTGCTCCGTTTCTGCCTCGTTCATGCCTACGCGAACCAGCAAGATGTTGCAATTGACGACTATTATCGGCTGACCTAATTCTGCTCAATCAGGACTTCTATATCGCCTTCGCTTCCTCCGAGTGCATGACCGACGACCAGGGTAAAGATTCCCGCTGTTGGCACTTCATAACCTGCAATGACGGCATCCAGAACACCATTGGCGGGATCGGCATCGGCATCGTCATTGAAGATCAGCGGTGTGCCATCTGGGTCAAGCACGAGAATGAGTGGATCGACCTCACCCTGCTCCACAGAGGTCACAGAAATCGTCAGCACGGTGTCCTGCTCGGCATCAAACGGTAGGTAATAGGCACGACCGTATACCATGTTAAGAATTTCTGGATGACCGATTACGAGTGATTCGCCGTCGATTCGTTCTAACGTGTCAAGCTCGATGGCCATTGCGAGATCCGCCGCTGCTTCACGCTCCTGCCCTAATTGCATCTGTACTTCGGCACGCAGCGCATAACCGAAGCTGGACTGCGGTACCAACGCAATGATCTGATTAAAGTCTGCGAGGGCAGCTTCTAGATTGCCGGTGGCGCGATACGCGTTGCCACGCAGCACATAATAGGCGAAGTAATCAGGTTCAAGTTCGATGGCTTGATTGGCATCTTCGATTGCAGCTTCAGGATCGCCCATGACCATCGACGTGAATCCGCGTAAGCGATACAACTGCGGGATACCTGGATCAAGCTCAAGCGCACGAGAAGCATTTTCCCGCATGTCCGGAATGTTGAACGTCGTGAACTGTGCCGCAGCCATCAATCCATAGATTTGTGCGTTTTCCGGTGATCGTTCAACTGCCTGGTTAAATGCAACAGATGCTGCCTCGAAATCTTCTAGTCCTTCATATGCGGTAGCTTGTATGACGTAAGCGAACGCGTTGTCTGGTTCAGCGGTAAGGATTTGCTCTGCATCGACTAGCGCAAGGTCGTAATCCGGCACGACGACGAAGATTGCCAGAAATGCACGAGTTTGGTACTGTTCAGCCTCCATCTGGCGCAGTTTATCAAGATGCGCAAGGACTGTCTCAGGTGTCGTATTGTTGAGCCAGAACACATCGCTGTAGGCAGACATGTAGTCTTCGGCAAGGATGGCTGATGCTATCCGCGCTAAACGCACTTCTACATTACCCGCCTCGAATTTAAGGACGCAGCCATACATCTGTGTTGCTGTCTCGAAATCACCCTGGTTAGATGACTCCTGAGCGATTCCAACGTAATCAGAACGACTATCACATGTGTCTGATTGTGCGAGTAAACCACTGATAACGAACAACTGCAGCAAGAGTAACAGCCCTGTCAGATAGGATTTGGCTTTCATTTGTCTTCCTTTCTAAATCTTATGTGGATTTACAATCTGTGCAGCCAGCACATGAACACCGTAGGACAAATGCCATCATTGGGGAGGTAGGGAAAAGGTCGAGACTGTTCTGACCCGCCTTTGCACATCCATGAGTTGACAGTGCCTGAATCAAGAAGCTGTTCTGGGGGTGGGGAAAAGGTCGAGCGTTGCCTGACGGCGTGTGTCACCTGGTCTATACTCCGGTTATGTCGAAGCGTATCCGAGGCAAGCACATGACAAACTTGAGCGGGCAGGTTATTAAAGGCTATGAACTCACTGAGAGAATCGGTGCGGGTGGTTTCGGTGCTGTTTACAAAGCATCCCAGTCAACCGTCGGGCGCGAGGTCGCCGTTAAGGTCATTCTCCCTGGCTTGGCAAACAAGCCCGATTTTATTCGCCGGTTTGAAGCCGAAGCTCAGGTCATTGCTCGTCTTGAGCATCTGCACATTGTTCCACTGTATGACTATTGGCGCGATCCGGATGGTGCATACCTGGTCATGCGCTGGATGCGCGGAGGGAGTCTGCGCGATGCCATTTCAAAAGACGGTGCCTGTGACCTGGAACGCGCTGGGCAGATACTGGATCAGATGACGGCGGCGCTGGCAGTCGCCCATCGCAACAACATCATTCACCGTGACCTCAAACCCGCTAACGTCCTGTTAGATGAAGATGGCAATGCGTATCTGGCGGACTTTGGCATCGCTAAAGATATTTCGCTGACGAATGGCAGCATAACAGAACCAGAGGCGATCGTCGGATCGCCGGATTATCTGTCGCCGGAACAAGCGCGCAGTGAGGCCGTCACGCCGGCGACGGACGTCTACAGCCTGGGTGTTGTGCTCTACGAAATGCTGACAGGCACGCATCCCTTCCCCAATGTATCGACCGTGGAGCGGCTGTTCAAACACATCAATGAGCCGCTGCCGCAGATCGACCGTGTAGATGAATCCGCTCGTGATGCCATCAATGCGGTTGTTCAGAAGGCGACAGCCAAAGACCCCAGATCACGCTATGCCGATGCCCTGGCATTTGCGAGTGCATTTCGTGAAGCTGCGGCTCTTGGACACCCCGCGACTGCGGTCTCTGTCGTGGAAATGCTGACGCGTAAAGAACAGGAGATTCTCTACTACATTGTCGAAGGCCGAACCAACAAAGAAATCGCAGATCAACTCTTTGTCACCATATCAACCGTAAAGTGGTATATCACACAGATTTACCGGAAGCTTCATGTGCGCAGTCGGATGCAGGCCATTGTACGGGCACGCGAACTGGAGCTAGTCGTCCACCCCGGTACCTTCAGGTCCACATCCACCGACGACAGTCTGCACATTGCGACCGATCAGTTCCAGCCGGAAAATCCCTATAAAGGGCTGCGACCGTTTGAGGCCGCCGATTTTCGAGATTTCTTCGGGCGAGATCGGCTGATCAAGCGGCTGGTTCAGCGGCTGGGCGAATCTGGCGAATGGTCACGGTTTCTGGCGGTCGTGGGGCCGAGTGGGAGTGGCAAGTCAAGTCTGGTCAAGGCGGGTTTGATCCCGGCAGTGTGGTGCGGGGAACTGGAGGGATCAGAAAAGTGGTTTGTTGTGGAAATGGTTCCCGGTTCTCGTCCATTGGATGAACTGGAAGTGGCGTTGACCAGAGTGGCATCTACCCAAACCGGCAACCTGCACGAGCAGCTAAAACGCGACGCATTCGGGCTGATACGCGCGGTAAACATGACCTTGCCGGATGACGGAAGTGAGCTGCTGCTGGTCATTGACCAGTTTGAGGAAGTCTTCACGTTGATTGAAGATGAGCCTGAACGCGCCCATTTCCTCAAGCTCATCCATGCCGCCGTTACTGAGCGGCGAAGCCGGGTGCGTGTGGTGATTACCCTGCGCGCCGATTGCTATGACCGTCCGCTGCACTACCCGGATTTTGGTGAACTGATGCGGAATCGTATTGAGACCGTGCTCCCCCTAAGCGTCAGGGAGCTTGAAGCGGCGATTGTTGGCCCGGCGGAACGGGTCGGCGCGCGGTTTGAAACGGGTCTGATGAGTGCCATCGTTGAGGATATTCACTACCAAACCGGGGCACTGCCGCTGCTGCAATACGCGCTCACGGAGTTGTTTGAGCGGCGCGACGGGCATCGGCTGACGCACCAAGCCTACGACGAAATGGGTAGGGCAACGGGTGCCCTGGCAAAACGCGCGGAACAACTGTTTCGCGAGTTTGACAACGATCAACAAGAATACATCCGTCAAATGTTCCTCCGCCTGGTTACGTTGGGAGAAGGCGCAGAGGATTCCCGGCAGCGCACCCTCCGATCGGAGTTACTGGAGTTGTGCCCGGCAGCCGATGTGATGGACGACATAATCGATACGTTTGTCGCATACCGCTTGCTCTCCGCCGATCATGACCCGACCAGCAGGAAGCCAACGGTGGAGGTGGCCCACGAAGCCCTGCTGCGGGAGTGGCAGCGACTGAGCAATTGGCTTATCGAAGACCGTGATGATATTCGTTCTCAACAGCAGCTTGCTCAATTAACACAGGATTGGACTGAAGCCAATCAGGACAGCAGCTTCTTGCTGCGGGGCGCACGTTTGCAGCAGTTCGAGGCGTGGTCACAGCAGACCGAATCGGTTCTTACCTCTGGCGAGCAGGCTTACCTCGCGGCGAGTCTGGCAAATCGTCGGCAGGAAATGGCTGCCGAAGAAGCAAGGCAGGCCCACGAGCTGAAGCTGGAAAAGCGGGCACGACAGTTCCTGCGCGGCTTGGTGGCGGTGATGGCCGTTGCGTTGGTCGTTGCCGTCAGCCTGACGGTCATTGCCCAGCGTAACGCGGCGTATGCCAACCGCAACGCACAAGTATCGCAGAGCTTATCGCTGGCCTCTGCGGCACAAGCTGCCGCTGCCCGTGAAAATAGCGAGCAGGCACTTGCCTTGGCCGTCGTCGCCAACCAGATTGAAGAACCGCCCGTCTTCGCCCAGCGCACACTCTATGAGGTGGGACTGGCACCCGGCACCCAAAAGCTGCTTGATGGCGGTCCCGGTTGGCGCTGGATCGCTGAAATTAGTCCGGATCGAACGATGATTGCCGTTTTGGAAGGCGAGGTACGCGTCACCATCTACGATCTTGCGACGGGGGAGGTTATGACCCAGTTTGATGGCAATCATCCCGATGGATTGGGCGGTTTTGCATTTACCCCGGACAGCCGCTATGTCCTTGTCGGAGCCTGGGATGATACGCTGGAATTGTGGAATCTGGACACGGCCGCCATTGTCTGGGAAGCAATGAATCCAGCGGGAGACCCGAATTCTGTTGCGATTTCCCCGGATGGTTCGCTCGCACTTGTTGGGAGCGAACGCGGGGTTGTAACACTCTGGAATGTAGAGAGTGGTGAATTCACTGGTCAGCTTGAAGGTCACGATCCCACGCTACAAGTGCAAGGAACAGCCTTCAGTCCTGACGGTCGGCTCGCAGCCTCTGCATCGGAAGATGGAACAGTAATTATCTGGGATGTGGAGACGAGAGCATTATTACATCGGCTTGACGGCCATAATCAGATGATTGCGTTCATGGTCAGTTTTAGCCCGGACGGCCAGATGCTCGCGTCAACGGGTTTTGACAACAACGTGGTTCTATGGGATGTGGCATCCGGTCAGATGATTCGGCACCTCACCGGACACACCAACTTTGTTTTTGATGTGGATTGGTCTGCTGATGGTTCTCGGCTGCTGTCTGCGTCGCGTGATTCCACACTCATCCTGTGGGATGCGGCATCAGGGCGAGCCCTGCAAAGCTACCGTGATGAGGCGGGGCGAGCATTGACAGTTTCATTTATTGACGATGGCCATGCTGTTTCGGGGGGCAGCTCGAATTATCTGCGTTTCTGGTCATTGTATGATGAGCGTGAATTACGGAATATTCAGGTATCGGGTGACGCCATTTACAGTATGGCCGTCCGGCACGATGAGCAGGTTGCTGCTGTCGGCTCAGTGGATGGGGTACACCTCATCAACCTACAGACGGGTGATGGGATGCAGCGCTTTAGCCATCTGGGTGGGATGACGATGAGTGTCGCTTTCTCGCCCGATGCGACCACACTGTTTGCTGGATTCGAAGACAGCACGATTATCCAGTGGCAAATCGCCAGCGGAGAGGAAGTCCGACGCTTTGAGGGACATACGGCGACTGCCATCAATGAGAATGTCCTATTTCAGAGCATTCTGAACCTCGCTGTGAGTCCGGACGGTCGTCATTTCGTTTCGACTGCCGAGGATAGAAGCATGATTGTCTGGGACATCAATACGGGTGAGGTCGTTCGTCAGGTTGAGGTGTGTTCCGGAACCATCAATGGAGTGACGTACAGCCCGGATGGACGCTACATGGCTGCGGGTTTCGGGGCGCTCAAAGAGCCGCTGCGCGCCATGTGTGGGGAAGTTGACCATAGCATTCATCTGTGGAATGCTGAAACCGGCGAGTTGGTTCGTCAGTTGGTGGGGCATGAGGAGGCCGTCGCCACCGTTATTTTCAGCCCCGATGGCAGATGGCTTGTGTCCGGTTCAGTCGATGAAACCGTGCGCTTGTGGGATGTCGAAACCGGGCAGGAACGTCGTCGTTTTGTAGGTCATACGGGTAGTGTGACGCACATCGATATAAGCGCAGATGGCCGCTACATCGTATCAGGATCGGTTGATGGTTTCGTTCATGTATGGGACAGGGAAACCGGCGACCTCCTTCGTCAAATACCGGCACATGCAGGCGAGGTTACTGCTGCTCAGTTCACCCATGATAGCGGTTCGATATTCTCTGCCTCCGTCGAGGGAACGATACGCCTATGGCTGCCGGTTCTGGATTTGAATGATCTCCAGGAATGGGTTTCGAATTATCGTCACGTTCGCACCCTCACATGCTCGGAAAAACAGCTTTACTTGCTACAGGAATCGTGTGATTGAGCGTTTGGGCTGTGCAGATAGACGAACCTGAGACGCTTTACCCACTTATTTGGCATCTCAGAGGACTGGGCGGACGATCGCGCCAGTCGTAATAGCCCGATGGT